>BDSY01000020.1 GCA_002897895.1 bacterium BMS3Abin06
GTCAAGCATATTTCAGATATGGTGCCGGAGGTTATTTATGACCCCCGGAAAGAGACGAACCTTATGGTGAGCGTATCCGAGCCTGACGCCAGGAATATGAAAGGGGGTTTCAGGCATGACCCCTATCAGTCCGGGAACCTGCAAACACCCATACACAGGAGAACTTATCTCGGCGCACATGCAAAGGCGCCGATAATTTACATCGATGAACTGAAGACCCTGGTAAAAACAAGATATATGTCGAGCCTGCTCGAGATCATGCAGAACAAAAAATATATCCTGGAGGGCGGGAAAAATACAGGAAGCGGAGCAGCCGACAGGTCGGAAAATTATCTCAGGGCGGATAATATCATCATTGCCTGCTGCAACCACGACACGTTAAGACACCTTCAGGAAGAGGGAGACGGAGCCTTTCTGAGCAGGATAGAAGACAAAGGCGAAATTATCCAGATGGAAAGCGCAGTGCCGGAAACAGCGGAGCATATACGACAGGTTGCCCGGTATATCAAACAGGAGATAAACAACCTGAAGGCTGAATTCGACGATACATGGGGCGAGGTATTGAAGAAGGAAGGTCACGCAGGAGTCAGGAGAAGGAGTGAACAGATATTCGGCAAAAGGCTTCCCGCGGATTACAGGCTTGAAGTGCGTGAATTTTCGAGGAGCGCTGTGGCGGAGATCATTAAAGAGCTGCGCTGCCGCAGCTCGGACGGCAAATTAAGCTGTGTATTGAGGCCGGTTAACGGCATTATCAAAACAGCTGAACTTGATGCGATAATTGATAATTCGGAGATTGTAGGGCCGGAACATATAAGGAGGGCTCTTGAGGAACATTTAAGCCTTGAAGGGGCGATCTCCAAAGAAATAATTGAATATAAAAAAGGCCTGAAAAAATACATAGCATCCATGACGGATGCCATAGGCTACGTGGTAGGCCTTGCCGTAATACGCTCAGGCACAGGCGGACAGATGTTCGGCCTGCCCCTGCCCATTCACTGCCAGATAAACACCGGGGGGTCTGATATTATTACTGCACCGGGAAAGATAGGCGATATTGCGAAGGCTGCCGCGCAAAATGTCAGGGCATCGATAAAGAAGCTCCTGCGTAAGGTAGAAGCCCCGTATGCTGGATATGAAATGCACATCGAATATATCCAGGCCCATGACGGCGTTGAAGGCGACAGCGCATCTGTTGCAATGGATGCAGGTCTGATATCGGATTATATCCAGCAGCCGGTTAATCAGAAATATGCTTTAACGGGTTCATTAACAGGTGAGATTATTCTGTCCGTAGGAGGCGTTACTGAAAAAATAAGGTCAATAATGGATACGGATTTTACAATGGAGGGCGCATGCATCCCCTGGCAGAACAAATATGATATAGAGCCTCTTCTTGTAAACATGGACTTTGAGTATATACAAAAAGATGATATCCCCGGAATAAGGATTTATAGAACAGAGGGTAAAAGAGACCCCTTTGACATCTACTTCTGCAAGAGCAAATACAATGCATACAGGATATTAATGGGTTTGACCAGAGAAGAGATTGATGAAAGAATGACTGAGAGAAGCAAAAAGGATTTTGAGTTTATGCGGCATATAGCAGAGGGAAAAAAACAGTCGACAGTCAACAGTTGACTGTCGACTGTCGACTGCTATTTATATTCTAATATCCTCCCCGCAATTTTATATTCATTATCCCCTGATGATTCTGTGCGGAGTACTTCAACTATTGCATTCATAGGTCTGAATTTTTCGCTTTTGGTATCTATGGTTATTTCCAGAGATGTTCCTTCCTGCAAAGGCTTATCCGTCTCAAATTGAATTCCCGAATGACTCAGATTCCTGCATTGCCCCTTATGGGTCTTATCCTCACCAGGCATGTTGTAAGTCAATTCAGCAGTAACCGACATGCGGCAAAAAAACCGCTTTTCATCATAATCCGGACCTGACCTTGTAATGGCTGCCTCCTTTTGGTTTCATCTGGCTACAAAAAAATTATCGGCACTGATAAAATATCAGTACTATATATTACTTTTAAACAGCATATTATGAAAGACCCGTTATATGATAATAAGCAAATGTAATGAAAATTAGACATGCATGATAAAAACGAGCATACAATCGGGATTATATCGGACACCCACGGCCTTCTGCGGCCCGGGGCAGTTAATGTTTTTCAGGGTGTTGACCTGATAATTCATGCAGGAGATATAGGTACCCCCACTTTGTTAAGGGAACTCGGGAATACGGCGCCGCTTGTTGCAGTGCGGGGCAACATGGATTATGAGAACCAGCCGAATAAACTGCCTGTGACAGAGGTTGTCACAATAAATGATAATTCAATTTATGTGCTTCATGATATCAACAGACTTGATTTAGATCCGGCAGTATCTGAAATTAGTGTTGTAATAAGCGGCCATACACACAGACCTTCCATAAAGAAGCGTGGCGGAGTGCTTTATGTAAATCCAGGCAGCGCTGGTCCGCGCAGATCCGGACTGCCTGCGTCAGTGGCATTGTTGTATATCACGGGGAGCTCTCTGAGTGCGAAATTGATAAGACTGTAGTAACTGCTCAGGGACAAAGGCACATAGGCACAAAGTTTACAAGCAATACAAGGCTTGGTTTCATCAACTCCGGAGCGAAGTTGATGAAAATTACAGAAGAGTTTTAAGGGATTCTTTATATGCTGAAGGCGGGTCTGTTATTTCCAGTCCAACGCTGTTGGTTAAACCATGAGGCGGAGTCGAATATGACCATTTTACTACGCAATGCAGATTCATTTTTTCTCCGGATGGAAATTTAAATCTCAGCTCAAGCACTGAAGCAGGAGCAAAGTCACGGGAGGACTTTGTGGGAGCTGTGACGACATATACACCTCCGGGAGAAATATTTTCTATGGAACCGGCATATCGCCTGTCTCCGCAGACAAGCTCCGCCCGGATATTGACGATTATTCTTTCATGCCGTCTCGCATCAATGTCCATATAATTATTTTACCATAAAATAAATAAATATCAGCAAAATATTTTTTAATATACATAAATTCTCTTTTTGATAATGTCATAGAGGGCCTGAATATGATATTCAGGAGTCTATATTTATTTTTTCGGGTAACTACTCCGGTAGGCACAAAGGCACATAGTAGCAAAGGCACAAAGTGAAAAAAAGGATGAAAAACTTTTCCTGTATTTCTGTAACCCTTTGTGCCTATGTGCCTTTGCCACTTTGCACCTGAGTAGTTACTTTAATTCGCTGAATATCTCACCGATTTTATATTCAATGGTGTCGGGGCTTTCGGCAGAGGTTTTGAATTTTTTTAAATATGGAACTAACTTCAGGTCTACAAAATCTTTTAAATCATCGCCGTTTAATGCTTTGTGATGATCGAGTTTTCCCTCTTTGGTTTTAGGAGCTGCCCATTTTTCCCATTTGTATTCTTTGGAAATTATAGGAGTATAGGGTTTGCCGGATAAATCGGCCTTTGCCTGTTTATCTTTTTCTAAATCATCAAGATATTTTAGAAATAACACCCATGAGGTTTGTTCTACATAATCCAGTTCACTACTGCATCCGGCATCTTTATGCAGTATGCCGTCTATGTTTTTAAAAGTCTGTTCAAACATTTTATAAGTTCATTTTAATTTTTTAATAACATCGGGTGTTTCTTTTTTGAATGTTTTGAAATAAATGTCTTCAATAAATTCAGGTAATGGAGCTTTCCATCTTTCTTGTTTATGATTATCAAGGCTTCCGAATTTCTTTGGATTCATTCCGAGTTCTCGTGCCATTTGAATGTGAGTATCAGATAAGCGAAACTTCTTTTTTGCATCTATCCATTTTTTGTTTTTATCTGTCATTTTTCTCTCTTATAACGAGTCAGTGATGCAGACCTGTAGGATATTATCATGCTCGAAACCTTTTTAAAATAAAAACCGTTCAAAACCAAAACGACACCGCTGGTCTGCATTCACTGTACTTTTCTGTGTACGCCCGGCATCACTTGCATTCTTCCATGCACTATTTGGCTTTAAGTTCAGCAATGAAAGAAGAGTTAATGCAGATCGCTCATTCTGTTGCTGTCGAGGTAGGCCAAGTGCCTTCAATATTTCCAAAGCTTCCCGAATTTTTATGTCGGTTTTACTAATATCCGCTTTACCCATTAACTTTGCATTCCTTTTGAAGGAGTGAATCAACCGCTGCTGTATCTGGAAACTGATGTTTAACATGTGAACCAAGACGCATTAATTGATCACGAGAGGGATATCTCATTCTTCTAAGGTCTGTGGCATTTACCTGAGTATGTCCGCTGAATAATCTGAAGTACCGGTCGAAAAGTGATGAATTTAAATATATAGCTAACCCTTTTGCAAGGTTTTGTGATAGACCTCTTCCTTTGGAGTGAAAGTAATTTAAATGATTCTCAAACCCAATAAGTTGAGATGTAATACGCTGCGGATCGTAGATAGCAGCAACTACTCTACGCTTTTCTTCCTTAGCCGTGAAACGCTTTGTTAGAACATAGAAGCCAGCTGAAATTAACAGATTCATAGTAATGTCAGACAAAACTATCGCATTTGGTTTCTTCCCTGAGTCTGATGGCCAATTCACAAAACCATTATGAAAATGGCAGGGATACACAAGTGGCGCTGTCCCTGTATCCGGCTGGGGTCGCAAATTTTCCCTCGCTCGGAAATCAACGACACGCCCTGTCGAAACTTCTAAACCTAATTCATCAAGCGATGTCCGAAAATCCTCCATCTGCGTGATCACACGGTCATGTTCCTCATTAAGTACAAGATGAATAAACGCATCTCGGTCCTTTGGGAACACAACATGTCCATAAGGAACACTACGAATATCGGTATTGTCAAAATTGGCTGCTTCGGATGATGAGATAACGACTTTATCAGGTTTCTGTGAACCACGAACTGCATGAAATATTATGTTCTCCTGTAACACATTGTCATCACCAAAAGCTTTTTTCCGGGAATCAAACACATGAATATGTTGCAAACTCATTAAATCCAACAACGCAATGCGAAAACGACGAAAATAAGGCCCATTGCAGAAGCTCCGTGGTGTGATTGCTACTATCTCGCCTCCTAACTCTAACATCTGCATAGCCAACCAAACAAATGCAGCATAATGATTAGAAACTTCCATTCCAGCAATATTGAGCAATCTCCGTGTTTCTGATTGCCCATTTATCTTCTTATATGGGGGATTTAAGATAAACATGTGTATACCTTTCAATATTCTCACTGAATAATCCCTCGTCTACCAATTCTACGCCAGATTTAATGAAATCCTTGACTCGTATTTCACTATCAAAATGTATGTTTTTTTTCTCACAAGCAATTTTACAACTATCTATTGTTTCCTGAAGTTGAGGGATTAATCTCTCATCATTCTCATATGTAACTACTCTTATTGAAGAAGGTGCTTGATTGGAAGAAATAAGTGACTCAATACAAGCTGCAAACAACACTCCAGCACCAGCTCCGGCATCAAGGATACGCACATTTTCATGTTTTTGCTTAAAAAATGAAGACATGAAGCGTGCGATGGGAGAGGGTGTTAAGAATTGTCCTATCTTTGAACGCTCAATTCTACACGAATTTCCGTTTAAAGATCTGCGAAAGCTATCATGTTTATTTATGAGACCCAGTGCCATGATGAAATGTATTATACAAATTATCTGCCATTTATTTTTTGACACCGGGTAGAGCAGGAGGCTCACGGCTCCGTCGCCCCCTAAGAACTGTGCAAGCAAGTTTCCCGGCACACAGCTCAAGCCCCTGTAAGGTTCTATTTTACTAAAACCCGGCAGTTGTTTGTTAACTTTCACTGTTATATCGCTACACTGTTTGACAAGAGACTTCTCATTTCAAAGTATTCACGGTATTCCGGATCAAAAGGGTTTGCTTTCCCTTTTATCTTTATATACCGGTATAGTTTTGCTTCGGAAGGTTTCAACAGTTCATGGATTTTGTATTTCCCCTTCTACTGCGTAACGATAAAAAACCTGCCTCATTAACCTTTGATATCATATTCCTAATATTCTATCCTTAGCGCTCTTGCCATATACCGGTTTTATCAATTTTGATTTAAAATTGCAACTAACAAGACCTGATAATCATATAAAAGGCTATGGCGATCCCGGACGCTGATAGCCAATCACCCGAATAGAAGGCGCCTTGCAAAAAAATTGCAAAATTGTAAAATTGCAATTAAAAAAGGAGGTACAGCAATGAAACTTTACGCAGGAGTAGATTTACATTGCAACAACAATTATCTTGGGATAATTGATGAGGATGGCAATAGGATATTCAGGAAGAAATTACCCAATGACATAAACGCAATCCGGAATAC
>BDSY01000021.1 GCA_002897895.1 bacterium BMS3Abin06
AGAAAATTTATTGATACGCCGGCCAAAATTATAATTGGAAAAAAAGATATAGAAGTAAGACTTAACAAACGGGCAAATAATCCGATATTGCTTGAATCCGGGTTAATCAATACCCCCTTCAAATTGCCATGGGTCTCAAAAATGAATTTTGTTATTACTCTTAAATGACTCCCTCATTATGCTATCTTTCGATGCTATATGTTAGTTTAATTACTTACGTGAAAATCCAGGTTAGAGAAGTTAAGTGAAATGGATGCATCTCTTGCCAGCCAACTTAATCCGCAATTTACAGCACCAAAGTGGGAGTCATTGTTTAAGGCAAGCATAACTGGAGATGACGATATCCCCATTAACAAACGAGGAAGTGGTGTGAAAAGGTTAATCCTACTAAACTTCTTTCGTGCAAAAGCTGAGCAGGTTGCTCGTGAAAAAGTACGACATGATATTATTTACGCTATTGAGGAACCTGAAACAAGCCAACACCCTAATAATCAACGAATGCTATTACGTGCATTGTCTGATCTCTCAATTGAAAGGAGATGTCAATTGCCAGGCGGCGTAACTATAGAAGTCAAAGTTGAGGGCAGGGAGTTTCAAAAACTGATGTTCCCCACAGACGTGGGGATGAACCGTTGAAAAAAATATGGAAAAACGCAACGATTTCAATGTTCCCTGGAGACGATAAATATCTTTCTAATATAGCTTTAAAGCTACATTAACCATATTTAACAATAATTACGTAGCCTATCAGTTACATTTCATCTTGACTTATTAAATAATTCATGCTATCCTTGTAGTGTAAAAGCTACATTATATGGAATATAAGGTAACTATGAAGCCTGAAAGCAGCATATCAAACCGCTCTGCTATGGCAGATCCCGCAATTGTAAAGGAAATCTGCCACAGCCTCAAGCAAATGCGATTGAGCAAAAACCTGACGCAGGCAAAACTGGCCGAGGTGGCCGGTCTGAACCGTGTGACAATCAGCCGCATGGAAGCCGGCAGGGCTGCCACCCTTCTCACCGTAGTGCAGGTGCTCCGGGCCCTGGACAAGCTCGACATACTGGATATTTTCAGAGAGGAACCCGAAATAAGCCCCCTGCAATTGCTCAAACTGCAGGAAAAGCAGCGCCAACGAGCTTCCCTCTCAAGAAAAAAGACCGTTGATGATCAGGAAGAAAAATCAGAATGGTAAGTATAGCCAGGGTCAATATATGGAACGTCTTTGTCGGAGCGGTGGCATGGGATGATTCAAGGGGGTATGCTACATTTGAGTTCGACCCCGACTTTCCGAAAAGAAAATGGGACCTCTCCCCATTCATGATGTCCATTAAAGACGTATCAAAAAGCAACAGCATCTTCTCCTTTCCCAACCTGAACAAAGAAACCTATAAAGGCCTGCCGGGAATGCTGGCAGACAGTTTACCGGATAAATATGGAAACAAATTAATAGAGGCATGGCTTGCGCGAAACGGCCGCGATGCCGGCTCCTTTAATCCTGTAGAGCGCCTCTGCTACACCGGCAAAAGAGGAATGGGCGCACTGGAATACAAACCTGCTACTCACGCATTTGATGATTCTTCCAAATCTGTTGAAATAGAAAAACTGGTACAACTGGCAAAAAATGTATTAAGTGAGAGGAAAAACTTTAAAACCGGAATCAGCGCCAACAGCGATGAAGGATTGCTGGACATTATCCGCATTGGAACTTCAGCGGGGGGCGCCAGGGCGAAAGCCATTATTGCATATAACGAAAAAACAGGAGATGTTCGCTCCGGGCAGATTGACGGTCTGGAAGATTACGATTACTGGATCATCAAGTTCGACGGGGTGACTAATGAGCAACTGGGTGATCCGAAAGGATACGGGAAGATCGAGTACGCCTACTACCTGATGGCAAAAGAATGCGGAATAAACATGACGGACAGCAGGCTTCTTGAAAAAAACAGGCGCGCCCATTTTATGACAAGGCGCTTCGACCGTCAGGGAACAAAAAAACTTCATTTGCAGACGCTCTGCGCCATTGCCCATTTTGACTACAATGATCCTGCCGCCTATTCATATGAACAGGCCTTTCAGGTCATGCGTCAACTCAGACTTCCTTACAGGGATGCTGAAGAGTTGTTCAGAAGAATGTGCTTCAACGTAATTGCCCGAAACCAGGATGACCATACAAAAAACATATCCTTTCTCATGGATGAAAACGGAGAATGGACCCTGTCACCGGCATATGATGTTACATATGCCTATGACCCGGCAAACAAATGGATGAAAGACCACCAGATGAGCATTAATGGTAAAAGGAAAGATATTGGAAGGTCTGATATGATTGCGTTAGCAAAGAAAATGAACATCAAAAAACCGGATGAGATTATTGAAAAAATAATATCAAAGGTCATGAACTGGTCAAAATATGCTGACGGGGCAAAGGTTAGTGCCAAACAAGTAAAGGCGATCAAAAAAACATTCCTTTTCATGAAAGGCACTGGGAAATGACACACACCCAATGGTTGCGTTTATACTTCCAGCAGCCATTCATCCATACTGCCCCAACGTAACCGTTCACAGGGGGCGGTTATCAGTTTTCCCCTCTTGAGAGGGGATTAAGGGGTGTGTGTCTTTATCCAGTCTGATCTCTTTCATGTTTTGCGTTGCAAACACACCCCTGCACCCCTCTCAAGAGGGGATTTTAGTCTTTCCATTGCGCTGTTTGTAACCAGCAAACGTAACAAACATAACCCGTGAACGGTTACGCCCCAACTAATAAAAGCGACCTTCTATCAATATATCCTCACCAAAAAAGGTAGTTTGCATATCTTTCAGCTTTAATGCATTCTTTAAAAGCTCCGGGGATTTTCCTCCTACTGATGGAATTGCATCAACGCCGCCGATTATTTTCGGCGCTAC
The DNA here is from genome assembly GCA_002897895.1 of bacterium BMS3Abin06. GTDB lineage: Bacteria > Nitrospirota > Thermodesulfovibrionia > UBA6902 > UBA6902 > BMS3ABIN06. The sequence continues at coordinate 2,908 of BDSY01000021.1, forward strand.
AAAAAACATAACCCTATCCACAATCCCGGCTGACAGGGCGGAGGCGCTTATTGATGAACCGCCTTCTATCATTACACTCGTTATTTCAAGTCTGCCGAGTTCTTTCATAAGGCTTTTCAAATCAACCTTTCCTGCTTTATCTTTTACTACCAGCACCTTGTTGCCGTGTCTTGTGAGAGAATCGATTTTCTGTGTCTTAGCCTTTTTAGTCACAGCTATTATTGTCCTGTTATCATTATATTTTAATACCTTTGCGTTGGGAGATATTTGAAGAGAAGTGTCGACTATTATTCGATAAGGGTTCTTACCACCCCGGATTCTGCAGTCAAGCGAAGGATTATCTTTTTTCACAGTGCCGATACCTACAAGAAGTGCGTCAACCTCATTCCGTAACTTATGGACGTGTTCTCTCGCCTTAGCGCCGGTAATCCATTTTGACTCGCCCCGGGCAGTCGCTATTTTTCCATCAAGGCTCTGCGCAATCTTGAGGATGACAAAAGGCTCTTTTTCAGTAATGTATTTAATAAATGCCTCATTAAGTCTCTGTGCTTCACCTTTCATAATGCCTGTTTCAGTCCTGATGCCTGCGCTCTGAAGTTCTTTTAACCCCATGCCGGACACCTCGGGATTCGGGTCGATCATGGCCACAACAACTTTTTTTATTCCGGATTTGATAATCGCTTTAGTACAGGGGGGCGTTCTTTTTTCCGTATGACAGCAGGGCTCAAGATTAACATAAAGCGTTGCGCCTCTTGCTGCTGCACCGGCTTTTTTCAGGGCAATAACCTCTGCATGGGATGTTCCGGCCTTCCTGTGATAACCACCGGAAATAATTTTGCCGCCTTTCACAACAACAGCGCCTACCATGGGGTTAGGGCTTGTCCTGCCTTTTCCCTTAGCAGCGAGTTCTAATGCTTTTTGCATAAAAATATTATCGGACATTCTGAGTATATGATTTTACCTGAAAAAACAGAATCCTTCAAATATCAATAAACCGGTGACAAAATATGTCAGTTATGGCAAATTGTTTCGTTTTATGCGCAATATAAATCTGTAAACCCCCTGTAAGATAAAGCCTTTTTGTTTGGCATTTTTCTTGCGAAGAAATAGTAAATATTAAATTTATAAAAACGTTTCCGACAAAGGTAAACCATGGGTAACCATGGGACACAAAGCCACGGGTCCTGAATAAAAAAAAGGATAGCCGGGTTGCCGAAGAGATATCCACTTCCGGTTTATGTGGACTGTTTTGAGGCTGAGGGAAACCGGAGGTGGATGATGCACAAGATTGCAAGTATACTTTCCATTGCTTTATCGCTGGTTTTGCTGGCGATATCTTCTTCTCATGCAATAGACTACAAGACAGAGAGATTTGTTCTGGCTAAATTGTCATTTCAGCATGACAATGTTATCAGGCAAAACAGCCTTGTGACTGGAAAAAAAGCAGGATTTTCTTCATTTGCTTTTACTGATAGCAGAAGAGATAAATTCGCTTATAACAATTTTTATAATACTGAGAGCGGGCCTGATAAAAACAGCCGGACAGGGGAGATTCAAAATTCCTTCCTGTCATACATGCCCGGACGGAATATCACCCCTTCATTTGTAAACAATATCTCTTTTGATTTTTCAAAAACAGGAAAAAATAATTCCTTTGATTTTTCAGCAAGCGATATAATCCCGTCGAGTTTCAGCGATGCAGTCCGGATGGGGGCGGCTTTTTTGACAAACCTTGCAGTGCATGAATTCGGCCATGAAGTCGTGGCTAACTATGCAGGCGCGGAAGAGAGCAGCCTGAGCTTTTTTAAACAAGAGGACGGTCAATTCTTCCTTGGAATGAGTACGGCAAAAAATATGGACAGTAAATCAATACTGCCTTATACAATGGGAGGAGAGTTTTTTGCCGACCTGACGTTCGAGCATGCCCTTCAGGATTACAGGAAAAACCCCGGCGTGTATAATAAGTCTTTATTGTTATACAGCGGGACCGATTTCCTCTGGTACTGTTTTTATGCCTTTTATGTGAGCCAGGATAATTCGGCTTATGACCCCCTGACTATTTCAAAGCAGACCGGGTTATCTAAGGATATGCTTTTTTCCGTAGCCCTGGCAAAGACCCTGTTAAACGCTTACAGGGTTTATTCGGGACAGGACAGGATAGTCCCTTATTTCACTGTTGATAAATATTCTGCTGCTTTAAACATTATGATCCCCTTTGAATTCGGCAGTTAGCCTGACTGCCGGGGTTTCCGTCTGTTCGGAAGTTCAGGGAAGGCGTCCTTTAAAGGGTACGATGTAATAGCCGGGAGAAACTATGTGTTTGCCGATAAGCATGGATTCCATGACATTAAGTTTACGTGTATCCGGCATAAGTTCTAAAGCCAGATTCATAACGCCATTTGTTATATCACCCTTTAATCTTGCAAATCCTTTTTCACCCTCAAGGCTTATAGAGTCAAGTTTGATGGTGTTCCCTTTTATCGAGAGTGCGCCCTGAAGTTTTCGGAAGGTATTGAGAAGCGGGAACACGGAGCCGGTATCGTCGATGTTTAAATCCGGGACTTCAAAGGTGATTGTTACAATATCATTATTTATGTCTATATCGGCATAAACATTTCCATCAATGTTTATGCCGAATTGCGTGAGATAGGGAATTGCGCTGAGTTCTGCACGTTCTATTTTTATGCTGCCTTTGCGGGGAAGTTTTATTATGCCGTCCAGATCGCCGGTACCGATTTTGCCTGTTATCGTAAAGGCAATCCGCCCGTCGGTCAAATAGCGGGGACTGAAATTGCCGGCAAAGCCGGTGATGTTTAAGGCGGGCTTATTGTCTATTTTCAGGTTGAGATCATCGGCATATAAGGCAAAGAATATCCCCTTTTTCAATCCGCTGATCGAGAGACTCATGTTGCTGTTGCCGGACATTGCCACAGCATCTTCAATCTTTTCCTCTATCAGATTGTCCGGCACTGCAAAAAACCAGAGGAGGATTATGAAAACCGGGATGCCGGCAACCACATATAAAATGTTGCGGATTTTAATCATCTGGCGTTATATGGATTTACGTAATAGTTCAAGATACCCCTGAAGAAGCAGGAATGGAATATGCCTCTAATAATTTTGATTTTAATCTTTTCATTCTGACTCCTGGCTCCTGACTCCTGAATTCTGATTTACTTATCCCCTGCTCAGAAGAGAAACCGTCAGTTTTAATATAAATTTATCAGGGTCTTCAAATGTGGAATTGATTGCCGCAGACTTGATTTTCATCGGCAAAGGAGAGATATCGATTTTATACAGGAGATTGACGATGCTGTTAAGGTCAACGTCCTGTATCTCAAGTTCTGCGTTTTCTTCCGTGAATTCGCTGACCTTTATTTTCTTCAGGGGTTTGATTTCCTTTGCTTCAAGCCCGAGGCTTTTAAGTATTTGTTCTAAAACAGAGACCACGCCCGTTGATTTCCTCAGGCTTATTTTTTTCTCTTTTGATTCGACAACGGTTTTTATCTGGATAACCTCCCGTGAAAGCGATTGAATACCGGTCAGCCTGGTTTTCAGTTCGTTATTTTTTTTCTCCATATTCCCGGCATATATAAATGACATAACAGTGAATATGAGGGCTATTGTCACAGCAACCGCTAAAACCGATATGGTTTTGTCAAAGAATATAATTTTTTCTGCTAATCTCTTCATACTCTTTTTTCCTGCATAATTATTGTGAAGTTGATCTTTTTATCCGCAGTCGCGCTGGAATCCGTGACTTTAACACCCCTGAATACCGGTGCAAGACTGTTTTTCAGGGACTCAACATCCTCAAAGGATTTTGCAGCGCCTTTTATAATAATATTTTTTCCGTCTGCGCTGAATTCACGGAGTGTAATGTTCTTATGTTTATGAAGCGCTATATCGCGAAGTATATCGAGAGTCCGGATACCTGCAAGCGCCGCTTTTTTCCCCTTTAACTTTTTCAGGTTACCCCTGAACTGTCTCTCAATATCAATAATTTTTTTATCCTCGGGAAAAACATTTCTGTAAATTACGTGCATCTGTTTTGTAAGTGATTCATGCTCTTTTTGGGCTGTGACGAGTCTGAGAGTCACTGCAGCGCCGAGAATCAACAATAATATCAGGGCAAGCACAGTGGTTACCCTGAGCTTCTTTTTGAGTTTTTCAATGTCTCCAGTGTAAGCCTGTTCATCCTGCCGGAGGTTTATTGAAGGGTTGAGGATTTCTTCTCCGGCAGCCTCTGCCCTGATTTCAGCGCTTGAGGTTGTTTCTTCAAGAAGACTCTCAATTTTCCCTCCGGAGAGCCGCAAATCAAGGGAAGTCATTACTTTTGGATCAAGACCTGCTGATGAAAACAGATCGATAATCTCCTGAAGCTTTGTCTTTTCTATGCAGACAGCCAGGACTTTACTGCCGTTATCAAGCTGCCCTGTTACAATGTGGTCGATTGAGTAGTCATCCGTATTGCCGAGCAGGATGCCTTCAAGCTCATACGAAATTGTGTCCCTGATTTTATTTTTGTCGGAAAAAGGGAAGGTCTGTTCCCTCAGGGTCAGGAGATCAAGGGGGATGCTCAGAAAGATATTTTCACTGCCAATAAGTGGAAGTGAGTTTAAATCCGAAGATTTCAGTTCACCTTCTATGGAGACGGAAGAGCTGTCTGTAATATAATATCGGCCGGCCTTTTTTTCAAAGACATACAAATTTACATTTTTTTCCGTCCAGTCAATAAAAGCCGTCTTCATTTATCCTTCTCTCCAGAAATGAATTTTCATGGATGTATCCATAACACTTTCCACCATTCGTGTGATCTCGTTAACTGTGGCTTTTGCCGTTACCCTGAAATTAGAACCTTTAACGGTAATCCTATTGAGAATCTTTATCCCTATTGCCTCAAATCCCGGCACATTGACGATAGAGCTTGTCTTCTCAAAGGGAGTGGTTTCCCTGTAATCAATAATCTGCTTTGCAAGGGCCTCTGTCATATCCGGGCTGAGACAGACAAGCACCGGCAGCCGGGCAGTATTTATATTTACCTGGTTGTTTCCGTAAACCGTTATGTATGGACTTATTTTCCCGAAAATGTTTTTGTCCATCATGCCTTCGATTAATTTCAACTCATCCACAGACCAGAGAAATGTATTTTTAGCGACATCTTCCGAGTCCGGAAGTCTCGGCTCTTTATCGGGATCTATCCAGTCAGCTATCACCAATGAAAGATTTGGATTAATATTAAGGTATTCAAGCAGCTTTTTCAAGGATGAAAGGGCTTTCTCATTAGTCATGCCATTTGGATATATTATGCTGTTAATATTAAATTTTGAATTTTCATCTTCAATTTTTATGCTCAGAAAGGCACCCGTACCGAAATCTCCGGGAACCGGCATCTCTATCTCACGCACATATGTATAAGAACTTTCTTTGGCCAATGCAAGATATTGTGTGCTGAGATTCTGTCCTGATCTGGCAATAAGAGACGCCCTCTGGGCATTGCTCCAGTTGGACAATGAGGAAGAATCAATGTATACATCATAAACAAAATCCACTACAAGACCAACGAGGATTGAAATAAGCAGTAGAGTAATTATCAGAGCAGACCCTTCTTTATTTAACAATTCACCCTCTCCTTGAGTTCTGAGTTCTGAGTTCTGAGTTCTGAGTTCTGGGTTCTGGGTTCTGGGTTCTGTCTTCTGTCACAATTGTGTCCCGATTCTCGGCCTTGCGTATTCAGTCAGTTTAACTATTTTGCCGTTATCATCAAACTCGATACTTACCCTTACAATATCGGGCAATTTCCCTGTTTTTGCAGTGTCCCATGTCTTTATCCATTTATTATAAAAAAGTGTTTCAACAGTAAAGCTTTCTATTCCCTCAATGATTTCGACTTTATATTCTTTTGCCGGCACGGCATAGGGTGATTCTGTTTTCAACAGATCGAGCTTCCCGTCTTTTTCTTCTATAAAATAGGTGATGGTGTTCAGATTGCTTCCTTTAAAAGAGAATGCCGTAAGATTTAATGAGGAAGCGTTTTTGCCGAATATATCCCGGTCTTTAATAACAAACCCTGCCTTTTTCTTTGTTTCATCCTCTGTCCGGGGATTTTTAACTAATGCGCTTTCGATCTCGCGTCTTATTATATCAAGGGCTGTTCTTGATTCATGATATTTCAGCGATATATTGTCAAACCGCTCGATTGCCCGTTGAACAGAGAAAAATGAGCTGTAAACAGCACCGAGCACAATAGTGAGAAGGGTAAGGCTGATGAGTATTTCGATGAGGGTAAAGCCGGATTTTGAGACACGGTGAGACGGAGACACGGTGAGACGGAGACTTCCGGCAAACAGAAAAATATTCCCGTCTCCGCTTCCCTGCTTCTCCGTGTTACCGATTTTTTCCCCCATTTTTCTTTTTGCTATCTTCCTTTTTAATAACAAATTCATTAAGAACGACCTGCCTGCCGTATCCTTTTACAACTGTTTTTAGTTCGATAATATTAGAATTCTCTATCCCGGTAATCGTATTCTCATATTTAAACCCGGTTTTATCAATGTCACCCCCGGAGTTTTGAGGGGTCATTTCCATCTCATATATTTTTTCCTTTGCTAATTGAAACATCCGGGTAGTGAGAGTATTTTCATACATAATATTGGCGTGGTAATTTACCGTTTGTATAATGACCGTAAGCGCAATCCCGATAATCGCAAGCGCAATCATGATCTCAAGAAGAGTAAAGCCGGACAGGAAAATAGTCCCGTCCCCGTTTCTCCGTTTCCCCGTGTCACCGACACTTTCTTTACAGTATGTATCCTTCATGAATTTTAACCCTGCCGTTTATATGATTAAAAATAACCGTATACTCCATGTCATCTTTATTAACCAGATGCAGTGTGACCGGCTCCTCAGGCCCCATCGGCCCGAATTTCAGTATTACCTCACCCTGTGTGACTTTGCCTAATGACGGGACTATAATATCCTCAAACATCACATTTCCCTTCATTTTAAATTTACGCGATTCCCTTTCGCTTTCAAAACTCCATGAGTCCGCGCTGAGGTCCATTTTTAAAAGATAAGTCCGCTTTTTGCCTGCGGCCTCGTCATAGACATATCTCAGTGTATTGCCTATTCGCTTTGCCTCGGATCTCAATGCCCGCTCACCTGTATCCCAGAGATTCGGCATTATTAATGCCGTGACGAGGGAGATAATGAAGATTACAATGATTAATTCAATTAAGGTAAAGCCGCAGCGAGCCGACTTATTCATATTTCCCAGTTGATGATATCGGCATTGTATCCGTCACCGCCAGGCAGGCCGTCGGCTCCGTATGAGATGATATCATAATCGCCTTGCTCACCCGGGGATATGTATATGTATTTATAACCCCATGGATCAGGTGATATTGTTTTTTTCTCCAGATAACCGCCGTCTCTGTAGTTTTCCGGAATTTGTCCTGTCAAAGGCGGAGAGACCAATGCTTCCAGTCCCTGCCCGGTAGAGGGGTAGAACCCGTTATCTGCTTTAAACATTCTGAGCGCAGTCTCAAAATTTCTTATCTGTATTTTCGCCTCTGTAACCCTTGCCTCATCCGCCCTGTGCATCAGCCTCGGCGTGACAAGCGCTGCAAGAATACCGATAATAATCATTACAACCATAAGTTCTATGAGAGTGAAGCCTGTCTGACGGTTTAAACCGGTATGTTTTTTCACAGTACAGTCCTTAATGTTTATTGATTTGTAAGCGTTCAGCTATCAGCCATCAGCTACCGGTAAAATAATATTATCGGCAAAAAAGCAGTAAAGTTTCAGAATCATCTATGCTTATAGCCACCTTGGGGCGCTGATTATTTATTTTAAAGCTGAGAGCTGACCGCTGAAAGCTTATGGCTGAACTATTACATTAATTTTATCACATATGACAGTTATTTAGAACTTTACTCTGCATTAATGGTTCAGTTTTCTTAACCTTAATCCTGAGCGGCTTGAATATGTCTGATTCAGGAGTGAATAGTTGGTTAAACTTGCCTTACATGATATAGTAAATAACTCAGTAGTTATCAATGAAGAAAAGGTTGAAAGTTCAAAATGATTAATGTCGGAGTCATAGGCGTAGGATCAATCGGGGTTCACCATGCCCGGATATTTTCAGACCTCGAAGGCGTAAATCTTGTGGGAATTGTTGATGCTGATCCTGCTAAGGCAGAGGAAGTCGCCTCAAAATATAATTGCAGGGCCTTCAAAAACCGGATGGAGATCATGGATATGGTAGACGCAGTCAGTATTGCCGTGCCCACTACCCTCCATTTTGAAACAGGGATGGATTTCCTGAAACAGAGTAAAGATATTCTTATTGAAAAGCCTGTCACTTCAACCCTGGAGGAAGCAGACATGCTTATATCAGAAGCAGAAAAAAGGGATCTCATTTTCCAGGTCGGCCATCTCGAGAGATTCAATGCAGGTGTCTCTCTGATAAGCACCATGGTCGAGAAGCCGAAGTTTATTGAATCCCAGCGCCTCTCCCCGTTCCTGGGAAGAGGAACAGATGTGGATGTAACACTTGACTTAATGATACATGACATAGATATAATACTCAGTTTGGTGGATTCCGGGATTGCCGACCTTCGTGCAACAGGCGCAAGCGTTCTGACGGAAAACATAGATATTGCCCATGCCTGGATTGAGTTTGAAAACGGCTGCATTGCCGAAGCCGTTTCAAGCAGGATAGCAAATGAAAAGAAAAGAGAGCTCAAGGTCTTTCAACATAATTCCTGCCTGAACCTGGACTATCAAAAACAGGAAATAACATGTTATACAAGGCTTAACGGCAATGTAGGAAAAGAGACAAAAAAAACCGGGGCCAAAGAACCTTTAAGAGAACAGCTTCTCTCTTTCATGGATTGCATTGAAAACAGGAGACAGCCTGTGGTCTCCGGGCATGAAGGGAGAGAGGCGCTGAAAGTTGTATTAAAGATATCAAGGCTGGTTAATCACGGCCTTACAATTTAAATTAAAGATATGCCGAAAATCATATGTAACACTACCATACCCATGCTTGACATTAAGGCGCAGCATGAGCCCATTAAAGATGAAATCAAGACCGCCCTGAAAGATATCCTGGACAGTGGACGCTTTATCCTTGGGCAAAATGTCTTGTCGTTTGAGCAGGAAGTCGCTTCATATCATAATGTCAGTGAGGCAGTCGGTCTCGCCTCGGGCACTGATGCCTTATACCTGTCTCTCAGGGCCCTTGACATAAAAGAGGGCGATGAAGTAATTACAACGCCGTTCACATTTATTGCGTCTGCCGAGGCAATCACTTATGTCGGCGCAACCCCTGTATTTGCCGACATAGACAGAAATACGTTAAATATAAACCCGGCAAAGATAGAAGAGAAAATAACCCCGAAAACGAGAGCCATAGTTGTTGTACATTTATTCGGACAGCCGGCGGATATGGATGAAATAATGGAAATCGCTGAAAAACGCAATCTGAAAGTTATTGAAGACAGTGCACAGGCATTTGGAGCAACATATAAAGATGCTGCTGTCGGTGGCATTGGTGACGCCGGATGTTTCAGCTTTTATCCAAGCAAAAATCTGGGTGCCTATGGTGACGGCGGCATGATGATAACAAATGATCCGGAAATATCAGGGAAGGTAAAGCTGTTGAGAAACCACGGCGCTACCGGCCCGTATCAGCACAGCTTTATCGGTTATAACAGCAGGCTTGATGAGATACAGGCGGCGATCCTCAGAATAAAACTGAAACATATTGATGCCTATAACCGGAACCGGCGCAACATTGCAGCGCTGTACACATCGCTTCTCGGTGGGGCAGTTAAATGCCCGGTGGAAATGCAGGACAGAACACATGTCTATCATCAATACACGATAATCACCCCGGAGAGATCAAAGATAATAAAGGCCCTCAAGGATAATTGTATATCATCGGTAGTTTACTATCCGGCGCCCCTTCACTTTCAGGAGGCATTTAAATATCTTGGTTATGAAGCAGGCGACTTTCCGGAAAGTGAGGCTGCGGCAAGGGAGGTGCTTTCTATCCCAATCTACCCGGAGCTTGACCCTGAGAAAGCAGAATTGATTGCCGAAATTATTTTAAAAGCCCTGAAGAATTAGCCGGTCATAAATGCGCTTATTAACTCTATTCCGCAACCCTCAGAACCTGTCCCACGCGTAAACGGGTTGTTTCCAGTTTATTAATCTGCTGAAGTTTCTTTGTATTTATTTTATATCTCCTGGCAATAAGCCAGAGTGAGTCCCCTTTTTTCACCTTGTACTTTCCTCCGGGGGGAACCCTGGCGGCTTTTGAAGAAGCATAGATACTTCCAGACGAACTGCCTCTCAGCGGAATCTTTAATTTCTGGCCTACACGAATAAAATGTTTGCGCCGTATGTTGTTTGCCCTGACAATTTTACTCACGCTCGTATGGTATCTCAGGGCTATGAGGGACAATGTCTCTCCTTTTCTTACACGATGGTATGCATATGCATTCTTCGGAGGAGACCATTTCGCTATTTCATTCAGGCCGGCAAGCAGCACCTCGCCTTTTCCCGCAGGCACCTTAAGGGCGTATGATGTAGCCGGTGTAGCCTTGCGGCGAAGCTCCGGGTTCAGGTCTGTTAATTCTTTTAATGAGACCCCTATTTTATTTGCCACTGCCCATAACTGAACGGGCTTTTCAATGGTCACGGTCTCATACACGAGCTGGCTCTCCGGCTCTTCCAGTGTAATGCCGTATTTGGCCGGATCTTTCAGGATATGCAGCACAGCCAGGAATTTCGGGACATACCGGGCTGTTTCACGCGGAAGCTGTTGATACAGGTCCCAGAAATTGTCCAGGTAATTGATTTTCTGATTGCGTATCTTTTTTAAAACCGTGCCTTCACCGCAATTGTAGGCAGCAAGGACCGTTGTCCAGTCACCGAATATCTTGTGCAGTTCTTTTAAATAAGCAATGGCTGCGGCAGTGGATTTTTCAGGGTCCAGTCTCTCGTCAATCCAGGTATCCCTCTTTAAACCGAATTTATAGCCGGTTGACGGAATAAACTGCCAGAGGCCCAGGGCACGGGCGCGGGACAGGGCCTTGACTTTAAAGCCGCTTTCAATAAGGGGAAGCCATGCCAGCTCCTCGGGTAAACCGGCCTTTTTCAGGGCAACCAGAATTTTATCCATATACCTTCCCGAACGTTTATATGACTCTATTAAAAATCTCTTTTCACGGCCCTGGAACCGTTTTATCTCCTTTTCGACATGTTTATTCATTGTCAATGGAATTTCATTGTGGTTCCCGTTGACAGCCGTATATCGTGATGCATAAATCTCCAGTATCCTCTTGGAGATCGTAAAGCGCAGGTCTTCTTTCTGTTGTATTAAATCAGGATCATTGCCGGGCCTGACCTTCAAAACCAGCGCATACGCCTCATCCAGAGTCGCAATGGCATTGACAAGGTCGCCTTCAGACCAGTACTCCTGGGAGGCAGTGCAAAATTCCAGGGACGTATCAAGCAGGTTCTGTGCTTTTTCTTTTTCTTCCGCTTTTTTTTCTGCTTCCGTTTTTTCCGGCACTGCCGGTTCTTGTGCTTTTTCTGCTAATACTGTTTCCAGAGCTTTGTCATCCCGGGAGATTTGAGATTTTTCATCTTTTATCTTTTCAGTGGATTCATTCTCACATGCTCCGTAAATCCCGCAATCATCATCGATTGCCTCGTTATTTATTTCCACGGGGACAAGAGCATCGATATCTACAGCCTTCTCATTATCTTCCTCAACACCTTGCAGAGGCCGGACCTCAGTCGGGTTGTCGGCAGGATTGCCGACAACAGAAGTCTTGATAAGGGTACAGCCGGAAGTTAAAAGAATTAACAAGAGAGCATATTCCAAGAACCTGATTTTCATTAACACTTACCTTTGAGTTTATGCATTATTATACAATGCGGTTTTTAATTTCCCATTCCTGATAATGCATGTTTATCATTTTCTTTTTAGTATCAAAACCATAAAAACTCCTTACATTTTACTAATACGGCATTTATTATGCAAATATTAAAAAATTCTTAACCGCTCAGAGGGGGCAGAATGAAATTTGAAGATTCAGATGTGTGGAAAAGAGCCGACCCGCATTGTGGATTAGAGAACCCGGACCTGTTCTTTCTGCACCCTGCACCCTGATAACTGCCCTCTCTGATGATGTAAACAATTACAATATTTCTTATAGATAGACACTTAACACTCAAGAATTATCCGGATTTCCCGTTAATAATAAATAATGATCATCTCTGATCAGGTTAGAGTGAACATTAAGGATTCAAGGAGTCCCGGGAAGAAATTCAATTCCCCTGTGCAAGATATGATCGGAAACCCCGGTATAAAAAATATTCGAAATCTCCCGGCTTCTGTAAAGCCCCACCTGAAATCCTCGGGCAAGGCTCTTCCTTTAAATAAAGCTGCCCTGGTGCGGGCAAAAGTAATAGACGTTAATGAAGGAGGCGGCGCTCTCCTCCGGCTGCTGTCAGGCAGCGGAAGTAAAGGTAATTTGGAGGGAGCCCTCATAAAGGCAAGTTCGGAAGTCCCTTTAACAAAGGGGCAGACATTATACCTTGAAATTTTTGGAGGCAAAGAAAATATTCAGATGAAGTTTGTCGATAATGCACGGATGACATCTGAACCGCCTAGGCAGAATATTCCGCCAAAACTCCTTGATATGCTTGTCCGCCTGTCCGGATCAGGCCTGGGCAATTCTGATTCAAAACTCCTTTTGAATATGCTCAAGTCACTTCCCCAAAATATCAAGACCGTCTTTCCTGAGCTGAAAAATCTTGAAAATTTACTGCCTGATACAAAGCAGCCTGACAGCAGGTTGTTAACGCGGGACAGTGCACGAAACCTGCTGACTATTATGGGCCGGGGCAGCAAGTCTTTTCCATTCAGGGCCGGTACCGTTCTTAAAGCAGAAGTCATGGATATCACGGAAAAAGGGAATGTAGTTCTTCGTTTACTTCCTTCAGACAGTATTAATGAAAAAGCCGGCGGGACAATAATAAAAGCTGATTCAGCTATTCCCCTGGCAAAAGGGCAAAATATATTCCTTGAAGTCCTCGGCGGGGAAAATAAAATAAAGATGCGTATTGCCGGTAGCGCTCCCGGTTTCTCTGAGACCCCTGAGCAGGTCGTCCCGGCAAGGTTTATAGATATGCTTGCAAGTCTTTCTGAATCGAGGCTCAGCAATTCTGAATTCAAATTTATTTTGAACATGCTCAAATCATTGCCTCAAAATATTAAAAGGGCTATCCCGGAGTTCCGGAACCTGGAAAAACTCCTGCTGGATATAAAGCAGATAGACGGGAAACTCTTAAAGGCATCTGTCGAAACATCAGGGGTAGCCTTTGAGACCAGGCTGAAACTTGCGGTACTGAATGGTTCCGGATCAGTGCTCAGGAACCTCACGGCGCTGCAGGCGGAAGGCGACCTCAAAGCGCTCCTCATGAGGTTCAAAACACTATTGAAGGATGAGGGTGTCGATAACACACTGAAGCAGTCGGGCTTCAGGATATCGGATGTATCAGGCACAGTGGACAGGTTTATCAGGGACATTGAATTTTTCCAACTCACCTCAAGGCTGAACGATATGTTTTACACCTTTCTTCCTGTATTGTGGGATGACTTAAGGGACTGTGAGTTTATTTTCAAAAAAGGCAAAGGAAACAGAAGAGGCTCTTACTCATGCGATATAAATCTCGACCTTGAATCTCTGGGAAGGTTATCCATATCCGTGACAATACTGAACAGCTCATTTTACGTCACCTTCTTTACCGAACGAGAGGACATTAAAGAGCTTATTAAATCACAAAGGCAGATACTTGAAGGCCGGTTTGCATCACAGGCCCTGCCCCTGAAGGCAATAAGCATCAATCATAAAAAGGAGATAGTCTTTGGAAAGACTCAAACTCAGGGGGTTAATGTAAAGATATAACCATGAAAAAACAATCCGAAAAAGCTGCGGCCCTGAAGTACATGCGAGGGAAAGACTCTGCTCCGAGGCTTGTAGCCAAGGGAAGAGGGAAAGTCGCTGAGAAAATTATAGAGATTGCAAAGGCGCACGGTATACCTGTAAAAGAAGACAAAGATCTCGTTGAGCTCCTTTCAGTGCTCGACCTGTACCGGGAAATCCCCCCGGATTTATACAAAGCAGTTGCTGAAATCCTTGCGTTTGTATATTCATTAAAAAACAGGAAGCCCGGTTTGCAACAAGGTTAAAACAAAGGTAACCGTTTAGAGGGTGCAGTTGTCAGGGTGCAGAAAGAACATCATCCGGTTTCAGAATATATGTAGCCTAAATACGGGCCAGCTCTTTTCCACACATCTAAATCTTCAAATTTCATTCTGCCCCCTGACAACTCCTCCCTGCACCCTACACCCTGTGAACGGTTACTCATATAACAACATTTTTTAATGACATCCCATTCTGCCGTTTCAAAAAAAATCGATTGACAAGTTCAAGAAAAGTGCTATTATGTGCTTTACAGGGGACTAATAAGTCAATTAAAATAATTTATAGCTCAAGCCGGGCGTTTAACCATGAGAATCCTGATTGTTGACGACAATGAAGATTCAAGGATGATCCTTAAAAAAAACCTTGAATCCAGCGGGCACACAATTCAAGATGCCTGTAATGGAGCCGAGGCCCTGCGGTTGGCCAGGGAATCTCCACCCGATATGATCATATCAGACATCCTTATGCCGGTAATGGACGGTTTCAGGCTCTGCCGCGAAATCAGGCAGGACAAACAGTTATATAAAATCCACTTTGTTTTTTACACGGCAACATATCTTGACCCGGGGGACGAAAAGCTGGCAATGAGCATAGGTGCATCCCGCTATATCATTAAGCCTGCTGATACTGCCGAATTCCTCAGGACAATAAAAGGGGTGTTTCAGGAATATGAAGAAGAGAAACTGCCGGTGCCTGAAAAGCCCGTAAAAGAAAGGCCTGAATTATTCAGGATGTATGAGGAGAGCATTGCAAGGAAGCTTGATAAAAAAGTGGAGGAGCTTGAACGGGTCAAGACCAATCTTGTAATTGCCTGCAATGAGCTGAAAGAGTCGGAACAAAAATTCAGGATTATTTTTGACAATGCAATCGACGGAATACTTCTGGCGGATATGGAAACCGGGAAATTCCATACAGGCAATAAAATGATCTGCCGGATGCTGGGTTATAGTCCGGAAGAGATTGAAAAATTAGAGGTCAGGGATATTCATCCTAAGAAAGTTCTTCCCCATGTTATTGAGCGATTTGAGAAGCAATCGAGTGGAGAGCTTACGCCCGCGGAAAATATTCAGGTGAAAAAAAAGGACGGCAGTATTTTCTATGCCAATATTAATTCATCCCCGATAACATTAGCAGGGAAAAGATACCTTATGGGAATCTTCAGGGACATTACCCGGCGCGTGCAGGCAGAGGAAGAATTGCTCCGCAGCCGCTCGGAGTTGTCAGCGCTTTTCAGGGTTTCATCAGCAATCATCCGCACAATGAAAAAGAAGAAAGACTTAATAAGAAAGGCGGATGAAGCCCTGTATCAGGCCAAACAGAAAGGCAGAAACCGGATTGAGGTCAGTGAATGAAGGTTGATGATTGAAGAGAATCATTATTAAATTCCTCTTTCTTTACGCTTAGAGTGGGGAATGAAGGAATCAGAGTCTGACATGAAGAGATGGAAAATATTATCGGCAATATCACTCCTCTTTATCCTTACTATCATGCCCGCTGCGCAGGCTGCCCCCCTTATTTTCAAGGGATGTTCTGTTACAAGGAGGGCATTCATGAGCGAAGTCGCTCTCGCTTATGAAAAAGTTGCCGGTAAAAAGATTGATGTGATGGGCGGCGGAGCTACACTCGGCATCAGGGCAGCGGCAGCAGACGATGCCGATATCGGCGGCACTTGCAGACCCCCTTTACCTGACCTGTTCGATGAAGAAAAAGGGGGCTATATGACCCTTATAGCATGGGATGCCCTGGTGTTTATCACACACACCTCAAACCCTGTTGACGGCATTACACTTCAGCAGGCAAAAGATATTTTATCAGGCAAAATTACAAACTGGAGAGAACTTGGAGGAGCTGACAAACCCATAATAGCTGTCTTTAGAAGCCAGGTGCCTGAACACGGCGGAAAAGTGTCCGGTGTCGGCTATATGGCAAGGCTGCTGGTTTTTAATGATCCGGATATTGATTTCATAAAAAATGCCCTTTTCTTTAAACACTCCGCAGAAGTTGAACGAATTATAGAGAAGGTCGGATGTACATTCGGCATTACCGGTGTATCTTCTGCAAGAAAAAGAAAGGTCAAAATTTTAAATTTAAACGGCATTGAGCCTACAAAAGAAAACATAGCATCCGGCGAATATCCTCTCTTCAGGCCATTGTATGTGGTGACAAAGGGGAAGCCTGCCGGAGAGGCAAAGGCATTCATTGACTGGCTTTTGAGCAAGGAGGGGCAAAAGATTGTCTCAGATCAGGGAACAGTTAATCTGGAAGAGGGCAGGGGGCTGAAAGCAAAGTTCAGGTTCTGGCAGCACACCGAATTAATCATGAATTATAAATAATCATAGAACGTAGGTAATGAAGATCGAAACTTTGCCCGTGCAGGAAGGCAGAAAATGACAATCCGGAAGAGATTATTATTGTATCTCCTGGCGCCCTTAATCACCACCATCCTGATACTCAGCACTTTTGACTATTTTTATTCCTCATGGTTTTTAGAGAAAAAAGCCAGCCAGGTGCTCCTGTCCGGGGCAGAGACAATTAATAATGAAATTCAGCAGAGTATCCGCCACACTGAAAGCGACCTGGCCATTCTCCTTTCCAACAGGATGATTAAAGAATATATAATGTATTCCAGGCTTGGATTGCTGGATTATGCTGAAGACGAGAGATGGAAGATAGAAGAAGATTTTCTGAAAGTAGCCGATGAAAAACCTGAATATGTCTCCATCAGATTTATCGGGCTGGATGGGAAATCCACCATTAACATAGTTGATAGAAAGGTAAGCTATGGGGATATTGATTTTTCCGGTGAGGACTGGTTTGTTAACGCCTTGCGACTGGAAAAAGAAGAATCATTTGTCTCTCCACTGCATCCATGCAAAGAGCATAATAAACCCTCGATATCAATCAGCAGACTATATTATGACGATGCCGGAGAAAAGGGCGGAGTTATCTTCCTGCACGTCCACGCGGATAAATTTTTTCAGGGAATCCTCGGAAAAACAATCGGGGAGAATGGATATGCGTATCTTATTGATAACAATGGTGTTATTGTCGCTCATAAGGATGCAGCCTGGAGAGGCGCAGACGTTAAGGAATATGCGTCATCCAAAAGAGCCATTGCCGGAGATGCAGGGACAATAACGGAATTTGACGGGATCAATGCAGCCTTAATGAAAAAGGCATATATGCCGCTGAAGCTTGACGGGTTATACCTGTTAGTATCAAGGCCTATGAAAGAGATAACCGCATTCGGTACACAATTGCAGTTATTGAATTTAATTTTTTTCATCGCAACGGTACTGCTTGTTTCTATAATCAGCTCCATAGTCGCAAAGAGAATATCAAAACCGATTAAACAACTCTGCCGGGAAACAGAGATTATTGAAACCGGCAATCTGGATCACAGGATAGAAATAAAGACAGGTGATGAAATAGAACATCTGGCCGCCTCCTTTAATAAAATGGTGGCCGGGTTAAAGGAAAAAAGCAATGAGCTTAGAGAGTCCGAAGAAAAATTCAGGGCGATTTTTGACAATGCAATGGACGGGATACTTGTGGCGGATGTAGAAAAGGGAAAATTCTTTACCGGCAATAACATGATCTGCAAGATGCTTGGTTACAGTATGGATGAGATCAAAGGCTTGGGAGTTATTGATATTTATCCGGAGAAAGCCCCCCCATATGTTATTGAACAGTTTGAGAATCAATCAGGAGGAGTGTTTATGCTCGCCGGGGATATTCCGGTAAAAAGAAAAGACGGCAGCATATTTTATGCAGAGATTAACTTTTCTCCTGTAACGCTTGCCGGAAAGACTTATCTCATGGGCATGTTCAGAGACATCACCGAACGTAAGAAGGCCGAGGGGAAAATCAGGGAATATTCGGAAAACCTTGAACATAAGGTTAAAGAGCGCACAAGAGAACTTGAAGACAAAACGGAAAAACTCGAAAAATCCGAGACGTCACTCAGATATCTCCTTGAAGATGTCAACAAATCCAGGGCAGAGCTTGAAAAAGCAAATGAAAAACTCAGGAAGCTTGACCGTCTGAAATCAATGTTCATTGCCTCAATGTCTCATGAACTCAGGACTCCTCTTAACTCCATCATCGGGTTCACCGGCATTTTACTCCAGGGCATGGCAGGTGAAATTAACAATGAGCAGAGAGACCAGCTTCAGAGGGTCTATGGTTCGGCAAAACACCTTCTTGAACTTATTACCGACGTAATAGATATCTCAAAAATTGAAGCCGGGAAAATTAAAGCCTATGTAGAAGAGTTCCAGCTTGACAAAGTTATTAAAGAGGCAATATCAAGTCTCGCAACCCAGATAGATAATAAAGGGCTCTGTCTTGAAACCAGTATACCGCAAGGGATCAAACTGACTACCGACAGGCGCAGGCTCCTGCAGTGTATCCTTAATTATTTGAGCAATGCAGTTAAATTTACTGAAAAAGGCTCTGTGCGCATAAGCGCACGACGAGTTACGGGGTCAGAAAAACCCGCAACCCGCAACTCGCAACCCGCAGCAGATGATTTTGTTGAAATTTCCGTCACTGACACAGGTATCGGCATAAAGGGAGAAGACCTGCCGAAACTGTTCAACTCCTTTGTCAGACTTGATTCTCCTTTAAAGCTGACAACATCAGGAACAGGGCTGGGGCTTTATCTGACAAAAAAACTTGTCACCGAGATACTCGGCGGCTCATTGTCTGTTGAGAGCAAGTATGGAGAGGGCAGTACGTTTATTATTAAGATACCGAAAGAAATATGAATTTGAAGCACGAAATCAGAATTTCGTATTTATTAAAAGGAGGATATATCTATTATGAAAACAGCGTTAGTAATAGAAGATAATGAAAACAATATGAAACTAATAACCTTTATTCTGAAAAAAAACGGCTACAACGCCGTCAAGGCGGAAAACGGCAAAAAAGGGATAGAACTTGCATTAAAGGAAAGACCGGATTTCATACTGCTTGACATCCAGTTGCCTGACATTAATGGCCTTGATGTACTTAAAGAGATCCGCAGTTCCGAGATAGACGGAGAAATCCCCATTATTGCAATAACATCCTATGCAATGAGCGGTGACAGGGAAAAAATGCTGGAGGCCGGATGCAACGGCTATATCGAAAAGCCGATCGACCCTCTCAATATTATTAATCATATAAAGGAGATACTTGGAGAATAAAAAGAATTCAATATTCAATTGAAATCTCGAATCTTTGCAGAAAAAATGAAAATTTTAATAGTTGACGACAATGAAGATTCAAGGATGATTCTCAGGAAGACCCTTGAGCATAACAGACACTCAGTCCAAGCCGCCCCTAACGGTGTAGAGGCTATAAAGATGGCAAAAAAATCCCCGCCTGACATGATAATTTCGGATATCCTGATGCCTGAAATGGATGGTTTCAGACTTTGCCGTGAAGTCAAAAAGGATAAGGAGTTAAGAAAAATCCCCTTTATCTTCTATACGGCAACATATGTAGACCCGGAGGATGAAAGGTTAGCCATAAGTTTAGGGGCGTCCTGTTTTATCGTTAAGCCTGTTGAAACCGGCAAATTCCATACTATAATCAATGAGGTTATAAGTGAATACAAAGAAGCCGGTTTAGATATACCGGCAAGGCCGTTGGAAGAGGAGCATGAACTCTCAAAAATATATGAAAACAGCATAGTGAGAAAGCTTGACCAAAAGATAAAAGAACTGAAGTTGTACAAAGAAATCTTTATCAATGCAAACGATGCTCTTGCAATCATTAATCCTGAAGGTTTTTACATCAGGCAAAATTCCGCCCACAGGGCGCTCATCGGATACACGGATGAAGAGTTACAGGGAAAGACACCGGCAACCCACCTTGGAGAGGAGGTATTTTCAAACATAGCAAAGAAACTGTATGAACAGGGTGTATACCGGGGAGAACTAATCAGTTATACAAAAGACAGGAAAGTGCTTTACATTGAACTTTCAGCATATAAAATAGCAAATGAAAAAGGCCGGGTTTCGTGTTATGTCTGGATAATACGCGATATCAGTGCGCGAAAGCGGTCAGAGAATGCCTTGCGTCTGTCAGAGGAAAAGTTCTCAAAGGCATTTCGCTCAAGTCCTATTTTAATCGCAATCTGCACCTTGAAGGAAGGCCGGTTTATAGATGTTAATGATGCCTTTTTAGAAGTGAGCGGTTACAGCCGGGAGGAGGTCATAGGGCAAACTTCATCAGGTCTCGGCTTGTGGACCGGGCCGGAAGAAAGGGCCAGAGTATTCGACATGCTGCGCAGCCGGGGAATCGTTAACAATCAGGAAGTCAAATTCCGCATAAAGTCGGGAAATATCCTTACCGTGCTCCTGTCCGCAGAAAAGATAGACATTGAAGGTGAAACGTCCATTATAGTAGTAGCGCAGGATATCTCGGAACGGAAAAAACTTGAAAACCAGCTCATTCACTCACAAAAGATGGAAGCAGTAGGGCAGCTTGCCGGGGGCATTGCCCATGATTTTAACAATATCCTCTCGGCCATTATAAATTATGCATACCTGATAAAAATGAGGATAAAAGAAGAAGATCCATCAAGGGATAATATTGAACAGATTCTTGCATTGTCGGGCAAGGCTTCAGAGATAACACGGGGTCTTCTTACCTTCAGCAGAAAAAATTTCATTAACCCTATTCCGTTAAATCTCAATAATTCAGTTATGAACATGGAAAAACTACTGACAAAATTCATTGGTGAAGATATACGGATTAATATAAAACTGACAGAGAACGCTCCGGTCATAATGGCAGACAGCGCCCAGATAGAGCAAATCATTATAAATCTTGCAACAAATGCGCGTGATGCAATGCCCGATGGCGGAATCCTGACCATTGAAACAGAAATTGTTGAATTAGACAGTAATTTTATTAAGGCCCATAATTTTGGCAGTCCGGGCATGTATGCACTCCTGTCGGTTTCGGATACAGGCACGGGCATGGATGAGGAAACAAAGCAAAAGATATTTGAGCCTTTCTTTACAACCAAAGAAACAGGGAAGGGAACAGGACTCGGGCTTGCAATAATTTATGGAATAGTAAAGCAGCACAATGGCTATATAACCGTCTATAGTGAAGCGGGGAAAGGGAGTACTTTTAAAATATATTTCCGGACAGTTACAGCAGTGGTTGAGAAAAAAAAGGAAGCAGAACTTCCCGATCTGTCGGGAGATAATGAAACTATTCTGCTGGCTGAAGATTCAGAAACCGTCAGGAAGTCAATAAAAAATATTCTCGAGGAGTTTAATTATAAAGCAATAGAGGCAGTGGATGGAGATGATGCGGTGGAGAAATTCATAGAGCATAAG
This sequence comes from bacterium BMS3Abin06, assembly GCA_002897895.1. Lineage (GTDB taxonomy): Bacteria > Nitrospirota > Thermodesulfovibrionia > UBA6902 > UBA6902 > BMS3ABIN06. Next base: position 24,539 of record BDSY01000021.1, read on the forward strand.
GATAAAATCAAGCTCCTCATTCTTGATGTCATAATGCCCGGGAAAAACGGCAAAGAAACACTTGAAGAGATAAGGGAAATAACCCCTGAAATAAAGGCGATTTTTACAAGCGGTTATACGGCTGAAATAATGGAGAAAAAGGGCCTTCTCAAGGAGGGCTTTAACTTTGTCGCAAAGCCTATCCTGCCCGATCTTTTCCTGAAAAAAATAAAGGATGTTTTTCATGGCGGGTTCAAAGATTAACAGAAAAGTCCCAGAGCTTTTTTAAAAGCTCTTTCTGTGGTAAAATTGCCGAAATGCTTTTTGATAAAGGGAGGCTTTTATGAATGAGATATTAAAGGCAATAAAAGAAAGAAGGTCTGTAAGGGCTTACAAGCCGGAAAAAGTGCCCAAGGAAATTATCGCTGCAATAATAGAAGCAGGCAACAACGCCCCTTCAGGGATGAACAGCCAGCCCTGGCGTTTCGTTGTAGTCGAGGATGAGGAGCTTCATGAAAAGATGCTTGAGGCTGCAGTGCCGAACGCAAAGAGAGTGCTCGAACCCCTTAAAACCTCAAACCCCGAGCGCTATCAATTAATAATGAAAAGGTACGAAGAACTGAAAGACCCCATTTATTATTCTGCTCCGGCAATTGTTTTTGTTATCGAAAACGGGCCGTATGCTGATTTGTCCTGTCCTCTTGCATGTGAAAACATGATGCTTGCCGCCCATTCACTGGGCCTCGGAAGCTGCTGGGTTGCATTCGGTTCATTTGTCACTGATAATGAAGAAATCAAAAAGGCGCTGGATCTAAAAGATGATGAAAAAATCTTCGGCCCCATTATCATCGGATACCCGGAGGGTGTTACTGAACCGCCGGAGAAAAAGCCGCCGGAGATTAAATGGCTTTAATTTCCCGTCAATTCTTCTATTGACGATTTAAGGCCAAGCACTACCTCTGCCATACGGTCGTAGTCAAGGATTTCAGGGATGTCTCCTGGTCCGTGATACTGGGGATTTCTGTAAAAGGCGGTATCAGTCACCATCAGGGCATTATAGCCGAATTTCCAGAAAGACCTGTGGTCCGAAAAATCCACTCCCGGGACGATAAAGAGAGTTGAGAGAGACTCCACCCGCAAATCCGTACCACTTTTAAATGCTTTCTTTACACGGTTTAAAAAGCCTCTTGACTGAATATTGCTTACAAGGGTGATAAAGTTCCCCCTGTCCGGATAAAACCACCTCATAAAAGGCAGCGGGAAAAACTGGCTGCCGGGCTCGTCCGTAAAATACCCTATCATTTCGAGACAGATCATGCCTTCAATGTCCCTGCCGGCCTGCTTCAGACGTCCGGCATATACATAACTCCCCATATGTTTACTCCGGAATAAGGGGGGCTCCTCAAGGGCAAAAGCAACAAAGTGGACCGTCTTATCCAGAGGCGTATCTGCAAGCATCCTTGCCAGCTCAAGCAGCCCTGCAACCGCGCTTGCATTATCGTCCGCCCCCGGGGTCCCGGTAACAGTATCATAGTGAGCGCCTATTACAAGTATTTTTTCCGGCGTCTGAATTCCTTTTTTCTCTACAAATATATTTTTATAAATTCTTCCCTTGTAATCATGGGGCTGATCAAAAACAGTATAGCCGTAGTTCCTTAATTCGGCAGTAATGTAATCAACAGTTCTATTCAGTTCGTTTATTTGAAGATAGCCCCTTGACCCTATATCACGGGCAAGGACATTGACGGTTTTTTTCAGATTGTTTTGTATATCCATTTTCATACGGAAAGTGCGTTGTCTTTATTTATTGTTAACATAATTTTCAAACCGAACAGTATTGGGCCTGACCCCTTGTTTGTCCACGTGCGTTTATTTACGCGCAGGTACTGAAACATCTTGCAGCAATTCCGAAATCTCTTTTAATATTTCTTTAAACAAGGGTCTTCCGGCACAGACTAATTCTTTTGAAGTATGTTTATGCTCAGGATAGGTAGAGAGATTTCTGGCTTTGGGGTCAAGAGCATTGTCATACCGAAAGATAAGGGATTTATCTTTTGCTGAATAGTGGTAAGCATACTTAAGGAAGGAAACGCTTTCTGATTTAATGATTATAAATTCCTTGAAATTGAGGTTTGAACCATTAATAAAAGTAATGGAACCTGTTATGTATGCAGCGCTGGGATGGCGTTCTTCAAACGAAAAGTTTTGTGACTCTATAAAAGAACTTTCTGCAATTACTGCAAGAAGCTTGTTCAAGTAGTCCTTTATTTGCATATCTCAACGGATTCAAGTTCCTTCAGTTCAGACTCAAGATGTTTCATAAGTTCAATCTCGCCTTCGAGTTCTATAAGCCGAAGTTCGTTAGACTCTGTGTGCTCGATGTCGCCCTTCATGAGTTTATCAATATCAACACCAAGAACTTTCGATAGCCTGCCGATCTTCTCCTTTGCTATCCTGAGTGACTCCGTGATTATGCGTTTTTCCCTGTCTATCGCACTCCTTAACAGGGGGATAGCATCATCAGGAGAATTGCTCTTCAAAGATATTGTTTGCATGGGGAGCGCCTCCTTTTTAAAGGTATTTTACCACAAAAAAAGATTCATGATACTTTATCCGTTAACCTCTTCAATCCTGCACTTATTTCATTTTCGATGTTTCACTAAATAAAAACGGTTTTAATACTCTAAACCGTTATTTCCAAATTGATCCTGTCATATTTGACAACAGGAGCCGATTTTCTCTTTCCTTCCTCTATGATTATAAATCCTATACGCTCAAGATGTTTAACATCATCAGCAACATTCTTGATATCTCTTTTAGCAAACCTCGCAAGCTCATTGATGGAAGACGGCTTTCTTGTTTTGATGATATGCAGGAGTTCAAGCCTTTTTGGTGTCAGTGCTTTTCTGAATGCCTCTATGCCGGTAAAATAAATCCCCGTCTCTTTCTTTACCTTCTCCCCGCGCTCTATAGCCTCTGCTGTTGCTGCAAAATCATCAAGGGCTGTCTTTATATCTTTGATGCCTATCTTTATTTTTTTAACCTTCATAGAGTGCCTCCCTTAAACTTTTCAATGTCTCTGTAAAAGTCATTTGCTAATTTTTTGAGACTTGTAAACCGGTCCGGTAATGTTCTATCGTCTCTCTTATATGCCTATGATCTCCTTTACGTTCTGCATTGTTGTAACCGACAACACGTTTCCCGTCAACCACATAAACCAATGAGTGTTTATAGCCATGCGGCTTGTCCTTAGTCGGCTTTGGCAATTGCCACATCTTGATTCCAATTGTATTCCCCAGTTCATCTATTACCTTTATCTGTCTAACCAATGAAGCTCTCATTTATTGGTATACTATACCGTGTTTACGGTTATATCAATATAAATAAACTCCTCTTGAAAGCATCTCTTTTTCCTTGACGATTAATATAGAAATAATTGATGACTCATCCTGATTACAATAAATGCCCCGAAGGACCTGCAATATCCGGTACAGGACGAAATAAAAGCGGCCTGATAGATGAGGGGTGGGTCCGGGATAAAGCTCTGGAGCTATCTCAAAAGAAACAATAATTATGAAAAGAAACACACCCCTTAATCCCCTCTTGATAGAGGGGAAAGTCTTCGTCGTCCTTAAAGAGATTCACAATGAATCCAGGCGCAATTGAAACCGCATCTGCTTCAGCAGTGTATCTCCGTAAGTCTTATATCAGCTTTCTCGAGACGTAAAGGTATAAGGGCCGGTCCGTTTTCCATCTACTTCGTGGTAGAAGTATTTATGATCTTCCGCTTCAATGAAAAACATGCTTTATTTATCATGTTACGAGGGAAAATTATATGCATTAAAAGGGGGGGAGGAGAAGGCACATGAAGGGTGCTTACCGTAAAACGGGGAAAGGTCTCCATTGCTCTTGTTAGCGCCGAAAAAAATCCGGGATAAAAGGGTTATGATTGCAGAAAATATGCAGCTCGTAGCCGGTAGTTTAAGGTAAGAGCTAAAAGGGTTGCCCTGTCCTACTGACTACCGGCTGCTGTCCTCTGATTTAGAGTTATTCTATTTTTATCTTTTGTTCTTTTTTCTTTGCCGCCGCTGTTTTTGGAATCTTCACTTCAAGCACGCCGTTTTTAAAAGACGCCTTTGCCTTGCCTGTCTCTACTTCTGCCGGCAGTGCGAATGAGCGTTTGAATGAACCGCAAGAACGCTCAAGACGGTAATAATTTTTCCTTTCTACCTTCTCCTCTTTCTTTTTTTCTCCTGAGATAGTTATCGTGTCTTCAGTCAGATCAACCTCGATATCTTCTTTCGACATACCGGGGAGATCGGATTTTACTACGATATTGTCTCCCTCTTCAAAAATATCAACTGAAGGAGCAGGCTCAATTTCTTCAAACATCCTTGGCATGCCCGGCCAGAAGGGGCGGCTGAGCGGTCTTCTGATAAAATCCTCAAACATCTCTTCCATCCGGTCAAAAGGCGAAAGCCATCCTGCCGGACGATAGGGTTCAAGACCCCCTTTTTTACTTTTTTTGGCTTTTTCTGCTGCCATGGTAATAACCTCCTTTCTTTGGCGGTATATTTAAACCGCTTTTGATATGGTTAATTACTTTTTAATAATTTCTATATATCAAAGATTCTCCTGCTTGTCAATAGAAAGCTAACTGCTTTAAAATTAATAAAATTATCAGCGCTCAGAGACTCAAAGCCATACACATGCAAATTTTAATCAACAATAGTTAATACTGTCATAAATTGACCGTTTAAGTGTTTAATCTTTATAGTATCTATGTCTTATGAAAACGTTCAAAAAACAGAAAACCTTAAGACCTACAACCGGCAAAGTCAGGGAAGCCCTTTTCGACATCCTGCGGGGTAAAATTGAAAACACACGTTTTCTCGACCTTTATGCAGGCACGGGCGCTGTTGGAATTGATGCACTGAATGAAGGAGCCGCAGAAGTTGTATTTGTTGAAGAGAGTAAAGGGAACGCTAAAAAGATAAGTGAATTTATGGGAGAAAAACGTCTTTCTGAAAAAACCGCTGTTATTACAAAAAAAGTCTTATCATTTATTGACCGGGCAGAACTAAACAGGTTCAGCTTTGATATAATATTCCTCGATCCGCCCTATCACACGGATGAAATAATGCATGTACTGTCTGCCATTGAGAAGTCTCCTCTCTTAAAACAAAAGGGGATTGTCATAGCAGAACATTTTGCAAAGAAAAAGCTGCCTGAGAAGTTTGACGGATTGCAGAAGGTGAAAGAATACAACTACGGGGATACGGTGCTCAGTTTTTATGAAAAAAGATGATTACACAGATAAAACAGCAAGGAGCTGATAATGAATAAAATCGCAATATATCCGGGCACGTTCGACCCTGTTACAAACGGGCACATTGACCTGGTTCAGAGAACGCTGAAAATATTTGATGAAGTTATAGTTGCCGTTGCTGTAAGCCAGAAAAAAAAACCTTTATTTACAGTCGAAGAAAGAATTTCGTTAATAGATGAATCGATCAGGGAGCTTAAAGGAGCAAAATCAGGAATCTTCAGCAGCCTTTTGGTTGATTATGCAAACAGCGTAAAGAGTATTGCCATTATTCGCGGTCTCAGGGTGGTCTCTGATTTTGAATATGAATTCCAGATGGCGCTTATGAACAGACGCCTTGATGCAAATATTGAAACAGTCTTTATGATGCCGAGTGAGGAGCATACTTTTCTTTCATCAACTTTAGTAAAGGAAGTCGCATCATTCGGTGGGGCTGTCAATGGACTGGTCCCGGAGGTTGTTGATAAAGCGCTGAGGGAAAAATTCAGGAAAAAATAAAATAAGAGGGGGAGACAAACATGTCCGGAGAAGAGCTTCTCATAATAGATATGTTAAATGATTTTGTGCTTGAAGGGGCGCCTCTTGAAGTGCCTGATACAAGGAAAGTAATCCCGGTCATAAAAAAAGAAATTGAAGATACAAAAACCAGAGGCAATCCTGTCATCTATATTTGCGATGCTCATGATAAGGACGATAAAGAATTCAGCAAATTCGGCTGGCCTGTACATGCAGTCGATGGAACAAGAGGGGCAGAGGTGGCAGATGAGATCAAGCCTGACAAAGACGATATTGTTATAAAGAAGACAACGTATTCCGGTTTCTACAACACAAAGCTCGAAGAAACCCTGAAGGGGCTTGGAGCAGCCGGCGTCAGACTCACGGGATGTGTGACACACATATGTATATTGTTCACGGCTTCTGATGCAGTACTGAGGGATTATAGAGTTACAGTAGTTGAAAACGGAGTAGCCGGATTGGAAAGAGAAGATCATGAAGCAGCAATCAGGATAATGAAAAATGTCCTGGGAGCTAATATTATTTAGAGTCCGGAGGAATCATGTTCCATACCGCAGATGCAAAAGATATTATTGAAGGAAAAATAACCGATGTATATTTCGAGCGCACCCTTAAAATACTTAAAGCCAAAAAAATAAACCCTGTTGTAAAGGCGGAGTTCATTGCCAAGAGCCTGCCTGATGAGTGGCAATGGGCTGTGCTTGCCGGAATGGAGGAGGTTTCGTATCTTCTCAAAAACCTGCCGGTTAAGGCAAGGGCGTTAAGAGAAGGTACCGTCTTTAATCCATATGAACCGGTGATGGAGATTGAAGGCAGGTATCAGGATTTCTGCGTATTTGAAACAGCTCTTTTGGGGCTGATGTGTCAGGCTTCAGGTGTTGCCACAAAGGCAACAAGGTTCAAGAGGCTTGCCGGGGAACGTCCTGTTATAAGTTTCGGGGCCAGGAGAATGCATCCTGTACTGGCTCCCATGATAGAGAGAAACGCATATATCGGGGGATGTGACGGAGTAGCTGTTGTTAAATCAGGTGAAGTAATAGGAGAAGACCCGATGGGCACAATGCCCCATGCGCTTATCATCTGCATGGGCTCCACAGTTGAAGCAATAAGAGCGTATGATGAAGTATTAGAGCCGAAATTCAAAAGGGTCGCGCTTATTGATACATTTCTTGATGAAAAATTTGAAGCGCTGAACGTGGCGGATGCAATGGGGGATAAACTGTTTGCAATCAGGCTTGATACCCCGTCTTCAAGGAGAGGAGACTTCTACCGGATTCTTGAGGAAGTAAGGTGGGAGCTTGATTTAAGGGGATATGAAAATATAAAGCTCTTTGTCAGCGGAGGCATCAAAGAACATGATCTGCCGGTCTTAAATGAATTTGTTGATGCCTATGGAATAGGCACTTCAATAAGCAATGCCCCTGTAGTGGATTTTTCCATGGACATAATGGAGGTAGAAGGCAATCCCCTTGCAAAAAGAGGCAAGTGCTCGGGCGGCAAAAGAGTATTGCGTTGCAAAAAGTGCAATTCTCCACTCATAGTTCCGAACAATAATAAAAAACATAAATGCCGCTGCGGAGGGGCATTTAATGATATTCTCAATCCCTTTATCAGTAATGGTAAAATTTTACAAAAACCATTACCTGCCAGAGAGATAAGATCCTTTGTGCTTAAGCAAACCGGGAAACTTGAAATATAAAGTTTAAATCCGCTTCCCCTGCTTTAATTTTTGCTTTTTAATTTTTAATTTATACTTATGGGTTACCTGAAAATCATAGCAGCAATTCTTATCTGGAGTTCTCTGGGTATTTTCATCAGGAAAATAGATCTCCCGAATCAAGGCATTATTTTTTACACGGCGACGATTGCCGGTCTGCTGCAGTTCATACTGCTGACATCAACCGGATTATTAAAAAATGTGAGGCTTTCAGACAAGAGTACCAGGGACGCTCTTTTCCTTGTTCTCTCACCGCTTTGCTTTATAGCAAACACAATGCTCTTCTACTTTGCCTTCAGGAATACAACAATAGCCAATGCCGTGCTTACACATTACACGGCGCCTGTCTTTGTAGCCATACTTGCACCACTGTTATTGAAAGAAAGAAGCCACAAAACCACATGGCTTGCCATAATCCTTTCATCAGCCGGACTCTGGCTGATACTCGGCGGGAAAACTCCTGATACGGGGCCATTTCAGGGAAACAGAGAGCACCTCGGAATTATTGCCGGCGCTGCATCAGGACTGGCATATGCGTTTTTAATTCTCATTGTCAGAAGGATAGCATCTCTCTACTCTTCCCTTTTTATAATATTTATACAGAATGGTATTGTCGCCCTTGTGCTATTGCCGTTTGTCTTCAGGATTCACGTGCCAATGCAGGCTCTGCCTTACCTGATAACCATGGGCATACTCCACTCCACTGTTGCTCCGATGCTTTACGTCCAGGGGTTTAAAAGCGTAAAGGCACACGAAGCGGCAATTCTCGGGTACTTTGAGCCGGTCGGGGCAATAATATTAGCGCTCATTTTTTTAAATGAAGTCCCCGGTTGGACGGCATTAATCGGGGGGGCATTGATTTTGTATTCAGGGTATATGATTTTAAAGGCGAGAGTAACGTAAAGCCGTCACAATCTTTTCCAGGGAGTATCTTAATTAAAGTCTGTGTATGAACATGACAATTGAGCTGTCATTGCGCAGTCTGTTGAGCGGGAATCCAGTCTTTTCAGTGAGTTCTGGATGCCCGATTACAGACTTCGGGCATGACGAAAATAAAAAACAGCAGTTTATACACAGACACTAATTAAATCCCGAATATTGTAAAATAGTAAACTAATATCACTGTCGTAAGGAGTGGAATGATAGATTCATTGTAACTATTCAGAATAGCTCAAGGTTTGAGCCACGTAAAGATATGCGTTTGAATAAAAGTGTAATCAAAAAAATATGCGAACATGCCTTAAAAGAATACCCTGACGAGTGCTGCGGGATTATAACGGGAAACAGCGATGTTCAGACTGTACATTTATGCGAGAATATTCAAAACAAGCTTCACGCCGAAGATCCTTTTAGATATCCGAGGGATGCCCGCACAGCCTATGTTATTGAAAGAGGCGAGTTTGACAGGATCATATCTTATGCAAAAGAAAGAGGCGAAGAGATCATCGCCTTTTATCATTCCCATGCAGAACATGAAGCCTATTTTTCAGAGGAGGATTTTGCAGCACAAACCGTATTTGGCGAGCCGGAATTCCCCAGTGCCCTGCATGTGGTGGTTTCTGTAATGAATAGAAAGATCCATGATATCAAGTGTTTTATGTGGGATGGAAACCTGCAGAAATTTATTGTTATTCAGAATTGCAGTTAATCAGGGCTTGTTGATATCTTCAGCTTTTTCTGCAGTTTCTTCGCTCTCAGCATTTTCTTTTGGTTTTTCATCACTATCCACTGAAGCCTTCTCCTCTTCCAGTTCATGAATGCGTTTTTTGTATGTCCGGGCCGTCTTTGCCTTTTTCCACCACGGCGGGACAAGCAGGGATATGCCGCCTAACAGACCAACGGCAAAGGAGACCGCAAGGACAATAGCAATATGCCCGGAAAAGCTCCATTTTATGAACTTTACCGATATCTCCGTATCGTTCTGAAAAGTGATAATACCCAGTATGACGGCAATACTTAAAACAAAAACAAGAAAAAATTTCATAAAAACACCTCCTTGGCGAATTATCGATTATAATCGAGAGAGGCAGTAAAAATAAAGGTGTTTATTTATAATTACTTAAAACGTTATTTTAATTTTTAATGTATAATCTCTTTTTATACAGAAAAATCGTGATACAATTTATATAAGAACTCTTTAATCTTTAATCTTTAATTTTAATCATGGAGGTGAGGACAGAATGAAAATACTCTTATCCACAGACGGTTCGGAATATTCCATAGGGGCAGCAAAGTTTTTGACAAATTTCAATTTTTCCCCGGATGACGAGATTTTTATTCTTCATGTCATAAGCTGGGTTCCTGTTGTAAGTGAATGGGGGGTGCTCTACGATAATTTCAAGGAAATAAGAGACGAGGTTATTCCTAAAATTCTCGACTCAACAGCAGAGGCCCTGAAAACGGTCAATGCAAAAGTCACGACTTCATTTAAGGAAGATTATCCTGACAAAGCCATTGTTGAAACAGCAGAAGAATCAGGAGTTGATCTTATTGTGATGGGGGCAAGGGGAGTAAAGGGGATAGGGTCTCATATAATCGGAAGTGTTACAAAACTGGTGGCAATCAACTCACATAAGCCTGTTCTGATAATTAATCCTCCCCAGGAAAAATTATCAGGCAAAATTAATGTCCTCTTTGCTGCGGACGGCTCTGTTTATTCTGATGAGATAGCAAAGGTTCTGTCTTCAATCCCGTTTCCTGATGATACGCAAATAACCATCCTGAATGTAATAGCCAGGTCTTTTGAAGATATACCGGAAAGATTTGTCATGGAAATAAACGAGAGAATTAAAAAAATCGTGGCCGGGATGAGGGAAAAGGAGCTCAAAGTATCGGAAGATATAATCAGCAGGGCTCAGGAAGCGTTGAGCAACAGATTTTCTAAAATAGAGAAGCTGACCAAATTCGGGGACCCGTCCATTGAAATCCTGCATGCAGCAGAGGCCGTTCACGCAGACATAATCGCAGTTGGAAGCAGCGGGATGAGGGGGATTAAAGGAATGTTCGGCAGTGTGTCAAGGTATATCCTCAATCATTCCGGATGTTCCGTATTAATTGGAAAGAGCTGAGAACTTACCGTTCAGTCTCCTAATTCATAACAATCACTTCTTGTGCCTGGGGGCCTTTGGGTCCATTAATGACTGTATATTTTACTCTATTGCCTTCTTCCAGAGAACATTCACTCTCTTCACAAATAACAGCACTGTAGTGCACGTAAACCTCTTCTCCATGCTCCCCTGCAATATAACCGTGGCCCTTTTCAGGGTCAAACCATTTGACGATACCTGTTTCATATTCTGTCATAGTTATTGCATTTCCTTTTCTCAATTAATCAGGGGGAGAATCAGTGCATCCCGGGGTATGAAAGCAGTCGCTCTATCCTGTCTGTCTTTACAACACCCTCTTTTTGCTGTCTGCTGTTGATTGAGGGTTTATCTCCCGAAAAACTTATCTAATTTATATAATCAAGCCTGTCGATCGAATGGATAGAGAATAAATATCTCTGGTTTATTCTTTAATATAAGCGCCGGATTTGTCCAATATATTATTGTTATATGGATATTATCTGATTTGTTCAGGCCTGATAATGTGTCAAGGGATAACCACAGGTCACCCTGTTTACCTGCCTGGTTTTTGCATCATTAAGGTTAATGAAATGTTATGGGAGAATTGTCGGCTTTCATATCCAGGTCCATTATAATGGCATCCTCATGGGGTTTTTGATAATAACCTCTTCTTCTGCCTATTTCTTTGAATCCGAATCCTTCGTACAACTTCACAGCCGCTATATTTGACTCCCGTACTTCAAGGGTTATAATGCTTGCGCCCGGATTTGATCTTCTCAGTTCCTGCAATGCATTTCCCAGCAGCATGCTTCCAATACCCATCCGTCTGTATCCGGGCGTTACCGCAAGGTCCAATACATGGGTCATATCAAGTATGGACCTTATGCATACATAAGCAATAATTTCATTATCAAGAACCGCAACTTTCAGAATAGCATCCCTGTTGCCGAGCTCGTATTCAAATGAGCTTAATTGCCAGGGGGTGGTAAAGCACTGCTTCCCGATGGCCCAGACCTGCAAAATATCGGCGCGTGACATTTTCCTGATTTTTATCCCTTCCAACGAATCTCCGCCTCGGATTTTCTTATATAAAGGGGCGTAAGGCTCACCGGGTCTGTTGTTACACCCTGCTTTATTTTTTCAATTGCCATTTCAGCCACGGTTGATGCTGATGGAGACATTTTTGACAGGGGTGCAAAAACAGCATTTGTCTTCAGGACTTCAGTGATAAGGTCTTTGTATATTTTTGATCCCTCTCCCATAAAGACAACCGGCTCATTGATTTTCTTTAATAGATCAGCAGGATCTATCGCGGTCCGGGGCAATATTTCTTTACAGAGATTATCCTCCCATCTATAAAGCCCTGCATAGACCTCGTTTTTTCTTGCATCAAGCATGGGGCATATCATATGCGGGCAAAAAGGCATTGTCCTTGCAAAGGCATCGAGGGTCTGCACCGGCACAATCGGCCTGTTGGCTGCAAATGAAAAACCCTTTGCCGTGCTGAGACCTATCCTGAGCCCTGTAAAAGACCCCGGGCCGATGGATACGCCGAATGCATCAATTTCTTTTATGGAGATGCCGGAGGCTTTCAGAAGCCACTCGATTGAGGGCATCAATCTTTCTGCGTGCGCAATCCTGACATTGACTTTGACTTCTCCGATCAGGCCTTCGGCATCGTCGACTATTGCGATACTGCCGGCCGGGGTTGCTGTTTCCAGGGCAAGAATTTTCATGAAAGCCGCTTTATTTTTCTTTAAAAATGCTTTTAAGGATAGTAATTGTATTATCTTTTAAAGTAGTAATGTTACCTTGAAACATACCCGGACTTGTTTTCAGATTTCCGGCTATTATCAGTGTCGGCGTCTCATTAATATCATATTTTTTTGACATCAGGATTGCCTCCCCAACATCCCCTGCTTTATCCCCGGCCCTCAGTCTGCGGCTGAAGTCAAATCCAAGGCCTATTTTCGAACCAATCTCTTCCAGCACATCAATATTGCCTATATCTCTCCGGTCAATAAAAATAGCACGGAATAATGCCTTCTTCATTTCCTCTCCTTTGCCCGCCTCCTCTGCCAGAAAATAAGCCTCTCCGGGCTTTGGCGAACCCTTTCCCCAGTAAATCGGGATTATCTTCCATTTGATTTTTTTCGGGAAGTTGCCCTTTATGACAGGGATTGATTTTTCAAATTCATAGCAATGGCCGCAATAGAAACTGAGAAACTCGGTAATTTCAACCTGTTTGCCGTCAAATTTAAATTGATGTCCGGGGAGCCGGGTATATATTCCTTTGATAGAAGGGGTTTCTTCCGCATAAGCAGAAAAAGAGAATAAAATTATAAGCAGCGGCAGCATGAAAATTTTTTTAAAGATCATCTTTCTCCTCCTTTATTTCAATATCAGTGCTTAATCTTCTCGAGATAAACCGGATAATCAAAATCCGGGCTGTTGTCTTGTGTATGGCATTTTAAACAAACCGCCTTAGTCACAGGTCTCATGGGTCTGGAAAAGTCATCGATATGTTCCCTGTCCAATCCATGGCATTCTTCACACTGGACATTTGCCAGTTCCGGGGTAGTTTCAATGCTCCGGAACCCTCCTTCTTCTCCGAATCCAACAGTATGACAAACTACACATTCAGGGTCTGCCGACTTGCCTGCCTGTTTCAGGCTTGAAAAGGCGCCGGCATGGCGCGTCTTTTTCCAGCTCTCCTCAAAGAGCTGATGACACTCTGCGCATTTCGCCGCACCAAGGTAAGAAGTTCCCGCAGGGGGATTTTCAGATGCCGTTAAAAGCCCGGCAACCTTTGAATCATAGTCATTCAGGACATCACGAACTCTTGTATCTTCTTCAATATCACTGCCGAGAAGCTGCCATCTATGCTCATAATTCTTTATTTCTCCTCCACGGCCGATCTGAAGAGTAAGGATGCCGAGTTTCTTTCCTTTCGGGTAACCAGTCACAATAATTGTCTCATTTGCTTTGAGTGGTTCATCGAGTATTTCCCCGGAAGAGACTATTATAACATCCCATCCTTTTATGAGGCCGGACTCGCGGACAGAAACATCCGTAAGAAGGATATTGAGCCTGCCCTCCCGGTAATTCTCAGGGTCAACACTTACATTTATCTTAAACGTATCCCGGTTTACTGAAACGGATTGTTCATACGGCGGCATCCCGGAAACAACCGGAATTTTATACTCTTTAAGAATTGGAGAAAAAAAATCTTCAGGAAGCCCTTTTTCTTTCTTTAAGAAAGCCACTGCATCATATTTTATTATCCCGAATGATTTCAGCATAGCTTCTGCCTTCAGCCTCCCCTGGGGAGTATCCTTATCAGTGAAATTACCTGCATCAATCAGTATGCAGGGAGAGAGCTCGTTGTTATTATGTCCGGCAAGGTAGCCCGAGATTCTCGCCACGCCCCCGAAATCGGTTTTCGGGGAACAGCCGCATGGTTCAAGTTCACCGTTCATGCTGCCGGTGTAGATGATATTGAGTGTTTTGACCTGCCCGTAAATTGCAGGCGGGAGCAGAATTATCAACAACATCAGTATAAGCAGGGAAAGATATTTCATTAACGATCCTCTATGTTTCTTTTAAACTTTGTGCCTGTGTGCCTGAGCAGTTTAAACATCACATTATTACATTAACAGGGAAAAAGGCAAGCACCGCCTTTTCTGATATTGACTTCATAAATCATGAAAAGCTATAGTTAAAATCAGAGGTTTTTTTGGAAGAAAAAGAGAAAAAAAAGAAAGATATATTCGAATCGGTCTGGAAGTTTTTAGCTTCGGTCAAACTCGCCATATTTATTTTCATAGTATTATCCATATCATCCATAATCGGGACTATTGTCGAACAGCAGGCCGAGCCTGCCAAAAACATAGCCCTGCTTGCAAAATTTTTCGGCGATTCCGCAGCCCCGACTGTTTACAATGTTTTTGCAAAACTCGGCTTTATGGATATGTACCGCTCGTGGTGGTTCATCGGCCTTCTTCTCTTATTCAGCATCAATCTCATCGTATGTTCACTTGACAGATTTCCAAAGACATGGCGTCTTATCAAAAAACCCCAAAAACCGTTATCCGGTAATGCACTCAATTCCCTCCCCATAAAGAAGGAGCTAACGTTTAAATCAAGTCTCAATATAGCAAAGGATGAGTTTTTAAACATCCTGCATGCGTCGGGATACCGGGTTTTTGAGGCGTCTGAATCAGGTTCTGTCCGGCTTTACACTCAAAAGGGCAAATATGCGCGTCTGGCAGTGTATGCCGTGCACCTGAGCATTATTTTGATATTTATCGGCGCTATAATCGGCGCCCGGTTTGGATTCGGGGGATATTTAAACCTGCGTGAAGGAGGCGCTTCAAATACAGCATATAAATCACCTGCTGAACCGATCCCGCTCGGGTTTACGATAAAGTGCAACTGGTACGATACATTGTATTATGAAGGAATAGATACACCCAGGGAGTTCCAGAGTGAGCTGGTAATAATAGAGGACGGGAAGGAAGTTCTGAAAAAGGTTATTGAAGTCAATGATCCGCTTACATACAAGGGGATCACCTTTTTCCAGGCAAGCTACGGTATGATACCGGATGCAACGGGATATTTTGTTCTTGATATTACACCTGACAACGGTCCGGAAAAGAGGCTCTGGCTGAAATCCGGTGAAACTTTTGAGATTCCCGGCACTGGTATTAAAGGGACTATCATCGATTTTTCGCCGGCGCTTACACGTGACGGAAACACCGGCGCATTAACTACTTATTCCGAGAGCATGGTTAATCCTGCAGTAGCTATAGAGTTTGATTGGCCCGGCAAAGAAAAGTTTACCGGATGGATACTCAAACGTTATCCTGAAACCGGCATGCTGCCGGGGGGGCACTCCGTTAAATTTGCAGATTACTGGGGGGTCGAATATACAGGGCTTCAGGTTTCAAAAGACCCCGGTATCTGGTTCATTTATATTGCCTCCATTATTATGGCTGCCGGTTTATACATATGTTTTTTCATCAGCCATAAAAAAATATGGATAAACATTGCAGACGATAAAAAGTCGGTCAGAATTGTTGTCGGAGGTTCAACCAGCAGAAACAGGCTTAATTTAGAAAACGAAATAGAAAAAATAGTGTCACATGCGGCACAGGCAATAGAAGGAAGGAGTGGAAAATGAGCAGTTCGGTCTTTTTTGATATATCGGCAGGGGCTTATTTTGCTGCAATGGTGACTTACATCGCTTATCTTGTTTTCAGGAATAAAACAATCGGCTTAATGGCCTCTGCCATTACAATCTTCGGCTTTGTCAGCCAGAGTGCGGCCCTGATTATAAGATGGATAAATTCGTACCATTTCTGGGCAGCGTCCAATCCTGCCTCAGGAGTTGTCGAATCAATCCTGAGAGCGGCCCCCCTGAGGAATCTTTATGAGTCGCTCATCTTCTTTGTCTGGTCACTTATACTGATCCATCTTTTAATAGAATTCAAATACAAAAACCGTTCTCTCGGTGCCTTTGTTACACCGCTTGCAGCGCTTGCCTTACTCTTCATAGATATATCAGGCACATCAAAGGAGATTCAGCCCCTGATACCGGCCCTGCAGTCCAACTGGCTGCTTTTTCATGTGCTGTTGAGTTTCCTTGGTTATGCCGCATTCGGGGTATCTTTCGGGGCAGCCGCTGCATATATTGTAATGGTTACGGATTCCAGAAAAGAGAAGACATATATTTTCTGGAGCATTATAATCGGCATATTCCTGGTCGTGCTTATCGGTATGGGAATTGACTTTCTAAGCCTGTCCGCAGTCCAGCGTGCTGAGTTGATCCAGAGCCATTTTCTGAAAACCACGCTGAGGAGTTCATCAGGAGGCGTGGCTGCAGTGAGCTGGATCGTTTCAATTGTATTTATCTTTGCCATCTGGCAGTTTGGCCTCAGACTCAAAAATATCCTGGCAGGCCTTAATCTGACACCGACCATGCTTGATGAGATTGCGTATAAAAGCATCGCCGTAGGATTTCCTTTGTTCACAATCGGCGGATTAATCATGGGCGCCATCTGGGCAAACAGCGCATGGGGGAAATACTGGACCTGGGACCCGAAGGAGACATGGTCTCTGATAACATGGTTTGTCTATGCGCTTTATCTGCATGCGCGATTTGTCCGCGGCTGGAGGGGAAAACGGGTGGCAATACTCGCGGTTATCGGTTTTGTAGCCGTAATTTTTACGTATCTTGGAGTCAATCTTGTACTTTCAGGACTTCATGCTTACGGAAGCGGATAAGAAGAAAAAAATCACCCCGCAGAACCAGACAGCGCAGATTCCGTAATCTTCCAAAAGGTTACGGTATAAGCAGATGAAAAAGGACGCTCCATGAATATAAACGGCACATCAGGAAAATTTTCGCCTCCTCGGATGCTGGTGCTGGGATTCATTATTCTTATATTCATCGGCACGGCAATGCTCCTGCTCCCCTACTCGACTACCAGGGGAATAACATTGACAGATGCCCTGTTCACATCAACATCAGCAGTCTGCGTTACCGGTCTGACAGTCAGGAATACGTCTGCTGATTTCACTCTCTTCGGTCAAATAATTATCCTTATCCTTATCCAAGTCGGTGGTCTCGGGTATATGTCAATGGCTACTTTCCTGGCCATTCTTGTTGGAAGGAAGATCGGGATTTCCGGGAGGTTGCTCATAAAGGAGTCGCTGAGCACAACGAGCCTTGAGGGAGTAGTCATATTTATGAAAGGTATGCTTGCCTTTGTCCTGATTGCGGAAGGAATCGGGGCCGTGATTTTATCCGCAAGATTTTATCAGGATTATCCCCTTGATAAGGCGATCATGTACGGGGTTTTTCATTCAATATCCGCTTTAAACAACGCAGGGTTCAGTCTGTTTGAAGAGAGCCTGGTGAAGTTCAGTGGCGACGGCGTAATAAATCTTACGGTTATGCTCCTGGTAATACTCGGGGGACTCGGTTTTATCGTAATAGACGATCTGTATGCCTGCATCAGGAAACGGTCGGGGAAATTGATGGTGCACACAAGTCTTGTGCTCTGGACAACAGGAATTTTAATAATTGCCGGCGCACTCCTGATCTACATCAATGAAAGAAATTATTTATTTGCACTGCCGGGTACAGGCTTGATGGAGACCGTATACTCCTCCCTTTTCGCCTCTGTTACGGCAAGGACGGCAGGATTCAACACAATGGACTATTCCGTTGTCCAGCCCGCAACCATTTTCCTGACAACCATATTAATGATAATCGGGGGTTCGCCCGGCAGTACGGCGGGAGGCATCAAGACCACAACAATAAGTGTCGTAATAATAAACATATGGTGTACAATAAGGGGCCGGAGGGACACAGTTGTATTCAAACGCCGGATACCGGAAGATATGGTTTCAAAATCTCTTGTTATCCTTGCCCTTGCAATAATATATATAACTTTTGTCACGCTTGTTATTATCGATATGGAGCATACGAAGTTTCTTGAGACGGTTTTTGAAGTCGTTTCTGCATTCGGCACAGTGGGGCTTTCAACAGGCGATGGAGCGGGGCACAGTTTTTGCGCAGCATTTTCGGATATGTCAAAGGGGATTATTATCATAACCATGCTTGCCGGAAGACTCGGTCCCCTGACCCTTTTCATGGCCCTTCTCAGACAGCGTGAAGAAAGCATCCGGTATCCGGAAGGAAGGGTCATAATAGGATGAAAAAACAGTTTGCCGTAATAGGACTTGGCAGATTCGGCGCAGAAGTCGCGCTTACACTGGCAGCAAACAATTGTGATGTAATCGCAGTTGACAAGGACGAGGCAAGGGTAAGGGAACTTGCCGACAGGGTTGCCCTGTCCGTGGAACTTGATGCAACGGATGAAAAGGCATTGAGGGAGGCCGGAGTACAGAATGTTGACGTAGCCGTTGTCAGTATCGGGGAAAACATCGAAGCAAGCATTCTTGTATTAATGCTGTTAAAAGATATGGGCATAAAAAATATTATTGCAAAGGCCCAGAGCAGGATGCACGGCAGGATACTTTATCAATTAGGCGTCAGGCAGGTTGTGTATCCGGAAAGGGACATGGCCCGGAAAGTTGCCAGGGGATTAATAATGCCCGAGTTCATGGAACATATAGAGCTGTCTCCTGAATACAGTATAGTGGAACTGCCTGCCCCGGATGCCTTTGCGGGCAAGTCCATACTGGATGCAAAGCTCAGGACCGACTACGGGGTCACAGTTATCGCTATCAAGAAGCAAGGCCTTGACAAAGGCGGAAAAGAGTTATGGAATATCAATCCCCTCCCTTCAGATAAAATACAATCCGGGGACACAATGGTTGTGCTTGGTGCGAATGGCGATATTGAGAGACTGAGAAAGATTTCCCCTGAATGATCTGTTATAAATCTATTGAGTTTAATGCTGTTTGTATGCTTTACTCGACAGTACCGAGTTCTGTCATTCCGGCTTGTCCGGAATCTATAACCCTTTGATTTTCCCGGATTCCCGACAAGCGGGAATGACAACTGCGTGGTCATGACGTTTTCTTTAGAATCAACATGTTAAAAGAGAACTCGGTACTCTTAAGATGCTTTAATGTCCGGTGGTTTAATCCCCTTGATGTTTAATTTGAAAGCGGGATTCTATTACTTCCATAAATTGTTTTATCAAAAGATGAGTCTTCTGTAACGACCGGATATGATGGAGAAAAATATGGAGCAGGGAAAGCAAGGTGCAGATAATCTGGCAGCAGGCGCTAAAGGCGGGGCCATAGCCTTTAGCCTGAAAATATTATCTACGGGCCTGGGGTTTTTAAATCAGATAATACTGGCAAGGATCCTGGGTGCAGGCGGAATAGGGGAAGTTCTGCTGGCTTTAAGTATAGTGAAGGTAGCTGCCCTGATTGCAAAATTCGGCATGGAAGAGACGATGATGCGCTTTGTCCCTCTTTATATTGTCCGGAAAGATTATGCGCGGTTAAAAGGGACCATATATTTTGCCCTGCAATTCTGCCTTTTGCTTTCAATCTTCCTTGGATCTCTGATATGGTTTTTTTCAGGATTTATCTCAATGGATGTATTTCATTCGGATGGTCTCCTGAAATTATTGCCCTTTATAGCCGTGGCCCTGCCTGCCGGCGTGCTTTATGAAGTGATAGGGGGTATTTTAAAAGGCTATAAGGATACATTCAGGGCATTGCTGCCCCTGTTCATTATCTCCCCGTTCCTGAGACTCGTGATCTTCCTGCTTTTATCTATCAGGGGCGGGACCCCGTTATATGCAGTAGCTGCATTTCTTTCAGCAGAGATTTTTTCAATGCTCCTGTCAATAGTATTTTTATTTAAGAAGACAAATAAAATCAGGGCGCTAAAACACGGAACTGAATATAAGAGAGTTCTGAATGTTGCATTTGCCATGATATTTACCGGTGTCAGCGCATTTTTATTTACAAGCACCGACTTATGGATAGTCGGCATGTTTGATTCCACAGAGGCTGTAGGCATTTATGGTGTAACGGCAAAGCTTGTTACTTTAATTGTTTTTTCCCTTGGGGCGTTTTCTACTGTTATACCCCCTTTAATATCATCTATATACGCATCCAATGACCTCAATGAGCTGAGAAAAGTAGTCGGGAAGAGCACTCGCTGGATACTCAGCACAGCGATGCCCATAACATTGATCCTGATGCTGGAAGGAGATATTATCCTGAAATATTTATTTGGAGAGAAATTTACAGGCGGATACACAGCCCTGCTGATTCTATGTGTCGGGCAGCTGATAAATGCGGGATGCGGTCTGGTCGGGTATTTACTGCAAATGACGGGGGGGCATAAAAAATATATGAAGATCGCTCTTTTCTGGGGAGTTGTTAATGTTATCCTGAACATTATTTTAGTGCCGCGTATCGGCATAACCGGCGCAGCCCTGTCAACGGCATTCTGTCTTGCCATGGTCAATATTGTGGCCATGTTTGCGGTATACAGCAAATTCTCGGTCCTGACCCTGGCGGAAGGGCTGAAATTTGATATTGTATTTGCCGCTGTTGTCGCATTTTTTTATTTTTTATGCAGGTACAATGACTTCAGTCCCGGGTATCATATTCTTTTAGGCTGCTCCCTTACAGTTTATATCTGGAAGTCGGTTGTTAAAAACGACATTCCATGGCGTCTTTTGTTTTCAAAAAATAAAAGCGGGTGAAAAGATAGTCTCAGGTTATAAATTTTTGTTAAACTTAAGAAGCATGAGATTCAAAAGAGAATATTTAATTTTAATTTCCATTCTTCTGTTCGGCCTGTTTGTCAGGTTGCTCAGGTTCGGGGATGTAGCTGTTGGAATGGATGTTGTGGCCTTCTCGCGCCTTGGGAAGAATTTAATAGAGAGCGGCAAGTATGTTTTCGGCGAAAATTATAATATGGGGGTCTTTTTCCCACCCGGCTATGCCGCATCTATCGGCGCAATAAACTTATTCATTAATGATCTTTTCTTTTCAGCCAGATTAGTCTCTTTGATATCGAGCATTATAACCATTTTCCTGTTTTACCTGACAGGCAGGGAGCTGTATAACGAAGAAGCCGGCCTGTTTGCAGCTTTTGCTTATGCGGCTTATCCCCTGACAATTATACTCTCGGTATACGGTAATTCGGATTCCCTGTTTTTCTGTCTCCTGTTTCTTTCCATTTACTTATTCATCATATCGGTTAAAAGGGACGGCTTTCCCATTTATATTTTGCTTGGAATTACTACCGGCGCAGCCTACCTGACAAGACCGGAAGGTGTATTTTTATTGTTACTGCCTTTCCTGCGGATGATCGGCCTTTTGGGAGGCAAACCGCTTGTGCGCAGAAAATACCTGCTGAATATTTTTGCCATGCTTTTAATTTTTATTTTAACCATATCACCTTATGTGCTTTTTCTTAAGGACTATACAGGGAAGTTTGCATTATCCGGCAAGGGTAATATTGCTGTTTTACTTGCGCAGTTAAGCGGTGATAAGGAGTACCACGAAGTAGTGAATGCGCCTGAAAACCTTTACGATAAAAGCGCATTCTCCCTGAACAAAGGAAAAACTCAATTGAGAGGCTGGGACAGGAATGTGCAGCTTTCTCTCTTTAAGGATTATATCCTGAAGGACCCGGCAAAGTTCATTCGTGATTACCTGAAGAAAGTCCAGGAAGAAATAAAAATTTTAATTAAATTGTTGATGCCCATTATGTTGCCCCTGTTTTTTTCTGTTTTCAGCAGGGATTTATTCAGAAAAGAAATTAAATTAATATTTATCTTGTACCCGCTGTTATTTTTCCTGATGTATCCGGTATTTATAATAATAGAAAGACAGATAACACTCATCGCAGTATTTCTTATCCTGTTTGCTTCCGGTGGTTTTGTGAACTCCGGGACAACCATTTCTGAAGTGCTGGATTATTACGGTATCAGAAAAAAGAGGGTCAGTTTGTTTCTGGAAAGAAACATTAAACTGTTAATTATTATAATATTGCTGTCAGGCAGTTTCTCATATCTTGAATATTCGAGTTTCAGTAAAGTTCCTGGCCCGGTTGAACATATCACTGCCGGGTATTTTCTGAAAAACAGTGTCTCATCAGAATATGAAAAGCTCAATGTTATGTCCAGGAAGCCTGTTGTCAGTTTTTTCAGCAATGCAAGGTTTACCATGCTGCCCTATGCAAACAGCGCTGATGTAATTAATTTTGCTGAATTATATGATGTGGATTATATTGTCATTGATGAGAGATTGTTGAGTAAATGGGACTTTTACGATGAATTGATACAAATGGACAAATATTCCGGTGATGTCGGGCTTGTTTATGAAGATGACTCGGGTAAATTAATCAGGTTGTTTAAGGTCAGGAAATAAATATGAATGTGCATTTATCAAAATCTGAAATTTCAGAAAAAATTCTGGACAAAAAAGTGCTGGTTATCGGTCTGGACGGTGCATCAAAAAGAATCATTGACAGGATGATCGGGCAGAAAGAGCTGCCCGTGATTGATAGATTAATCAATACAGGCAGCTATTACCACTCTGCCCACTCGTTTAAGCCGTGTGCTTCACCCGTAATCTGGACAAGTATATCTACCGGCAAAAAACCTGAAAAACATGGAGTTAAAGGTTTTTATGATAACAGCTATTCCTTAACCGCCAAAAGAATCTGGGAGATATTCAATATGCTGGGTTTTCCTGTAGGCGCTATGGGGCATTTTCTGACATGGCCGCCTGAAAAGCTGGATAACTCGTTCATAATCCCGGCCATACTGGCATTAGGCAAGGAATGCTATCCGGAGAAATACGGGTTTCTCTGGGAATTGACTCATGACGCGGAAAACGAGAAAAAAATCAAGCCCCGGAGAATGCTGAAATATCTTTCGGAATGTTACGGAAACGGGGTTAAATTATCCACATTATTCGAGGGCGTGCTGGGATTCACTAAAAAGAAATTTCCTCTTCTGGAGGACCTGGATAAATTTTTCTTTATGTCTTCTATCAGCATGAGAACCAAGTTTTACAGGGATGTATTTATTGATTTATATAAAACGCTTCAACCCCGATATGCCTATTTTCATATACATTTGTTAGATACGTATTCCCATCATTACTGGCAGTACATGGAACCGGAATTGTTTGAAAATATCCCGGAGGCTGATGTGAAGCGATACGGTCAAAAGATATATAATGCTTATCGCAATTCCGACCGTATAATTGGAGACATTGTTAATTCCGTTGATCCCGGTACGCTGATAGTGGTTGTTTCAGACCACGGTTTTAAGGCAATGCCCAGGACAGAACACTGGTCTGACAAGTTTACCATCAGGTCACAAAAATTTGCAGACCTGGATACCAGGGGTGAAATGTATATAAGCATTATAATCCCGACAGTTCATGTGATTATACGCAATGCTGCCCCGGAAAAGAATGACCATTACAGGAGATTTTTGCAGTCTGTCGAGATACTCGAAGACAGGAAACCATTGTTCAGGGTTGAAGAACTTGAACCCGGGAGCTACCTCCTGGAATTTAACAGGGAAATTGACGAAATATCCGGCAAACATATTGTGACTGAAGGGAAATCTTACCCGCTTGAAGAATTTTTAATGCCAATACAGGAATATACCCCCGGAGTACATGATGAAAAAGACGGCATTCTGATTTTCAGCGGGCCTGATGTCAGGCATAACGGATACCAGGAATATCCTGTCAGTGTTTTCGATATTGTACCCACTATTCTGGCGTTATGTAATTTGCCGGTTGGAAGGGATATGGACGGCAGAGTAATAACAGAGGCGATTGAAGATAACTTTCTGCAAAAATATCCTGTTCAATATATTGATACTTATGAAAAATTCCGGGTACGGGCCGGGGATAAGGGCAAAACGGATTTCAGTGATGAAGAGGCTGTAACTTTAAAAGAACAGCTGAAGAATTTAGGATATTTTTAAATATACCGTTACTTGTCCGGTATGACGGAAAAACTATGGCCGGTCGATTTTATACACAGACTCAAATTAAGGCACACAGGTAAAAAAACGAATCCCCCTTTGATACTTTGCCGCGAAAGCTGCTAACATATTCCTCAACTACAATGCTTCGTGAACTCCACATCAAAAACTTCTCTATAATTGATGATGCTACAGTAGAATTCGAAGAGGGGTTTAATGTCATTACAGGAGAAACAGGCGCAGGAAAATCCGTAATAATAGACGCCTTATGCCTTGCCCTTGGTGAAAGAGCGACAGGAGAGCTTGTCAGGGGAGGTAAAAAAGAGGCTGTGGTAGAGGCATTCTTTGATATCCCGCCAAAATCATTGCACCCTTCAACCCGCCGGTTTCTTGAGGATAATGGAATTGACTTTGATGACGGGCTTATTCTCAAGAGGATCATCTCCTCCCAGGGCAGGAGCAGGGCATATATAAACGGTTCTCTGGTAAACGTACAAAGCCTTGCTGATACAAGCAGGAATATCATAGACGTCCATGGGCAGTATGAGCACCAGTCCCTGCTCTCTTCTGAAAACCAGATGGATTTACTGGATGCTTACGGCGGACTTGTTTCCGAAGCAGAGGAAGTATCGAAACTTTATGAAACACAGCTTGTCCTTGTACGGCAAATCAGCGAACTTGTTCAAAAAGAGAAAGAACGGACACAGCGGCTTGATATGCTGAGGTTTCAGATAAGCGAGATCGATGCAGCGGGCCTGAAGCCCGGAGAAGAGGAAGAGCTCACGGAAGATGTAAAGGTTTTAAGCAATGCAGGTCGTCTTGCGGAACTCGCAAATCAGGCATATACTTCACTCTACTCCTCGGAATCATCATGCATTACAAACCTGTCCAATATCCTCAAGAGCCTCAGGGAAATCGCGGGTGTTGATGCCCGCGCAAAAGATGCCCTCAAATCCGTTGAGGATGCGCTGCCGTTACTGGAAGAGACCGGATATTTTTTAAGAGATTACAGGGATGACATTGATTTCAGCCCGGAACGGCTTGAAAGCTCACAGGAAAGGCTTGAACTCATAAAGGGCCTCAGGAGAAAATACGGGAACAACATCCAGGAAATAATCGACTACAAAGAAAAGGCTGTAACAGAGCTCGAAGAACTTCAGCATTCCGAAGAGAGACTGGAGTCCCTGAAGTCCGGACTGGCAGAGCAGAAAAGCAGATTCACGGAAAAGGCCCGGCTGCTCTCAAAAAAGAGAAAGGCTGCTGCGAAAAAAATAGAGTCAAAGGTAGAAGCCGAACTTGCGGAGCTGTCCATGCCCGGTACGGATTTTTCAGTGCGGATAACCTGGGAAAAAGGGGATGATACAACAGACGGTCTTAAAGCAACCCGCAGGGGGATCGACAAAATTGAGTTCCTGATTTCCCCCAACGTAGGAGAAGAGCCTAAACCCGTATCAAAAATAGCATCAGGAGGAGAATTGTCGAGAGTGATGCTGGCGCTTAAGGGGATACTTGCAAAAGGCGATAAAATACCTGTCCTCATCTTTGATGAAATAGACGCGGGAATCGGTGGCATGGCCGCTGAAACCGTAGGACAGAAGCTGAACGAACTCGCATCCGCCCGTCAAATAGTAAGCATAACCCATCTTCCACAGATAGCATCTTATGCAGGCGCTCATTTTAAGATTGAAAAGAAGATAGAAGGTGAAAAAACCATAGTTGAAATAAATAAAATAGAAAAAGAGGAACGGGCGGAAGAAGTCGCCCGGATGTTAAGCGGTAAAATCTCGGAAGTATCAATAAAGCATGCAAAAGAAATGCTCAAAAAAAGCGGTGGATAAAATATCTCCTTTCCTTCAGATTTTTATACGCACGGAAATATAAAAAACTATGGAATTTTTAAATAATAAAGCTGATTTATTGCGTAGCATAGGTTTACTACCCCGCCCCTTGCGGCGGGGTAGTTCATTGACGGAAATTTACAAGATTCGTAATAGTTCAGCACCCCACCCTTTGGAAGGGGGGGCGATGGGGGATTTTATAATTTAACCTTCAAGATTCCCTCCTCTGTTTTGACAGAAGATTGTCTATATGGTAGATTTTAATATGGTTGTAACTATCCGTAAATAAAGAACAGGGAGCGTTGACTATCTTGAAAACACTCGAATTGCCGGAGGTTGAATATATAACTTCATCAGAGGGCAAGCCAAAATCCGTTATATTAAGTATTGAAGACTGGAAACGCATAACTGAAACATTAAAGATACTGTCAAGCAGGGAATTGATGCAGTCCATCAGGCGTGCAAAACGCCAATTGAGCAGTAAAAAGGAATTATTATCTCTTTAAACAGTAACTAAATCTAAATTTAGAAATTATCTACAAAGGGGGGTTCATAAATAAAGACTCTACCCTTGAGAAATGATGGAGATTTCACCTGCTATTTATAATTGATGATATCATCTGGTTAGACACTATAGTGGAGAAACTTGCATGGAAACATGCAGTACTTCCACATGAAGTCGAAGAAATATTAGGTGGCAAATGCAGAATATTTAAAAAAGAAAGCGGCAAAATTGAAGGAGAGGATTTATATAATGCTCTTGGCAGGACAAAAGCCGGTCGTTATCTCTCAGTGTTTTTTATCAAAAAACTCAATAGAAAAGCATTAATCATAACTGCAAGGGATATGAATAAGAGGGAGAAAAAACGATATGAAAAAAAATAAATTAAAGTCGATGACCATAACCGAAGCGAGTGATTATTTTGATGACCACGATATATTTGAATCTGAGGACTTTCAGGAAGTGACAGACATCAAGATTAAATTGCAGAAGAAGAAATATGTCGGTGTAAATATGCAATTGTTCAAAAAAATCCGGAATAAGGCAAGGAAATTACATATTAGTGAAGACGCCTTAATACAGAAATGGTTAAAAGAAAAGGTCGGATAATTTTTACAACATCTCAAAATTAAATCCTTAATTCCCCAGTACAAAGTTCCCGGTTGTGATTATTCCATCGCTGACTGTCATATTGCCGTTAAGTATTGTATTTCCGGTTACGGTTGTATAGTTGCAATCATATCCGCCTTCAAGAGTAACTGACTTATCAATATTAATATTCAGGTCTTCGGTAAAGCTTAAAGCCTGAGTCTGGATAGTGTTCCCGTCTACTGCTGCATCATAGGCGGCCTGGAGTGAAGAATAATATACAGGAGTTGCGCCTGCGATTCTGACAGGCTGCGGGCAAGTCTGGAAATTTGCTGTTACGCTTTTGTCAGCGTCCATTGTCATGGTGCAAATATTATTGGCAGGTGAATCACATCCGGCCCAGTCACTGAAACTATAGCCGGTATTTTCATTTGCAGATAAAGTGGCTAATGTCCCATCATCATACAGACAGCCTGCTGAACAATCCGGCGTCACAGAGCCTGAAATTGTGGGATTTACTGATGTAATCAATTGGTATTGAAGTGTAATATCATTCGATATATTAAAATCTCCACTGCTCAAGGGTAAGAGGCCTGAATCAAAATATATTGATCCATCCGGATTGTATATGATCATACGCATTGAGTCGGGATTGCCGTCCATTATTGTTAGTTCAAACGTATATCCGGGCATGCCATTTACCGTGCCTTCTCCGGTTATTGTAATAGTAGTTCCAGATACTATAATTCCTGTAATTGAAGTGCTTGAAAGGCTAATTCTCAGTTTTGAATAATAGTAATTCAGCCAGCTTGTTCCCAGAGATGATGCTTTGACATCTAACCTGGATTTTCACGTAAGTAATTAAACTAACATATAGCATCGAAAGATAGCATAATGAGGGAGTCATTTAAGAGTAATAACAAAATTCATTTTTGAGACCCATGGCAATTTGAAGGGGGTATTGATTAACCCGGATTCAAGCAATATCGGATTATTTGCCCGTTTGTTAAGTCTTACTTCTATATCTTTTTTTCCAATTATAATTTTGGCCGGCGTATCAATAAATTTTCT
>BDSY01000022.1 GCA_002897895.1 bacterium BMS3Abin06
TAATAATGTTTGCTTCCTCTGAAAATATGGAAGCATGTAAAAAACCGTGAACCGTGAACCGTGAACCGCTTTTATTTTGCAACAGCCTGGTAAACCTGCCCCGGTTTTAATAAGATAAAATTTTCCGCCCCTTCTTCAGATTTAATCTGTTTGAAAACTTCACAGGACATGCAGGATACGGATTTCCGGGCAAAGTCACCCTGTACCTTGCCGCCGCAGAATGTTCCGGATATGGCCCAGCATATGCGGCCCGCATTTTTGCCGCTGTTGATTCCATTGCAGGATGCATCCTTTGCAGCGGGGCAGATTCCAAGTTCACCGCCTTTGTTTCCACCCGGCTCCCTGCCGCATTTTAAAATCTCCCAACAATTAGGTTTCGGCACTCCATACCCTCCTTTTCCTGTTGTTTATCTTATTACGAATCCATTTTCATATCGGTTTTTCTCATGAAATCTTTAGCGCTTCACCTAAACCGAATTAATAATCTCGCCTGCTATTTCGTCAAGAGGCACGATTTTATCTGCAATGCCTGCGTTGACAACCGCCTTCGGCATGCCGTACACAACACATGTTTCTTCGCTCTCAGCAATGGTCTTGCCGCCTTTATTCTTGATTTCTCCCATCCCTTTTTCACCGTCATTGCCAAGGCCGGTAAGGATTACGCCGAGCACATATGCGGAGAAATTTTGCGCAATTGAAAGCATGAGCATATCTACGGAAGGTCTGTATATATATTCTCCCACGTCTTCTGAAATAGCTATGCAGGTTTCTATTGATTTTTTACGTTTTACTTCCATATGCCCTCCCCCGGGCGCTATAAATACTGTCCCTTTTTTAAGAGGTTCACCGTCTTCAGCTTCCTTGACTTTAATCTTGCTCAATTGATTCAATCGTTCCGCAAATGCCCCGGTAAAAGACGCAGGCATATGCTGGGCAATGAGAATAGGGACAGGAAAATCTTCAGGGAACTGGGTAATTATGTTTTGCAATGCCCTGGGTCCTCCTGTGGAGGAACCTATTGTAACAATACTTATTCTCCGTTGAGATGTGTACTGTGACGCTTTCGGCATCCGGAGAGGTTTATATGAGTGTTTTATAATTCTTCTTGCCGGTCTTTTTTTGCCGATACCCTTGATTTTTTCTACCAGGATTTCCCTGATTTTGACTATGTTGACAGAGAGATCAGAGAGATTCTTGGGGATAAAATCAACGGCGCCGATCTCAAGGGCGTCAAGTGTTGCCTTTGCGCCTTCAGTAGTCAGCGAACTGACCATCAAGACCGGCACGGGGTTTTTCGCCATTATATGTTTAAGGGCCTCAACTCCGTCCATCCTCGGCATTTCAATGTCCAGGGTAACAACATCAGGATTGAGTGAAGATACTTTTTCAACAGCTTCAATTCCGTCCCTTGCGGTGCCGATAACCCGGAGACCGGGATCGGATGAAATCATGCTGGAGAGGGTGTTTCTCATAAAAGCCGAGTCATCGACAATCAGGACATTAATCATTTTTGTGCCTTTTTATAAAAAATGTAACTACTCACAGGATATATTTCCCCCATTATAAAATCCCCCTTAATCCCCTTGATTTGCCTACAGTTGCACAGCTTCTCCCATCAACTTATCGATATCAATGAGAATTATGAGTCTTTTTTCGAGTTTTGCTATTCCTTTTATAAACATCCTGCTCGTGTTTGATGTCACGGGAGGAGAGGGTTCCACTATATCTGATGGTATTCTCAGTACTTCTGATACAGAATCAACAATAAGCCCGTTTGTCACCCCCTGTATATCCATTATTATTATTCTTGTTGTGTCATCGGCATTTTTTTCAGGAAGTCCGAATTTCTTTCTGAGGTTTATCACAGGGATGACTCTTCCCCTGAGATTCACCACTCCCTCCACATACCCCGGCGCATTCGGAACATTTGTGATCTCTGTTGTTCTGTTTATTTCCTGAACATTCAGGATGTCGACCGCATATTCTTCATTGGCGAGTGTGAAAGTAACAAGCTGCAATACCTGTTCTGTTACTGTTGAAGTTTCCATCTTTGTTTCCTCCTCTTGAAAATGAGAAATAAGAAGCGCCGGGTTATGAGCCTGGAATTTCCATATGCTTCTTATTTCCCATTTCTGTTATTTCTTTAAAAACCAAAATCATTCAAAAGCGCTTCAACATCGGATTGAGTAACTTTTTCCACGGATTCTTCTTCGCCACCTGCGGCATTAGCCTCGTCTCCGCCGGTTAAGGCAGCGGCCTGTTCAGTATCACCCTTTATTGAGACGCCGAATTGTGTTATCAGTCTCAACAGCTCGGCTTCAACACTATTTACAAGATCAATGACCTTTTTTATGGTTTGCCCTGTGATGTCCTGAAACTGCTGCGCGGTAAGAATCGTTGTCAGGTCAGCCTCGAGTGAATCCTTGAATGCATTCAGATATCTGACGTCTTCATCATGGCCCTTTATGTTTTTAATATGCCCTGAAAGCTCATCAGAGTTTTCTAAATATGTCTCAACTATTCCCATTGTTTTGTTAGCGGCATCTTCTGTTTTTGAGATCACAAACTCCAGTTTGTCAACCGCGTTAGGAACATCATCCCTGGTCAGTTTTTGAAGGCCGTGGTCAACAGCCCCCTTGAAGTCCTGGAGTGAGTTATGAAGTTTCCTCGTTATCTTTCCGACTTCCATGAAAAGCTCGTTGTCTGTTTCATTGACAAGCTGTTCAACAATACCTTCCACCTTTTGATATTCCTGGTTTGCCAGGGCGTCCATGAAAGTCAGCATTGTGTCAAACACATTGTGTTTCGGGTCATTTTTTTCGAACTTGTCCCCGAAGAACTCTTTTGCATCATGCAGTTCCTTAACAGTGACTTTCCCGGCAATAGTGTCTACTTCTTTGATTACTTCAACGATATTTTCATTGCCTGTCTCTTTTACATCAATTATTGCATCTTCCAGCAGACTCATATCATCGAGAGGGAGCAGCTTCCTGATATCGAGAAGGACTATAAGTTTGTTATCGATTTTTGCAACTCCTTCTATGTTTTCTACATTGGTATTAAAAAATTTTTCGGGAGGCTCTATCTGTGATTCATCTGCGTTGATGACACCTGTTATCCCGTCTACGATGATTCCGAATATTATTTTCCCGGAGGCAAGAACTATTACGGTATTGCCGGTATTTTCATCAAATGCGGCATTCAGGAGGTTTTTAAGGTTTACTATTGGAATAATGGACCCTCTGAGGTTTGATATGCCTTTCACATACGGCGGCAGTTCAGGCAATGCAGTAACGGAAGGCATGCCGATTATTTCGCGCACCGTTAAGATCGGAATCATGTATTCACCCGTGCCGACATTAAATCCTATATATTGTTGCATGGAATCTCTCCTTTCTTTCCCTATACCTTGGTCAGTTCAAATATATTTCTGGACATACCCGAGACATCAAGAATAAAAACAACTTTTCCATCCCCCGTTATGGTTGCCCCGAGCACATACGAAGAGGTTGTATCTATGCCGTCAAGTGTCTTTATAACAACTTCCTCCTGGCCCAGGAGACTGTCGACGGCAATACAGAATCTCTTGTCGCCCATTGCAATAACGACTATATATTTGTGATCCGGCTCATTGCCGTTATTTCCGATAGATCCGTTGCCGAGGAGGCTGTTAAGCTCAAACAGGGGGCAGACCTTATCGCGAATAACTATTACATTCTGGCCTGTGATATTCTCGATTTCATCTTTTGAAACCTTCAGGGTTTCTTCTATGGGCGAGAGCGGTATGGCGTACTTGGCCCCGGAGACCTCAATCATTAATGCCTGAATTATGGCAAGTGTCAAGGGTATGCAGATTTTAAATGTTGTGCCTGCGTTTTTTTCAGTTGATACCTCGACATAGCCGTTTAGCAGGGATATGTTGGTTTTTACGACATCCATCCCGACCCCTCGTCCGCTGAGTTCTGTTGCAACTGCTTTTGTGGAAGAACCGGGCATAAATATAATGT
This sequence comes from bacterium BMS3Abin06, assembly GCA_002897895.1. Lineage (GTDB taxonomy): Bacteria > Nitrospirota > Thermodesulfovibrionia > UBA6902 > UBA6902 > BMS3ABIN06. The sequence goes on from BDSY01000022.1 coordinate 4,008, forward strand.
CGGTAGCAGCCTCATCGGACATTTTCCGGGCTTCTTCTTCTGTTAGGAGCCCTTTTTCAATTGCCTTCTGTTTCAGCTTTTCTATATTTATGCCTTGCCCGTCATCTGAAACTTCAATAACGATCTGGTTGCCTTTCTGGAAGATGTTTATGACGATCCTGCCTTTTGGCGGCTTGCCTTTGGCTATCCTTTCCTCTGTTGATTCAAGTCCGTGGTCAATTGAATTTCTTAATATATGGGTCATGGGATCCCCTATATGCTCTATCACCGATTTATCAACTTCAGTGCCTTCCCCGGAAATTATGAGTTCAACCTCTTTATTGACTGAAGCCGATATATCCCTCACGAGTCTCGGGAACTTGCTTAAAACCTTTTTAATGGGCTGCATCCGTATCTTCATCACTGCGAGCTGCAGATCGGACGTCACACGATCCAAAAATGAAACCGTTTCCATCAGCATCTCTGTTTGCGAATCAGCGCTGTAATTCTGATTAAAGTAGTTTGATATGTTTAAAAGCCTGTTTCTTACGAGAACCACTTCACCTGCAAGGTCCATTACCTTGTCGATTCTTTCAACATCCACCCGTAGATTCTGAGCGGTCTCTTTCGGCTTTTGAGCGTTATCTTTTATTTCTTGTGCAACTTCTCCGGGTTTTTGTTCACCGGCTGAGGGAGACTCTGTTTTCGCATCGGGATTTTGCGAACTTTCGGGAATCCCTGCTATTTCAGGGGCTTCCTGAGGTTCAATATTTTCAGCAACAGGTGCAGCGGTTTCAGATTCAGTCGGTTTTATTTCCTGTCCGCCGGTTGAATCCTCCACCGGCTCTTCAGATTCTTCAGAGGCAGTTGTTCCGGATATTGCGGTATTCAAGGCATCTTCCAGTTCCCTGACTAAGGGAGCAATATCCTCTTCTATCCCGTCTTTTGCTTTTAAATGCTCCAGCAGTAATCTGAGCATATCGATAGACTTGAGGATTACATCCATTAACTCTTTTGATAAAGAGAATTCTCCATCCCGGAGTTTCTTCATAATATTTTCTGATGAATGTGCGACCTTCACTATTAACTGAAACCCCAGGAATCCTGCTGCGCCTTTGATGGTGTGCATGGACCTGAAGATATCATTAAGCATATCCCTGTCCTGCCCCTTCTGTTCAAGCTCTACAAACAGGGGTTCGATCTTCTCAAGCGATTCCTCGGCTTCGGTAATAAACTCGATTATTATTTCTTCCATTTCATCCATTTCATCAGTCATGCTTTATCTCCCCAAAGAGTCGGTTGTTGATTATGAATTAATCTTCTCAAGTATCTTGTCCATCTTCTCTTTTAAGACCTCTCCTGTAAAAGGTTTGACGATATAGTTGTTGACGCCTGCCTGGATGGCTGTCACGACTTTTTCTTTTTCCGCCTCGGCAGTGACCATCAGGACTGGTATGTCTTTTAATTCATCGTCGCTTCTTATTTTTTTCAAAAGTTCGAGGCCGTCCATATTGGGCATGTTCCAGTCACTCACTACAAAACCGAATCCATTGCCTTTTAATTTTGAATAGGCCTGTGCTCCGTCTTCAGCTTCTTCGATATTTGCATATCCTATTTGCCTGAGAAGGTTCTTGACTATTCTTCTCATGGTGGAGAAATCATCGACCACGAGTATTTTCATGTTTAAATCAGACATTTTTATCCTCCTTTAGCAAACATCTGCTTTATGATAGATTTTATGTTTGCAGCAATTGCATCTGCTGTCACGGGCTTGACAATATATCCATTGGCCCCGTTACTGAATGCCTTTTTTCTTTCCGCTTCATCGTTTTCAGTTGTAACCATCAGGATCGGTATTTCCGATAAATTCGGATCTGCACGCAGGGTTTTTACAAGCTCCATGCCGTCCATATACGGCATGTTAAGGTCTGTCATTACGAGGTTGACGCTGTCCATACTCAGCTTTTCAATTGCATCGAGACCGTTCTCGGCAAACACTACGGAATATCCCCTTGATTTCAGATAATGCCCTAAAAGTCTTCTTGTTGTCTGACAATCGTCGACAATCATTATTTTCATTATGCTACCCCCACCTCTCCCCGAAAATTAGTGGCTATTAAATATATTAATAATCCGCTTGCTTTCATTTTCAAACCTTCTGGTACATAATTACTTTATCAACAACATTCGGCCTTAAAGCCCTCGTTACACTGTGGAGACTTTCCGAGGACCCTATAAACAGGTATCCGCCGGGATTCAGGCTGTCATAAAGGTTTGACACAGCTCGCTGTTTTGCCCTGGTGTCAAAGTAAATCAGTACGTTGCGGCAGAAGATAATATCCATGCCCCTCAGTTGTTTGATGTTTTTATCTTCAATCAGATTTACCTTCATGAACTTAACCGTGTTTTTGACGGAAGAGCTGAGCGTGTAAGACTGGCCACTGTTTGAGAAATATTTTTTGAGATAAGGTTCGGGCAGGTTTCTGATGGAATAGGAATTGTAGACAGCCTGTTTTGCTGAATCCAGAACCCCTTCACTCAGGTCCGATCCGTAAATCTCAAATTGTTTTTGTAAATAGCCTTTTTCCATAAGCATCAATGAAATTGTATAGGGCTCCTCGCCTGTCGAACATGCGGCGGACCATATTCTGACATTCTTTGCCCCCTTCTTTTGTGCCAGTATCCTGGGCATTATTCCCTCTACACATACATTGAGCTGCCGGGGTTCCCTGAAAAAATACGTCTCATTAGTGGTCACGGCATCAAAAAGCCTGTTGAGATCATTCCCGTTTCTGCTCTGCTTTATAAGCTTGAGGTAATCCTCGAAGCTGTTTAACTTATTTTCCCGGATTATTCTTGAAAGCCTGTTTTCGATGAGATATTTCTTTGTATCGGATATATAGATACCGCTTTTTTCATATATATAGTCCCTGATATCTCTAAATGTAGATTCAGAGAGAGGCAAGTTCAGCATGAAACCTCCGAAGTGGAGTTTGAAGCATATCTTGACGCAATCTCCCGGATATCGGCATTGAATTCATCAAGGCGCGATATAAACTCCCTGGAATTAATGCTTAGCAGTGAATTAATAAATTCATCAATGACATCGTTGTATTTTTCATCATGAAGCAATTTTATCAGAGGTTCAAACGCAGCCGCTTCACCTATCCTTCCGAGTGCGGCAACCGCTGTTTTCCTGACGTGGCTGTCATGGTCATAAATTGCATCCATAAGGCTTTCTCTGGCCTGATCGTCGTCTATCTCGCCAAGTGATTTGACGCTTGATCTTCTGACATCCCTGTATTCGCTCTTCAGTAATTTTATGAGAGCGGGAACCGCCTCCGCGCACTTTAATTCTCCAATAATTTCTATAGCTACGGACTTTCCCCTGTATTTAATGGAACTGTCGTTGAGCAGATCTATGAGCAGGTTATTACAGCCAATGCTCCGGATAGCTTCTTTAAGCGCATACAGCTTGTCTTCATTTTCAGGATCGGACAGGTCTAAAGAACCTGCTGCATCAACCATATGATAAATTGCTTTTCCGGATTTGAGGGCAGCCAGCCCTTTGACGGCAATGAATTTATCTTCCCAATCCTCATCCTTCAGCATATCAATCAATGCGTCTTCCATACCCGGCACATCGGGAAAAGATCCAATCAGTGCAAGGCTTTTTATAGCAGCGAGCTTTTCAAAACCCTCAGCTTCCGATAAATGTCCGGTCAGGTATTGAGCAGCTTCAGGAGAGGCTATTCCCCCGAGCGCTTCAATTGCTGCAAATCTGATTGCCTCCGAAGGGCTTTTCAGGAGGGTGATAATAGAGTTTATTGACCTTTCATCATTTAAGCCGGTAAGCGCTTCAATGGCAGAGAAACATACCCATTCATCATCATCTAATGCCTTTATGAGCTGGGGGATTGCCTTCCTGTACTGTAATGTGCCTAATGCCTTTGCCGCAGCTGCCCTTACATTTGCGTTTGAATCTCCTGTGAGCATTTCAACTAATTTTTCGGGGTAATTGCAATATCCGACATCGTTTATTATGTCCAGGGCGAATTTTCTGACATCATCGTCTTTATCATTTAACAGGATATAAAGAAGGGGGACAGCGATTTCCCCCATCTCTCTCAGAATTACGAGCGCAGTGTTTCTCAGAAAGGAATTTTCCCTGAGAAGCGGAAGTATCATATAAGCCGTAGTCTCTCCCTTTATTTCCATAAGAGAGTGCATTGCCGCATCCTGTACTCCTAAATTCTCATCCCTCAATGCTTTGATCAGCGGATATATAGCCCTTTCATCTCCTTCTGCGAGCGCCTCGGCAGCAGAGCGTCTCTTTGACGCATCTTCATCGTTAATAGTTCTCAGTAATCTTTTAAGTTTTGCTGTGTGCATTATTGGCCTCGAATTATCTTTGATTTATTTCTCTGAATATGATCCGGTCTCAAGTTACAGCACATTTAAGCTTGAAAATAAATCAAAAATCCTATGTTGCGCTTATGCATTGTATCGGAATTTTATTCTCATTACTTTACAAAGGGCCAATAATTCATTCTTAAGTCATTTTTTTGACGAGGTAAATATATTGCAAATTGATATTTTTCAATGTGTTTCAGCGGGCATGATATTTGAATATAAGAGGGCAAATAATTAATAACGATCTTAACGGGAGGACGGGTAAGAATGGCAGATGAAAAAGACGATCTTCAGGAAGAAGCTGCTGAGGAGACAAAGAAAAAGGGCGGCAGTAAAAAACTCCTTATAATTATTGTTGCCGCCGGCATTGTCCTCGGTGCAGGAGGATTTGCCGGCTACAAGTTATTAGCGGGCAAAAAAAGCGATGAGAATGTTAAAGAGGAAAAGGTTGATACCAATACTTCTATTTTTGCGCTTGCCCCTTTTGTTTTAAATCTTTCAGACCACGGCAGATACCTTAAAGTAACAATACAGTTTGAGGTAACCGATGAGTCCCTTTTAGATATGGTAGAGGCAAAAACCCCCCAGTTAAGAGATACGATCATAACGCTCGTAAGCAGTAAATCTTTAAATTCCATAGCAAGTCCGGAGGGGAAATTTCAGCTCAAGGATGAACTGCTTTTCAGGGCAAACCAGGTAATGGGTGTTGATAAGGATGTCTTTAAGAACCTTTATTTTACAGAATTTGTAATGCAATGACAGAAAAAGTACTTTCACAGGATGAAGTAGATGCCCTGCTCAAGGGTGTGGCATCAGGCGAGATAGACACGGATGAAGCAAAGGACAAAATACTCGCAGGAGTAAGGCCTTATGACTTCACAAGCCAGGAGCGCATTATTCGTGGGAAAATGCCCGGCCTTGAGATGATAAATGATTCATTTTCAAGGGCACTCAGGAACTCCATTTCTTCTTTTATCATGAAATATACCGACGTAAATATCCAGAGTGTCGACACAATAAAATACAGTGATTTCATGAAGACCATCCCCATGCCCTCCAGTATAAATCTTTTTACGATGGACCCGCTTAAGGGATATGCATTACTTGTGCTGGAAGCCCCGCTCGTTTTTGCATTTATTGAATTTTTCTTCGGCGGCAGCAGCGCACAGCATGTGAAATCCGAAGGGAGGGCGTTTACGCTCATTGAACAGAGGGTTATTCAAAAAATAGTTAATATTGCATTGGGGGATATGACAACGGCATGGAATGCAATAGCTCCGATAAAACCTGAATATGTCGGTTCGGAGATAAATCCGCAATTTGTCTCTATTGTTACGCCTGCTGAAATCGTAATTAAGATAGAGATATATATAGAGATAGAAGATTTTGCAGGCAAGATGTTTATCTGCATTCCGTATTCAATGATTGAACCGGTAAAGGAAAAACTTTATTCAGGCATACACGGCGATAAATTCGAGACAGACCACAGATGGATGGAAGTGATGAAAGAGGCATTGAAAGAGGCCCGGGTAAATTTGACGGTAGAGCTTGGAAGGCTGGTTCTTTCGTTTAAAGACCTGTTGAATTTCGAGGTCGGCAATGTTATCAATCTCGCCCAATCGGTATCGGATGAACTGACTGTGAATGTTGAGGGTATTGAGAAATTTAAATGTACGGCGGGTTACAGAAGGGGGAATCAGGCGATAAAATTAACAGGGTTTATTGAATGATACGGTTTCACAGCAGGTTATTCATTCAATAGATAACAAATTTCATGGAAAGGAGTTCTTATGGAAGCACAGGATGAACAGAAGGGAGCCGTTAAGGAGAAGGAAGACGGCGCTCAGGGGAACGATATTCAACAGCACGAATTTAATGACCTGAACGATGGAGACAAACAAACCGTCTCAAGGGACATTGAATTTCTGCTTGATATCCCTGTTGAGATCACCGTTCAGCTCGGCATGACAAGAATGCTTATAAAAGAACTCCTGCAGCTTGGCCAGGGATCGGTTGTTGAACTGGATAAGCTTGCGGGAGAACCGATGGAGATACTGGCTAACAACAGACTTGTTGCAAGGGGAGAAGTAGTGGTGGTAAATGAAAAATTCGGTGTGAGGCTTACAGACATTATCAGCCCCACGGAAAGGCTGACAAGGTTGAAATGACGGGAACGTATATCCAGACGGCGGCGGCCCTTGTTTTTGTAATTCTTCTGATATTAGGCGCTGGATATATCATGCGGAAAAAACAGAACAGGTTTGGTCTGATGAGTATTGTCGGTTATCAGCCGTTCGGCCCCAAAAAGGGGGTTGCCGCATTAAAAATAGGGAAAGAGGTATTGATACTGGGAGTTACACCCAATGAAATGAGACTCCTGAAGATTTTTAAAGACAGCGAACTTGACCTGGAGGAAATTGACGGGTTTCAGGGTAAGCTGGAAAAGATAAGAAAGATGGGAGCGCAAAGAAATTGAAAACCGGGAAATTCAAAACGCAAATTGCAGGTTTTCAACCGCGCGGCTCCGGGTTTAAAAAATCTGTTATGACGGCTGCCTTTCTCTGGACTTTCATCTTCATTATGGCGTCTCCTGCTTATGCAATTGATTTCAAGCAAATAAACAGCCCCCTGATTGAGATATTCCTTATCATCAGCTTTCTTTCTTTTTTGCCCGCAGTGCTTATCATGTTTACTTCTTTTACCCGTATTGTTGTTGTACTCTCCTTTCTGCGGCATGCATTCGGAGGACAGCAGATACCGCCGAATCCGGTAATTATCGGACTTTCCTTATTCCTGACTTTTTTTGTTATGTCTCCTACGATAAATGTAATTAATGAGAAAGCACTGACTCCCTATATAGAAGAAGAGGTGAGTTTTGGAGATGCAATTGATGAGGCTGTGCCGCCGCTGAAGGAATTTATGCTGAGACAGACGAGGCAAAAGGATATTGCATTGTTTGCCGGCCTCTCAAAGAGGAAGATTCCTCAATCGCCTATGGAATTATCAATGAGCGTTCTTGTCCCTGCCTTTGCAATAAGTGAATTAAAGACAGCATTTGAAATAGGTTTTTTGCTCTTTCTGCCTTTTTTGATAGTAGATATGGTAGTAGCAAGCATACTTCTGAGTATGGGAATGATGATGCTGCCGCCCGTGATGATTTCACTTCCTTTTAAACTGCTTCTATTTGTGCTTGTTGACGGGTGGAACCTGATTGTAGGATCAATGATGAGGAGTTTCTGATGACACTTGATCTTGTTAAAGAGATATCGGCAGATGTATTCAGAACTGTTTTATACGTGGCCGGGCCTCCGCTTCTCGCAGGTCTGGCAATAGGGCTTCTTGTCGGTTTTTTCCAGACCATAACGCAGATACAGGAAATGACGCTGACATTTGTGCCGAAAATGCTGGTGGTTTTTGCATGCCTTTTTTTCCTTATGCCCTGGATGTCGGAAAAACTTATGACATTTACGACAAACCTCATAACGAATATACCGTCTTATATAAGATGAGAACTATTAGGAATAAGCAATAACGAACGATGAACGAACTTATGCTGAATGACATGGAGACTTTTTCTAAATACATACCGGCTTTTCTGTTTATCCTGCTCAGGGTGGGGATATTTATCAATCTGTTCCCGGTTATCGGAGCTAAACAGCTGCCTGTACAATTCAGAATAGGTCTGGCGGTTTTTATAGCGTTTCTTTTGACGCCGGTTGTGAAATTTGAAATTGTGGAAAACAATATTCCGATGATGATTGTCAGGGAGATTTTTATGGGTCTGGCCCTCGGACTCACTGTCCGGTTTCTTTTTTTAGCGGTAAATATGGCCGGGACATTTATCAGCCATACCATGGGGATGTCGATTGCCACGACATTTAACCCGGAGATAGGTCAGTCCACACAGATTTCAGAGGCTTACGGCATTATGGCCATGCTTTTTTTTCTCGTAACGGACATCCATCATGATCTGATTTTTATTATTGTGAAAAGCTTTGAATTACTGCCTGCCGGACAGTTGAATATCAAACCCATGATATTGCAGGTGCTCTCCCTCTGTAACACCCTCTTTGTTATCGGGCTGAAAATCGGTGCGCCTGTTATGGTTGGTATAGTTGTGATTTACCTGCTGTCGGGATTTTTATACAAGGCAGCGCCGCAGATGAACATATTTTTTGTAATTATGCCACTGAATATTTTCGTAGGGTTCCTGTTGATAATACTGAGTATCCCTGTTTTTGAATATGTCCTTAATATGGAGTTCAGTAATATGCGGAGAGAAATGATGCGTCTTATTATGATGGCGAAAGGGTGAAGAATTATGAATTACGAATTACGAATTACGAATTTATGACGGCATATTAAATGGATTTAAGAGTTAAAGGATAGAAAATGGCGGATGATAGTTTTCAGGAAAAAACAGAACAGGCGACTTCGCAAAAGAAGCAGAAGGCGAAGGATAAGGGGCAGGTTGCAAGAAGCCGCGATCTTACTTCGATGTTTGCCATGGGCGGAATAGTCATGATTTTTTATTTTGGCGGAAAATATTTTTTTATAAACCTGGCTGATATGATGGGTGGAATTTTGAGTTTCCGGTATGGAAGCAATCCCACGCATGTGACCGGGATTGCGGTTCTGCAGGGCATGCAGATACTTGCTCCTTTTTTCCTGGTTTCATTAGTATCGGTTATTTTCATAAGCGTGGTACAGGGAGGGTTTGTAAAAAAGGAGATCAAGATTGAGATAGAAAAGCTTAATCCCGTTGAAGGGATTAAGAAACTGTTTTCCATAAAAGGCCTGACCGAGCTATTAAAAAGCATGTTGAAGTTTTCTGTCGGAGGATGGATTACCTATTACATTATCAAGAAAGATATGAAGGTGCTGCCGACGCTTTCGGCTATGGCGACGAATGACATGATAAGAATGTCGGGTAAATTGATTATGGATGCCATTATCACAGCTTTTTTTTACTTCATGGTTATAGCCATCATCAGCTATTTTCTGGAAAAATGGCAATTTGAACGGTCTTTAAGAATGACAAAACAGGAGATCAAAGAGGAACAAAAAGAAATCGATGGGGATCCATTGATAAAGTCAAGAATAAGGAGCATCCAGAGGGAAGCGGCAAGAAAACGTATGATGCAGGAAGTGCCGAAGGCAACCGTAGTAATCACCAACCCGCAGCATTTAGCCATTGCGATTAAATATGTTGACAAGGAAATGTCTGCGCCTAAGATCGTGGCAAAAGGAGCGGGTGTTATAGCCGCAAAGATAAAAGAGATCGCGGCAGAGAATGGTGTTCCGGTTGTTGAAGATAAGCCTGTTGCGAGGGCCCTGTTTAAGCTTGAATTGAATGCATTTATCCCGCAGGAGCTTTACGTGGCTGTTGCCAGGGTACTGGCATATATCTATAAACTTAAAGGACGGATATGAAATTTTTAGCATTGCTTCGAAACAGACAGGATATAATCGTTGCCGTATTGATGGTATCGGTCATTGGCGTGATGATTCTTCCTGTGCCGCCTTTTTTACTTGATATATTGCTGACACTTTCAATCTCGCTCTCGATAACGATTCTTATCACATCAATTTATATTAAAAAACCCCTTGAATTTTCCGTTCTGCCTTCAGTGCTTCTTATGGCCACACTTTACAGGCTTTCGCTGAACGTTGCGACTACAAGATTAATACTCTTAAAGGGGAACGAGGGAGTGGATGCAGCAGGACAGGTTATCAAATCTTTCGGGAGCTTTGTGGTTGGCGGGAACTATGCGGTCGGGATAATAATCTTCCTGATACTGGTTATCGTTAATTTTGTTGTCATAACAAAAGGGTCCGGCAGGATAGCTGAGGTTGCGGCAAGATTTACACTCGATGCAATGCCGGGCAAGCAGATGGCCATTGATGCTGATCTGAACAGCGGCCTTATAGATGATGCCGAGGCCCGTATGCGGAGGGAGCTCATTGCAAAGGAGGCCGACTATTACGGGTCCATGGACGGGGCCAGCAAGTTCGTAAGGGGTGATGCGGTCGCAGGACTGATTATAACTGCAATCAACATAATCGGCGGACTTATCATCGGTACATTACAATTAGGCATGCCGGTTGTAGATGCCGCGACTACATATACTATACTTACCATCGGTGACGGACTTGTCTCCCAGATTCCGGCGCTTTTAATATCAACCGCATCGGGCATAGTGGTCAGCCGTGCAGGCTCGGACAGCGACATCGGGAAGGATATCAGCGAACAGGTGCTGGTAAATCCAAAAGTGCTTGTTACGGTAGCCGGAGTCCTGATGGCTCTCGCTTTTGTCCCCGGACTCCCTCATGTGCCTTTTTTTCTTATATCGGCAGCCTCCGGGGGAATGGCATATATTCTGATAAAAATGCCTCCCGAGGAAGAGGAGACCGCTGAGGCCCCTGCAGAACCGGCATCAGAGGAACCGCAAATAGAATCTTTTCTTGAGCTTGACCCGCTCAGTCTTGAAATCGGTTACGGACTCATCCCGCTTGTTGATGAAAGCAGCGGGGAGCTGCTTGGAAAGATCAAGGCAATGAGAAGACAGCTTGCGTCGGAGTTCGGCTTTATCGTGCCGCCTATTCATATTAAGGACAACCTTCAATTGAGACCGCATGAATACAGTTTCATGATCCGTGGAATCGAGATTGCAAAGGGCGAAGTGATGATGGGACACTGGCTTGCTGTCGAATCCGGCGATGCCGAGAAAATTGAAGGTATTCCAACCAAGGAGCCGGCATTCGGGCTTCCGGCTTACTGGATTGATAAAAATAATGTAGAGAAGGCACAGCTCTCCGGGTATATGGTGGTGGATCCGGCTACTATCATCGGCACACACATTACCGAACTTATCAGAGAATATTCATGGGAGCTCCTCACAAGGGCTGAAACTCAAAGCCTGCTGGATAACATTTCAAAGACTTATCCAAAGATTGTTGAAGAGCTTATTCCGGCAAATCTCACACTCGGCGCTGTTCAGCGTGTACTTCAGAATCTCCTGAAAGAGAGAGTGCCTATCAAGGATATTATGGCAATTTTTGATACTTTGCTTGATTACTCTCCGAAAATAAAAGATCCTGAAGTGCTTACCGAGTATGTACGCCAGGCCCTCTCCAGGACGATTACAAAGCAGTATGTGAATGATAACGGCAGGCTGCCCGTCTTTACGCTTGATCCGGTATTTGAGAGAATGCTGTCTCAGGCTGAGGGAGGGAATATCAACCCTGATGTCATAAGCAGACTTGCAAAGAGCATAGAGGGGGTTCTTTCTTCAGGCAGGATTAAAGGCTCACAGCCTGTTATCCTCTGCTCTTCCAATATCAGGAGATACCTCCGGAAGATTGTAGAACGGATTTCATCTGCTATTGTGGTGCTTTCAAGTGCGGAAATTATATCCACCACAAATCTGGATATAATGGGGATGGTGAAGTATGAGAATTAAAAAAATACAGGCGAAAAATTTCAGGCAGGCCCTTGCACTCGTAAAAAAGGAACTTGGAGCGGATGCAGTAATTCTCTCATCAGAAGACAAAAAAGGATCGAGACCGTATGTGGAGGTTACGGCGGCAATTGATTATGACTTAGAGACGGACAATAGCGGGAGTTATTCTCCGGCGACGGTATCTTCAGCCGGTATCAGCAGTAAAAGCGAATTTGCAGAATTGAAAAAAGAAATAAAAAGTCTGATGGAATGTATTGAGACAATGCGAAGCAGTGGTTTTGAATTGAGGCTGCCGGAGGAAAGAAAAAAAATGTTCAATTTCCTGAGAGAAAGATCAATAAAAGATGAGTTTGCTCTCAAACTTGCAGCAAAGGCTGAGGATACGGATGATCTTGAAGCGCTCATCTCCAAAGAGATAAATTTCCTGCCCCCTTTCAGGAGTAAGTCGCCGGGCGAAGAAAAAGTATCTTTTAATGGCGGCAAAAGGATAGCAATGCTTATCGGGCCTACCGGGGTGGGAAAGACAACCACTATTGCAAAGCTCGCTTCAAAGGCAATAAAGGAAGGCCGGAAGGTGGGAATGATCAGCATCGATTCATACAAGATAGGCGCTGCTGAACAGATACGGATATATGCAAGGATGATAGGTATTCCTCTTGATATAGTCTCGAATGTGGAAAGTTTAGAGGAAAGCATAAAGAAATTTTACGACAGGGATATCGTGCTTATAGATACAAGCGGCCGGAACCCCGAAGACAGGGAATATATCAAAGGGCTTAAGGATATTTACAGCACAGGGTTGCCCATTGAGACCCAGCTGTTATTGAGCACATCAAGTGACTGTGATTTTCTCATGAGTACACACGAATATTACAGGTCTCTGCCGATAGATTATATAGCCTTTACAAAAACAGACGAGGCTGTGAAATTAGGCTCTATATATAACCTGTGCCGTCTTTATCAGAAGCCGGTTGCATATATAACCACAGGGCAGAGGGTGCCGGGTAATATTGAGTTTGCGGACAGCAGAAGGTTGACAAATCTCATTTTAAGAACAGGGAGTGCATAATGAATACTGCAGAGAGAAAAGTGGTTAGAACAATAGCTGTGGCCAGCGGTAAAGGAGGTGTCGGAAAGACGAATATTACTGCAAATCTTGCAATAGGCTTCAGTAAACTCAACAAAAAGGTGCTGGTCTTTGATGCTGATCTCGGGCTCAGCAATATCGATGTTATTCTGAATCTCGCCACGAAATATAACATCAAACACCTGTTCAGCGGAGAAAAAAAATTGAAGGATCTCATTGTTGACGGTCCCCAGGGGATAAAGGTGCTTCCTGCAAGTTCCGGTGTCCAGGAGCTGACCGAGCTTGATGAGTTCCAGAGGTTGCGGCTTGTTGAGGAGTTTGAGTCATATGACGGCGGAGTGGATTACCTTTTAATTGATACATCGTCAGGCATATCTTCAAATGTTGCATTTTTCTGTGTGGCTGCGCAGGAGATTATTATTGTCGCTTCGCCCGAACCTACGGCGCTGACCGATGCATATGCGCTGATAAAGGTCCTTTTTACAAAATATCAGGAAAAGAATTTCAAGGTGCTGGTTAATGATGTAAAAGATGAAAAAGAGGCGGCTGATGTCTACAGAAGGCTTTCGACTGCAGCGGAAAGGTTTCTGAGTATATCTCTCGATTACACCGGTTATGTGCCCCATGACGAACATGTACCGAAGGCCGTTCGCCGGCAAAAGGCGCTGATTGATATTTATCCTGACAGTAAAGCAGCAAAGAGTTTGTTGAGGATTTCGGAAAGACTCATGAATGACGACAGCAGCAATGTCAAAGGAACGCTGCAATTTTTTCTCGGAGGTCTTCTGAACGCAAAATGTTAAAGTACAAAGAAGAAATAAAAGAAGAAAGAAAAGAGCAGGTAATAAAGGAATTTTTGCCTTATATCAAATATACTGCTTACAGGTTTTCCTGGAAACTGCCCCGGCATGTAACCATAGACGATCTTATAAGTGTCGGCCTTATGGGGCTGATGGACGCACTTAGCCGCTTTCAGCCCGGCAAGGTTAAACTGAAAACTTATGCTGAATTGCGTATAAAAGGCGCAATGATCGATGAACTGAGGGCAACGGCGTGGATACCGAGGTCAATGAGGAAAAAAATTGAGGGAATTAACAATGCCCGCATGAAGCTTGAAAAGAAACATGGCAGAAAGCCCGATGATGTCGAGGTTGCAAAGTCAATGAAAATGCCCCTTAAGGATTATTTCAAAATACTTCAATACGCAACCTGCTCAAATCCTGTAAGACTGGAGGACTTTAAAAACAGCAAATATGCAGACAGCGATCTGAATATAACAGAGTGCATAGCCGATCCCAAGGCAAAGAGCCCACTCAGTATACTTGAAGAAAAGGATACAAAGAAAAGGCTGGGAGGGTTAATAGATACCCTGCCCCACAAAGAGAAAATGGTTCTGGCTCTTTATTACTATGAGGAACTTACAATGCAGGAGATAGGGAGGGTGCTGAATATTACAGAATCACGGGTCTGTCAGATTCACAGCCAGGCTCTTGGAAAACTTAAGGAAAAGATTAAAAAAGAAGTGAAGAACTGAATGGCAAGAGTATGGTAACTATTCAGGCAGGCACAAAGGCACATAGTGGCAAAGGCACAAAGTGAAAAAAAGGATGAAAAACTTTTCTTGTATTTCTGTAACCCTTTGTGCCTATGTGCCTTTGCCACTTTGCGCCTGAGTAGTTACACAGTATGAAAAAAGTCCCCTTTTAACTTTCCCATAGTCATGGGGGAGGGGGGGTGATTATTTAAACATGGCGATTGAAGGATTGGGAAACACATACGGGATCCCGGCAATAAAAAAGGAAGAGGAGCCTGTGATGAATCAGAGGAGAAAGCAAAAGAAGGATTCCGGGAAAGGCAGGAAAAGAGAAAATGATGAAAAGAAAAAAAAGCAGGGGAAAATTGATATCAGGGTATAGGGGATATTTTCCCTGCATGGGAAAAAGTTTCCCGGCTGATACTGAATTAGGAATTACGAATTACGAATTACGAATTATTCAGAGGATATTAACAAGTCATGAAATGTTGCTGGATATGATGCTGAACCGGCTTCAGCATAAGATAAAACTACTTAATTACAGGAACCTGGATCAGATACGGGATGGCGGTTTAAAGGCTCGTGTCCGCTATTGCGGATTGGCGGTGGGTTTTATTCAGTCTGGCACAGGGTTTGCATTATAACTGAATTATGTATAAGGGAATCTACATAGCGCTCTCAGGGGCAATGCTGAAAAGCAGGCATATGGATATCTTTGCCCAGAATATTGCTAACGCAAATACAACAGGCTACAAGAAGGAGCGGATTTCTTTCAGGGACTATATAATCCCGGTGGATAACAACCCCGGTTCCAGGCCGGACGGACGGGTAATGACTGAACTTTCGGGCATAGTAACCGATTTTTCCGAAGGCAGTCTTATAATGACGGGCAATCCTCTTGACCTTGCTATAAACGGTGAAGGCTTTTTTACGCTCGAAGGGGACAGATACACAAGGAATGGGAATTTCAGGATCAGCAGTGACGGTTACCTTGTAACCCAGGACGGGGTAAAGGTTCTGGGCGACGGCGGTCCGATTGCCGTACAGGGAAGCAATATAGATATCACCCCGTCGGGAGAGATCATTGTAGATGACATATCCGTGGGCAGGCTGAAGATAGCCGGTTTCCCTGACAAGGGAGTTCTTTCAAAATTGAGCGGGGGAATGTTTACTGCAAAGAAGGGTGGAGTAAGAGTAGATTCCGGTATCAGCCAGGGCTTTTTGGAAGGTTCGAATCTGAATGTGATCCGGGAGATGGTACGGATGCTGAAGTCTCTCAGGGAATTTGAGAGTTATCAGAAGATGATTCAGGTCTTTGATGAAGCGGCATCAAAGACAATAAATGAAATGGGACGGTAATAATATAATTAGGAATTAGGAATTAGGAATAAAAATTTGACGTAGGGGGGTATTGAATGGACAGAGCATTGTTTATAGCGGCAACCGGGATGGAGGCTCAGAGAATCAATATAGATGTAATATCCAATAATCTTGCGAATGTAAACACAGGAGGATTCAAAAAGAGCAGGGCCGATTTTCAGGAATTATTGTATCAGAGCATCAGAACGGCCGGGGCTGTATCAGCAGAAGGCACTGAAGTTCCGACAGGCATACAGATAGGCCTCGGAGTCAAACCGGCGGCTGTTCAGAAGATTTTCACACAGGGTGATTTCGTATCTACGGGGAATGACCTTGACCTTGTTATAGAGGGCAAGGGTTTTTTCCAGGTCTCTACACCTGACGGAGAAATTGCTTACACACGCTCCGGCGCCTTCAAACTTGACAGTGAAGGGAAAATCGTAAACTCGGACGGATATGCAATGGAACCCTCAATAACTATCCCTTCCAATACACTGGAACTTTCTATAACGCCTGACGGCACGGTCTCTGTGCTTCAGGCAGGAAGCAACACTACTTCAGAGGTAGGGCAGATAGAAATTGCGCAATTTATAAATCCGGGGGGGCTCAAGGCCCTCGGGAAAAACCTGTTTTCCCCTACAGGCTCGTCAGGTGATGCAGCGACCGGCAATCCGGGCTCAGAAGGCCTCGGGGCAATCAATCAGGGATTTCTTGAAATGAGCAATGTCAATGTCGTTGAAGAGATGGTAAACATGATTATAAGCCAGAGGGCATATGAGCTTAATTCAAAGGCCATACAGACAGCGGATGAAATGCTTCAATTAGCAAACAATATCAAGAGGTAATAATGAAAGATAAAAAAATACTGAACAGGAGAATGAATTTACTGGCTTTTGTCTGCGTTTTGTTGTCTGTCTTCTGCATTCTATCATCTGCTGTGTCTGCTTCGTGGAGTCCGGAAGATGTACTGAGATCATACCTGGTGAAAAATTATCCGTGGGAAGAGATAGAAGTGAGCAATGTACAGGTGGCCGGCAAGATCAGTGATTCTCTCCCTGAAAAGATTATTGTTGAAAAAGGCCCGATAGGAAGGGCGGCCTTTTCATTTGTATTCAGCAATGGTAAAAGAGTTATAGTACGCGCAAATGTCAGGGTGTTCGCTATGGTTGTTAAAAGCAGAAGGCCGTTCAGGAAGAGTCATATTATTCAGTATGAAGATATATATCTTGAGAAAATAGATATCAGGAAAATGCCGAATGGTTCAGTGACGGATCCGTCAAAGATAACGGGAAAATCCTTGAAGAGATCCATCGCCGCAAATATACCCATTGTAGAAGGCATGATTGAGGCCTCTGAGGTAGTGGCGAGGGGCAGGAGGGTGGTGTTGTTAATAAATTATAACGGGTTGAATATCAGGGCTGCCGGCAAGACAAAAGAGAGGGGATACGTAGGCATGACCGTGAGGGCGATTAATCTTTCTTCCAAAAGAGAAGTCAGCGGTATATTGATAGATAAAAATACTGTGAGAGTGGAGATTTAAAATGCAGAATCCAGAAGACAGAATCCGGAAGACAGAATCCGGAAGGCAGAAGATATATTCTTTCTCTTCAGTCTGTGCTCTGTGTTCTTTTCTCTTTGCTCTGTCTTTAACCGGTTGTGCCACGCCTGCTTCAAAGCTGCCACCGCCACCGCCGAAATATGTTAATCAGACAGAGGAGGCGGTGGAGGTCTCATCAATTAATTCACTCTGGAATGAAAAAGAGAATTTATTTGAAGACAGAAAGGCGCGGAGGCTCAATGACCTTGTAACAATAAACATTGATGAAAGCTTCTCCGGCTCGGGCAAGGCAGATACCGCCACAAGCCGGGAATCGTCTATTGATTTTGAGTTAGCCAAGTTCCTGGGTATGAATAAAGATTTTAATCTTCAAAATGCCTTTGGCATAAAGGATTTGTATAAGGGTGCAAATGTTTTTGATCCGGCTGTAAAAAGCACCTCCAAATCTGCATTTAAAGGGAAAGGCGACACAAACAGGGAAGGGACGCTTGTTGCGACTATAACGGCAAAGGTTGTAGAAGTAATGCCCAACGGCAATCTTGTTTTAGAGGCAAGAAAAGAACTGACAATAAACAGCGAGAAACAGATACTTGTGCTCAGCGGCATGGTGAGGCCGGATGACATTTCATCCGATAATACTATAGCAAGCAGCAAGATTGCGGATGCGCAGGTATATTATGTAGGAGACGGTGTGATCCAGGAAAAACAGAGCCCCGGCTGGATGGTCAGGACGCTCGATTATGTATGGCCGTTCTGATGAGAGTTATGAGTCAAGAGTTAAGGATTAGGGTATGAAAAAAATCATATTGTTTATAACATTATTTTCACTTTTCACTTTTCACTTTTCACTTTTCACTTATTCATACGCCGAGCGTATCAAGGATATAGCGAAGTTTGAAGGAGTAAGGGACAATCAGCTTATCGGATACGGGCTTGTAGTCGGACTTGACGGTTCGGGTGATAAGGGGAAGACGGCTGTGCAGAGTATATCGAGTATGCTGAAGAGAATGGGAGTGACCGTTGCCCCGGATGATATTACAACTAAAAGTATAGCGGCGGTTATAATTACCGCTACACTCCCGCCGTTTGCAAAACCGGGCATGAAGATTGACGCTCTTGTATCGACCATTGGCGACGCCAAAAGTATTCAAGGAGGAACACTGCTTCTTACCCCCCTGAAAGGTCCTGACGGCAAGGTTTACGGCCTTGCCCAGGGGCCTGTTTCCATAGGCGGTTTTGCAGCGGAAGGAGAAGGTGCGTCTTCACAAAAAAACCATCCCACGGCAGGCAAGGTACCTGAAGGCATAACAATAGAGAGGGAGCCTCACTTTGTCCTGGGCAACGGGCATGAAATAAGACTCTTCCTTCAAAAAGCCGACTTTGCCACAGTAGAGAATATTTCAAAAAAAATCAATGAAGCATTTGAAGGAGAGTATGCCTTCCCTGTTGATCCTTCGTCTGTGAAGGTAGTAATACCGGATGCGTACAGGGATAACATCGTCGGAATGATAACCAGGGTTGAATATCTGGAAGTGCCCGTTGATATGACGGCGAAGGTAGTCATAAATGAAAGGACAGGGACAATCATTATCGGGAGTAATGTAACGATCTCCCCGGTTGCCATTGCCCACGGTTCACTGGCTATTGAAATAAAAGAACAGCCGCTGGTTTCCCAGCCCCCGCCGTTTGCTCCGGAAAATGCGGAAACAACGGTTGTCCCGAGGACGGATATATCGGTCAGGGAACAGAAGGCATCTCTCGTTCAGATTTCCGGGATTACACTCGGACAGGTTGTGAGGGCATTAAATGCGCTGGGTGTAACGCCGCGTGATTTAATATCCATTCTTCAGGCATTAAAGGCATCAGGCGCATTACGGGCGGAACTGGAGATAATATGATAAATCAGCTTTCAGCTTTGAGCAATCTGCAATCAGTGGAAAGAGGGCAGCCGGCTGAAGGAACGGACAAAAGGCATGCTGAGTTTAAGAAGGTTGCAAAGGAGATGGAGTCTCTTTTTGCTTATCAGTTGCTGAAGGTAATGAGAGAAACAGCCAACAGTATGACAGACGATAAAAAAGGGAATGGTTATAATACGTACATGAGCCTTTTTGATATGGAGATGTCCAGGGTCTTTGCCGACAGAGGACTCGGGCTCCAGGATGCCATTATTAACTGGCTTGAAAGAACGCCGCAAATAAATAAGAATGATACTGATATAAATGGCTAAAGTTATTTCAGAAAAAGCCGATAATATAATCAAGAAGTGTAAAATTCCTTTACACTTCCATAAAGTGTAAAGGAATTGAGAGTTAACGAATATGAAAGCAGATCAAGCAGAAACAGCGTTTATGTAAAAAAGGGGGTGTAAAAATGATTATAGATGGAAATGGTCCGATTGATGGAAAGAAGCTTTATAGCAAGGTGCAGGATCTGAATAAAAACCAGGATATTGAAAAGAAAGAAAATGCTCAAAAGACAGAAAGCGACAGGGACAAAATAAGCCTGTCAGGGAAGGCAAAGGAGATAAGTGAGCTCAAGGGTCTGATAAACGGACTTCCCGATGTAAGGAGAGATAAGGTTGATGCCATCAAAAAGGCAATTGATGCCGGTACATATAACTTCGATGCTGCAAAAACAGTAGAAAAAATATTAGAAGAAGAATTTTAACCTAAATTGAGCGATTCTTTAATGAGGACATTGATAGGCAAAGCTTTTACGAAAGAAAGTAATCACCTAACAAGTGTCATTCCCGCTTGTCGGGAATCCTTCTGAAAACAGGGGAAGATTCCGGACAAGCCGGAATGACAAAACAGAGAATCGCTCAATTTAGGTTTAAATCAATTTCTATTTATTGACGGCTGAATAAAGAGAAAAAAATATGACATCGGAACGAGCTATTATCAGGATACTGAAAGAGCAGATCAATACTTATAAGATGCTTCATGATCTTCTTAAGAAGGAAAGGTTATGTCTTGTCGACATTAATGCGGAAAAGATAGCAGAGATTTCAAAGGAGAAAGATACGGTTATCATGAGGCTGAGACTGCTCGAAGAGGAAAGAATAAGGCTGATAACAAAATTCGGCGGGGACAATGAAATTAACGGTGAAATTAACCTTAATGATCTGGAAAAATTTACAGGTAACAATATGTTTAAGGTTTTGCGTTCCCAGCTGCTCTCACTCCTGCAGAATATAGAGGAGATGAATAAATTTAATTCTATCCTGATAGACCGCTCGATAAATTACCTCAGGACAACGTCAGGTTTTATCAATACATTAACAGACGGGAATATTTCGCAGACTACGGGTGTTCTCTTATCAAAGGAGACATAAATGTCCATCATGGGACTTTTCGACATAGGCAGGTCGGGAATCTTTGCAAATCAGCTGGCGCTCCGCGTAACGAGCAATAACATAGCCAATGTGAATACCCCGGGATACAGCCGGCAGGATGCAATTATGAAGGTAGCCAGCCCTGTTGAATTGAACGGCAAACATTTAGGCAGGGGGGTAGGCGATGTTGAAATAAGGAGGAGCTTTGATTCTTTTGTTTTTCTTCAGATACTTGGACAGCGCACCAGCTACGGGAGTGCGTATTCACTTGAGAGCGGCTTAAGCCAGGTAGAGCAGATATTCAATGAAGTACAGGGCTTCGGGCTTTCAGGCTTTATGGAAGAGTATTTTAATGCATGGCAGGATCTTGCAACCAATCCTGAAGAATCGGCGCAAAGGTCAACACTGCTGACAAAGGCACAGGCATTTGTCAATGCGGCTAAACAAATAGAGAGCGATCTTGTGAGAAATGTAAAATTCGTAAATGATGAAATAGGAGACACGGTTGACCAGATAAATGTGATAACAAAGAACATTGCCACGATCAACGGGAAAATAATAGGGATAGAGGCAGGAGGCGCTGAAACAGCAAACGTGTTCAGGGATGACAGGGAAGAGTTAATGAAAAACCTTTCAGAACTGGTTGACTATGACTGGAGTGAGGCCTCTGACGGCTCTGTTACAATCGTTGCAGGCAGGAGAAGCATTGTTGCCGGCATAACGTCATACGATTTGAGCACCTCCATTAATCTGGAAGGGGACAGGGATGTTTATAACGGAGGAGTAAAAGCAACCTCTTTCTTTCAGAGCGGCCAGCTCGGGGGGCTCATATCGCTCAGAGACAATATAAAGACAAATCCGTTATTCAGCCTGAGGAAACTGACCGCTTCAATAACAAAAGAAACCAATGTCCTGCACTACGCCGGATATGGCCTTGATAGTTCTACAAATAATGATTTTTTCAGTCCCCTGGAGTTGTATACCATGAAAAGCGTCTCAGGCACTTCTTCCACTGCTGATATAACGTTGGCGACCATTCCTGTTGCTACCCGTTCCTCACTTACCCTTGATGAATATGATATTAATCTTACTACGGCCACTGCCTATGAGGTGGTAAACCGGCAGACAGGGGCAACCGTCACAACCGGGACATACAACCCTTCAGGCACCACTATTACTTTTGAAGGGATTCAAGTGGCAATTTCCGGTACGGCTGTTGCAAATGACAGTTTTTTTATAAGTCCCCTGCAGAATGCTGTTCAGAACTTCAGTGTATCTGTAACGGATAATCAAACGATTGCCGCTTCCTCTTCATTGACAACACTGCCCGGCGATAATACAAATGCGCTTAATATTATCAATAAGAACGGATCAAAGATTTCCGACCTTAACAGTAGTACTTTCAACGATTACTATGCGGGAATAGTCTCAACCGTGGGATCATTAAGCCAGGCAGCATCGGACAGCCTTAGTTTTGAGGAGAATCTGCTGTTTGAGCTGAATAACAGGCGGGAATCGGTATCAGGTGTCTCTCTTGATGAAGAGGCTGCCAACCTTATAAGATTTCAGCGCGCTTTTGAAGCAGGGGCGCGGATTATTAAATTAACAGACGAACTATTGGAGACAATTATAAACCTGTGAGAATTACCGCATTCATGCTTTATAACCAGTTTACAAGTTCACTGAGCAAAAACCTCAGTAAACTGGGCAAGTCGCAGGTGCAATTAAGCTCGGGCAAGAGGCTTACCAAACCCTCGGACGACGTAATTGCAGCGCGCGGGGCCATGGCTTACAAGGTTTCTATCAATGAAATAAAGCAGTTTAACAGAAATATAGACGAAGGACTGAGCATGCTTGGCCTTACCGAGATCCAGTTGAGCGCATCTCTAAACATCCTTAACAGGGCAAGGGAGCTCGCTGTTGCCGAAAGCAATGATACGGCCACCGCCGAAACAAGAGAGATGACATCATATGAGATGCAGAATTTGTTTAGTGAACTGATTAGTATTGGTAACACCAAGCTGAAAAATAGATACATATTTTCCGGTTATCTGAGCAGCTCACAGGCATTTAATGCCTCGGGGGTATATCAGGGAGATACTAATAATTTAGAAGTTTACATAAGTGACGGGATAAAAACCGGGATAAATATAACCGGAGACACTGCCTTCACTGATAGTACCAAACAGCTTTCATCAGTTCTGGGCGGCACTGCTGGAATGGGGACGCTCAGGATTACATCGGGATCCGGCAATCCTGTAACTCTTCCCATAAAAGACACTCTGACAAATGCATCACCCCAGGAGGTAAGGGATGCAATTAATGCGCCAATGTCGGGACTCTATAACGCAGCGGATACAATAGGAACAGGCACTCTGACTCTGACGGCAGGGACAGGCAGCCCCGTGACGTTGACAGTGGATGCAGCCAACAATACGCCGGCCCTTCTCCGGGACGCGGTAAACGCCCTGGATATGGGAATAGAGGCAAGACTTGCCACTGATACGGTCACCAATGAGGTACGGCTGTTTTTCAGGCCAACGACTGCCGGAGAAACTTTTGAAATAGAGGTATCAGGCGATGGTGACGGAGAAGATACGGATTCCAACGGACTATCCGCACTGCTTCATACCGGCTTGCAATCAAACCTTACGACTACGGCCCTGGGCATAGAGGCTTTCGTAATAAATGATACTGCGGGTAAAAGGCTGCTTTTTGCTCCCACGACACCAAATACAAGCTATACTATCGAGGTTGATGAGGATGGAAACAGCAGTTTTTCAGATGCCGGGGATACGGATACTTCCGGGCTTTCACGCATTGCCTCAGGCAACCTGACCGGTTCCATTAATTTTTTCATGATCATTGACCATATGAAAAACTCCCTGTCAAGTAATGACACAGCCGGTATCCAGGGAAGCATATTTCTCCTGGACGGGGCGCTTGACAGTAATATTAATACGACCGCAGATGTAGGCTCCAGGCTCAAATATCTGCTTGATCAGAAAGACAGACTGGAGGATAATGAGATTTCTTACATAGAAAACCTTTCCATACTTGAGGATGCGGACATAGCAGAAGTTGCTTTGGAAATAACAAAAATCGAGTCTACACTTGAGGCAATGAGGATTTCTTCGCTGAAGAGCCTGTCGCAGTCGCTTTTTGATTTTTTAGCATAGAGTAAAATTTTTTAATAAGAAAGAGATACCAATAAAATGCTTGTCTTGACAAGGAAGTTGGGAGAAGTTTTAAGAATTGGCCAGGGAATAACAGTCAGAATCATAGATATCAAAGGTAAGCATGTAAAGATAGGGATAGAAGCGCCGGCTGAACTCCTCATATACAGGGAAGAGATATATGAAAAGATACAGGCTGAAAACCGTCTTTCATCAACATTATCAGTAGGCGAATTCGGGGAAATAAAGGAGGCATTTAAAAATAAATGATATCTTTTAATTCATCGCGGTTCGGAAGGCTTGAAGTAGCCAAAGACAGGGTTATCCATTTCCCGGGCGGACTAATGGGCTTTCCTGATATTAAGAGGTTCATTTTAATGGATTATAAAGACACTTCACTCAAATGGCTCCAGGCTGTGGATGACCCGGATATTGCGTTTATAGTGATGCCGCCGTATGAAGTTTTTCCTGACTATTCACTGAAGATTGATAAGTCGATATATAATCTTCTTGCATTGGAAAGTGAAGATGATCTGGTAATTTTTGTCATGTTGAGGGTCGAGGGGGGCAGGGTTACCGCCAATCTGCAGGGCCCGCTTGTACTAAACTCCATCAACAAAAGGGGTGTGCAGATTGTAAATGAGGATCCCCGTTTTTCCTGCAGGACGCCGCTCAAATCCTTAAATGCGCCTGCCGCAAAATAACATCAGCTTCATCAAGTTCAATAAAGAAGCAAAAACTTTTCTGCAAGATACAAGACCCCCTGCCGTGCACTGATTACTTGCGTGGTCTTATTGCCCTGAGGTTGAGCTGGAGATTTTTTGTGCCGTTCCATTCATTTATACATGGAATAAAGGCAATATCCAGAGAGGAAACCGAATCCGTATTTTTCAATTTCTCACCCATGCTGAAACCGATACTATCCATATTGATGCTATCCTGTTTGAGCTGCATCTTCAGGTGATTGTTGCCGACAATCTTTTTATTTACAATCTCTATCGCTTTTGTGCCGAATACAGGCTGTTTATTTGAATCACCATAAGGTTCGAGAAGTGCCAATTCCTTTATAAGGTTAAAGTTTAAATCGGAAAACTTTACGGCAGCGTCTATTTTCAATGCCGGGATCATATCTTCTGCGCTGAGCTTTTCAGCCGCTATCCGGTTCATCTGATTCTTAAATGCAGGTAGATTTCCAACATCAAGACTGAGCCCCGCTGCCATACGGTGGCCCCCGAAACCAAGCAGCAGGTCCGGACATTCGGCAATGGCCCTGTATAAATGAAACGGGGGGATCCCCCTTGCAGAGCCTTTTGCAACCGAATCCTTTATAGAAAAAAGAAACACGGGCCTGTAAAACATATCAACCAGCCGTGATGCAACAATGCCTATTACACCGGGATGCCATTCATGGGATGAGAGAACAATTACATTCTCCATATCATCCGGATTTATCATATCAAGCGCTGTCTTCAATACATCCCCTTCAATTTTCTGCCTCTTCCTGTTTTGCTCTTCAAGGAGGTTTGCAATCCCTCTTGCCTTTGCTTCATCCCCTGTTAGAAAAAGCTCTACAACTTCACCTGCGTCATCAACTCTGCCCGCGGCATTAATCCTGGGAATCAGACTATAGGAAAGTGATCCTGCACGGCTGCTCCCGTCAACACCGGCTGCCTCTTTTAATGCCTGTATTCCTGTCCTGCCGGTACTGTTATTAATTCTCTTAAGCCCGTATGTTACAAAAATCCTGTTTTCTCCTAATAGTGGAACAGAATCGGCAATCGTTCCTAATGCAACCAGATCCAGAAGTTCAGTTAACTGTGACTCGTAATTCGCAACACGTAACTCCTGCAGAAGCGCCTGGATTAATTTAAATGCAACCCCGACTCCGGCGAGGTTTTTAAAGGGATAAGCGGAATCTGTTCTGTGCGGATCAATAACTGCTGTTACCGGAGGCAGTTTCTCAGGTGGTTCATGATGGTCAGTTACTATGATATCCATTCCCATTGAAAGGGCGTTTGAAACTTCTGTTCCGGAACTTATGCCGCAATCAGCAGTTATGATAAGGTTTGCCCCGTTTGTCCCGGCTTTTTGTATTCCTTTATTACTGAGGCCGTACCCTTCGGTTATTCTGTTCGGGATATGATAGTAAGTTTTTAATCCTAATCCGCTTAGCGTAGAGACCAGAAGCGCTGTAGCCGTTATGCCGTCCGCATCATAATCGCCGTGTACAAGCACTGTCTCATCCCTTTCAACAGCGGTTTTCAGCCTCTCAACAGCCTTTGTCATGTCCGGCATGAGAAAAGGATCATGGAGATCGTTGAGGGATGGATGGAGAAAGTTTTTTATTGAACCGGCATCCTTGATACCCCTGTTTACAAGCACCTGGGCAAGCACGGGGGAGATGGAAAACCTGCTCGAAAGATGTTCCAGAAATTCGCGGTTGGTCCTGCTGACAAGCCAGTTACGATGCATAGAGAAAAATTGGGGAAACCATTTTATTTATGTTTATTTGCGTTTTAATTTTTGCCTTAACGCCTTGCCCTCGCCTAACAACAGCACAATGGGGCTTGCCACAAACATGGAAGAATAAGTGCCGATGGCTATTCCCAGCATAATTGCCAGGGCAAAATCGTGGATAACTTCGCCGCCGAAAATAAATAGGGCGAATGTTGCAAAAAAAGTAGTCAAAGAGGTGATAATGGTTCTCGACAGCACCTCATTAATGCTCAAATTTACGATATCATAAATGGATTTTTTGTATTTGGTCCTCAGGTTCTCCCTTATCCTGTCAAAGACGACCACCGTATCAGTCAGGGAATACCCTGCAATCATAAGAAGGGCGCTTATGAGTATGAGATTTATCTCTTTGCCCATCAGATAAAAGAGACCGAGAACAGCAAGGACATCATGGAATGTAGCTATTGTGGCGCCTATGCTGAAATTGAACTGGAACCTCACTGTTATATAAATCAGAATGCCTATGAACGCTGCAATGATAGCCCAGAACGCATCCGTCCTCAGCCTTGCCCCTACCTTCGGGCCTATCTCTGTCGTTGAATCCACCACCAGATTATTTTGGGAATATTCTTCCGAGAGAATGGATATTATTTTTTTAGAGAGATTGCCGAGGGTCTGTTCGCCTTTTTTTATTCTGATGAGAATTTTGTTTTCCGTAGGCAGATCCTGAAGATCAAAGCCGGTTATCCCGCCCTTTGTCAATGCCTCTCTGACATCCTGAAGCGGGATATTCTCGTTAAATCTGATCTGTACCGAAGTGCCGCCCGCGAAATCGATCCCGAGATTCGCAGTGCCTCTTGCAATCTGAACAATTGCGAAAAGGCCGATTATCATTAATATCGATGAGAATGTGAAGGCAAAGTATCTCTTGCCCATAAAATCAATTTTTGTATTTTTAAGAATTGCAATCATATGCTCAACCTCTTTACTTCCCATTTGGAGGTTATCAAGTCAAACACTGTCTTGGTTCCGATAAGCGCTGTAAAGAGGTTAATAAGCACACCCCATCCGAGAGTTACTGCAAACCCCTTTATGGGGCCGGTGCCGAACTGGAAAAGCACTACGGCGGTAATGAGTGTTGTGACGTGGGAGTCAAAAATAGTCCAGAATGCCTTATCATAGCCTGAGTCAATAGCCGCCCTCGGGGTTTTCCCGACCCTGAGTTCCTCCCTGATTCTTTCAAACATGAGAACGTTACTGTCAACCGCCATGCCAACGGCAAGTATTATTCCTGCAATACCGGGCAGAGTCAGTGTTGCATTAAAAGCCGACAGTACACCGATAAGAAAGACAATATTCAACACAAGCGCAAAATCTGCAATCAGCCCCGACATTTTGTAATACACAATCATGAAAACAATAACGAGCAATGCACCGATTAAGCCTGCATTGATCCCTGCATTGATAGAGTCCCTTCCAAGGGAGGGGCCGACTGTCACATTCTGAAGCATTTTCAATGGCGCGGGGAGGGAGCCTGATCTCAGGACAATAGCAAGATCCTTGGCTTCCTGCATGCTGAACGAGCCTGTGATCTGGGCGCTGCCGCCTGCGATTTTTTCCTGGATTACGGGCGCTGAATAGACATTATCATCAAGAATTATTGCAAGGCGTTTTTTTACATTATTGGCGGTAATCTGTTCAAAAAGCTTTGCGCCGGTAGAATTAAAGGTTATTGAAACATAAGGTTCATTGTATCTCCGATCAATATTGACCCGAGCCTCTGTAAGAAACTCACCCGTCATGAGGGATTGCTTTTTGATCAGGTAAACCCGCACTGTCTCCACGCCTGTTTCCTTGCTGCGGACTTTCCCGAAAAGAATTTCATCATCTTCAGGGATCTGACCGGCAAATTTTTTTAATACCTCTTTTTCTTCAGCAGGAGAAATGACGCCTGGAAGCTGCGCAGCTACAGGAGATTCATCGTCAAGGAGCTTGAATTCAAGGATTGCCGTTTTCCCGACAAGGTCAATTGCGCGTTTGGTGTCTTTTACTCCGGGCAACTGGATTACTATCTCATTCCCGGACTGCCTGTGTATTGTCGGTTCGGCAACGCCGAACTGGTCAACCCTGTTCCTGATTGTCTCTAACGCCTGGTCAACGGCGAAATTCTTTATCCTTTCAATTTCACGGTCAGTAAGCCTGTACACAAGTTTGCCATTGGACCGGCTGCTCAGTTCAAGGTTGGGGAACTCCTTTGAGACCGTATCCGATACCCCTGTATTGTCAGTTGATATGATAATGTCGGAGTTTTGCTTTTCAACCTTTGCCTCAATCTTTTTTTCTTTAAAAATATTGGTCAGGCTGGAGGCAATTCGTTCAACAGTAATATCCACTGCCTTGTCACCGTCCACTTCATAAACCAGATGAACTCCCCCCTGAAGGTCAAGACCTAGCACTATGCCGTATTTTTGCAGCCAGTCAGGCAGTGATTCACGAAGGTCTGTTGAAGGCAGGTAAAATATTACTGAGAGCAGAGTTGCTGCTGCAATTAATGTAATGCGCCAGAAAAAGTTCTTTTTCACTTACTCCTATTCCCCTGTCCTCAGGCCGGCAATATAACTGCGGCCGACTCTGATCCTTACATCATCCTTAATGCCGACTTTCAGGGTTGCTGTGTTGGCATCAATATCTTCTATGATACCGTGTATACCGCCGGTTGTGATGATCTTGTCACCCTTTTTAAGATTTTCCAGCATTTGTTTGTGCTCTTTTGCCTTTTTGGACTGGGGCCTTATAAGCAGGAAATAAAATATCACAAAAATCAATATCAGGGGCAAAAATGACTGAAACATCGCACCCGGCCCCTGGGTCCCGGCATCTCCGCCGCCCGGCTGGCCTGCCATTGCATAGACAATGTCTGAAAACCCTGCCAGCAGGCATATAATATATAGAGACACTCTTGAAAAATAGCCGGTGTATTGCTTTGCCCTGCACCGTAAAAGGCCGGCAATCCTGAATCGCGGGACGGAATGGTAAGGTTTGCTTTCTAAAGGGGTAGACATGATTTCTCCTCCGGATATTATTAGTTTACAATTAAATCGTGATACTATAACTTTTCAGTCTTTTTTAATCAAGGGTAACTGTTCACAGTTATCAGTTCACGGTTCACGGTTTCAAAATGCGTTGTATGCTTGATGCATTTTTGAAATTGACTTCAATTCGTTAATAAGTTCTTTACGCATCCCTGTCAGACAATACCTTGACCTCTCGTGAAATGTAAACACGATTCTTCCTTACTTCTAATTAGTGTCTGTGTATAAACTCAACAATTAAGCTGTCATTCCCGCGGTCCTTTGGGCGGGAATCCAGTCTTTTCAGTGAGTTCTGGATACCCGACTACAAACTTCGGGTATGACAAAAATAAAAAACAGCTATTTATACACAGACTCTAATTAACCGTTAACTGTCAACCGTGAACGGTTACTAAAAAGACGGCCCTTTGTACCCGCCGCTACTGTAAGGATCGACAGACAGGCTTTTTCCTGAAGGATCGGAAAAGACTATCGGCATGTTCGGATATCCCATGCCCGCAGTTCCGATCCCTCTGATTTGAAATCCGAAAAATACCTGGTATTCGTCAGGCTTTCTCGTAAATGAAACAATAAGGCCCCAGCATTGACTTGTATAAACCGAGTTTATATCTAATTGCTGCACACCGTTTCCGTTCATGTCGTACCACAGTTTCCCTGAAAGACTGACAGGGAACGATTTTTCATATATTTTGACAGGACTGTTAATGCCTGCCTCGGCAGTGAACTGGTCAAGCCCGGTTGAACGCCTGTAATTCTTGGCCAGACCGACAAAACCCTTTTTGCCATTGAACCTGACAGAGGCGATAGTCTCTGTTATTGTTGTGTCATAGACATCGTATGAAGCGTTAATGCTGAAATTTGTTCTTTCACTTGAGAGATTGCCTTCTGCCAGTAAAGGTGTAAACGGCTCATCACCGTCAAGAAAATCATAACTCTGGGAGATTATAAATTTGGCTTCCAATCCGGAAGAGGCAAATCCTGTAAATATATTGCTGAAAGAGTAATTGAGATTGTTTGTTTTGGAGATTGAATCCGTAGAATCAAAAACAGGGATATCGTTCTGGTTTACGGCAGGGGTATATGCGTATTCTAAAAAGGGTTCAACAATATGAACAAAGGAAGAATATCTTTTAAAGAATCTTGTTGTTAATGCTGTGCCGAGGTCATATGAAAACCTGTCTTCATATTTATCGGGTTCATTAAGAAAGTATACGGTTTCCCTCATACCGATTCTCTGTGTAATATTCAACAGCCTTCCATAGCTGAAATATAAATTGGGATGGATGTCGAACCTCATGCCTCCCTGTCCCTCTTTTTCCCAGAAATTAACAGCTCTGAAAGCCATGTTATAAGAAAAAAACCTTTTTGACCGGGTATTAAGAATGAACCCTATTTCCGGCAGACTTTGCGGTATTTCGCTTGAGCTTCCTTCGAGGCTTTGCCTGCCCCTGGCCAGAAGGTATATCCTTCCATTGTAATATTGCTTTGATATCTGCATGTCTGATTCAAGATATTTTTGCAATCTTTCTTCTGATGCAATCCCGAACCGGGTAGGATGCCATGATGACAGCCCGAACCTGCCGGAGGAAGTTGAGTCCATGGTCTCATAATAATCGTCTTCATTTACTGCATGCACTTTTAGATAACCTGAAATATTGTATGGAAATTTTTGATTGTGGTAGGATTTGATTTCAGTAAGACTTCTGGTCGGCTGTTTGTCCCTCACGTGATACATCCATAATTCACCGTTGGACTCAGGGGTCAATATATATCTGTAATCCAGACCCTCTCCGAACCCTTTTTGGCCGTAATAATCCAGGTATACAGTGGCGTCCTGATTCTCCTTTATGGCCCAGAAAAACCCCTGTTTGTAATAATAGCCTCTTGTACTGCTGTAGCCGAAGGACGGGAAAATGAGCCCTGTCTGGCGCTCCCTGAGAAGAGGCACCCAGAAATACGGCGTATAGAGAACAGGGGTGTTTTTAATGTTAAATACGCCGTGCCATCCCGTTATCTTTTCGTGTTGTGCGACTGATATGTCCTTGGCCGATATATGCCATGCAGGAGATTCTGTATCGCAGGTCGTAACAGTGGCTTTATCCAGGAAAAAGGTTTTTTCCCCTGTTTTCCTGATTTCCCCGCTGTGCAGATAAAAATTGTTTTTTTTATAAAAAATATCACTTTCGTATATAGTGCCGACTTTTGTTTTCAGATTTAATTCTATCCTGCCGGCGGTTATAAGGGCTTCAGAGTCCTGGTATGTGACATTGCCGACAGCCACAGCATCATACGTATTACCGTCTAACCGGACTTCATCCGCAGAGAGCGACGCATCTTTGAAAGTTATTTTTACAGAGCCCCTTGCTATGTATGTATTGCTTTGAGAAAGATATTCCAGATGGTCCGCGGAAATATTTGCAAAATCCTCTGCCGATGCAGGGCAGGTAAAGAAAAGGATGAGAAGGAGGGACGCGGTGAAACGGAGACACGGTGTTAAAAAAAGGCGGAGAATGGACGATATGATGTTATGTGCCTTTGCTTCACTGTTTCTCCTGTTTTTCATTTCTCAGATTATTTCCCTTAGCCTTGGTAAAACACTCTCATAGCCCAGTGCTTCCTTAACTTCACCGGCAGTGTAAAAAGAACCGGCAACAAGTATGATATTCTCTTTCCGGTAAAGTGATTTCGCAAGATCAACGGCCCCGGTAACGGTGTCGGTCTTATGTATTGAGACATGGCCGGCATTTGCTCCGGGCTCCTTGAATGTTGCCATAATTTCCTTCATCTTTTCAGGCGATGCCGCCCTCTCGTACCCGGTTTTTGTTAATATTACAGTTTCAGCAACCTGAATAAGAGGATGAAGAATTCCCCGGATATCCTTATCATCCATAATACCGGCAACAAGGATAATTTTTTTGCCGGCAAAGAGTTTTTTTACTGAAAGCGCAAGAGATTTTGCAGCTTCCGGGTTATGGGCGCTGTCAAGGATTACGGGAGGGTCGTGCGATACCCATTCAAGCCGCCCTTCAAGACTCATGTTCTGCAAACCTGTTTTTATAGATGTATCTGATATTTGAAACCCTTTTTGCCTTAATATCTCACAGGCCCTGACCGCCGTGCAGATATTGTAGAGCTGATATTCACCGGTGAGAGGGACTGTCAGGTTTTTATAATTTTTATAACCCGAATAATCCAGAGTTATATGCCTCTCATCCATTCTGACTATGGATCCTCTGAAATCTTTATTATAGACGTGAATCTCTGCATTACGGCTTTTTGCCATGTCTGTTAATTGTTTAACTGTATCAGGTGCCAGGGAGGAGGTTATTAAGGGAACACCGGTTTTTATTATCCCTGCCTTTTCATAAGTAATACCGGAGATATTATTGCCGAGAAATTCACAATGGTCACGGCTTATATTTGTGATAACAGTTACATCAGGATGAATTACATTAGTTGCGTCAAGCCTCCCGCCCATACCGGTTTCAACTACTGCCCAATCAATATTTTTACCTGCAAAATAATAAAATGCCATTGCAGTGACAAACTCGAAAAAGGTCGGGTTCAAATCTGTATTGCTGATAGAATTGTAAGTTTCAGATGCCAGGTCTATAACTTCAGATTCAGTTATACGCCGGTTATCGACCCTTATACGTTCGGTGAAGCTCACAAGGTGAGGTGATGTAAAAAGACCGGTACTGAGCCCGTTTTCAGTGAGAATGGAAGCTATTGCAGTAGCTGTGGAACCCTTTCCATTCGTCCCTGCAACATGGATGGAATGGAAGGATTTGTGGGGCTCTCCGAGTATGCCCATTAATGTTTTTATATTTGCCAGCCCCAGCTTTATACCGTGTTTTTGCAGGCTGTACAGGTAATTTACGGTCTCATTATAATTTTTCAGGTTTGAGTGCATTGTGTGGCGATTTTTACGGGGTGGATTATTTTTATTTTTCAACCAACAAGCTTAATAACTTAATAACAGTCTGCTTCAGTTCTTTTCTGTTAACAATCATATCTATCATTCCATGCTCAAGCAGGAATTCTGCGGTCTGGAAATTTTCGGGAAGCTGCTGTTTGATTGTCTGCTCAATGACTCTCGGCCCGGCAAAACCTATCAGGCTCTTTGGCTCGGCAATGATTATATCACCCAGCATCGCGAAACTTGCTGAAACTCCTCCAAAGGTCGGATCTGCAAGTATTGAAATAAACGGTAATCCCGTTTCTTTAAAACGGGCTAATGACGCAGAGGTTTTTGCCATTTGCATGAGAGATACTATCCCTTCATGCATTCTGGCGCCTCCAGAGGATGCAACCGATATTAACGGCATTGCTTCCTCAGCAGCTTTTTCAGCAGCTATTACAAATTTTTCGCCTACAACAGAGCCCATGCTTCCGCCCATAAATGCGAAATCAAGGACTACAAGCATTGCCGGATGGTTCCCTATTAATGCCCGGCCGGCAGTTGCGGCTTCCTTGATATTTGTCTTCTTTTGCGAATCCTTGAGGCGTTCTTTATAAGTTATCTGGTCCTTGAAGTTCAGGGGGTCTTTTGATGCCAGGTACTGCCCCATTTCAGTAAAGCTACCGTTATCTGCGAGAAGGGATATACGTTGTCCTGCTGAAATCCTGAAGTGGTAGTTACACTTGGGACATACCATCAGGTTCCGGTCAACCTCTTTTCGATAGATGATCTCCTTGCAGGAGTTGCACTTTACCCAGAGGCCCTCGGGTACCTTGACTTTTTTGGAGACTTTGTTTTTTTCTTTCTTGAACCAGGCCATTTTTTTAAAATAGTTGTCAGTTATCAGTTGTCAGTTGTCTTACTGCCCCCTGCCCCCTGATTCCTGCCCCCTTATAACTTACTTTCATACCGCCTTCCTGACAGCTTTAATAAAATTTTTAATGCTTTTCCCCTGAGAGATTAACTTTACAATAGCGCTTCCGATAATGACGCCGTCTGCCAGTTTTGCTACCTTTGATGCTTCTTCGGGATTGGAGATACCGAAGCCTGCTGCTACCGGTTTTTTTGTAACGCTCTTTATGGAATCCAGTCTGTTTTTCATGGACTTGCCCACAGAGAGTTTAGCGCCTGTTATTCCGGTGATGGAAACGTAATAAATGAAGCCGGTTGATGCCTTTGCCACTCTGCTGATTCTTTCCCTGGTGCTTGTCGGGGCAAGGAGAAAGATTGTATCAAGCCTGTGCTGCCTTGCCAGACGGATAAAGTCCTCTGCTTCATCGGGAATTAAATCAGGGATTATCATTCCGTCAACGCCTGCTGAGACAGCTTTTTTTACAAATGCCCCTGTGCCATATTTGAAGACCGGATTATAATACGTCATCAGAATCAGGGGAATTTCCGATTGCCGCCGTATTTCTTTCACAAGGGCAAGGACTTTTTTGAGGGTAGTGCCGTGCTGCAAAGCCCTCTCAGACGCCCTCTGAATGGTCGGCCCGTCAGCAAGAGGGTCACTGAATGGAACTCCAAGCTCAATAATGTCCGCCCCCGCTCTTTCAAGGTCAATAACAAACTTTTTCGTAGCATCAAGTGACGGGTCCCCGGCCATTATATAAGGTATAAGGGCCTTCCTGCCTTTTTTCTTTAAGTCCCTGAATGTCTGTTCTATTCTGCTCATAATTAATACTTCTTTTTTTTAATTCCTAATTCCTAATTCGTAATTCTTACAAACGTATCCCCTTAATTCTCGCTACTTCCTGCACGTCTTTATCACCCCTGCCTGAGAGGTTGACGATAATTATGGATTTTTTGTTCATTGATGATGCTACTTTTACTGCCTCTGTAATTGCATGGGCAGATTCAAGCGCCGGAATTATTCCTTCGATTTTGCTTAAAAGTTCAAATGCCCTGAGCGCTTCCCTGTCTGTAGCATATGTATATTCTATTTTCCTGAGATCCCTCAGATAACAATGCTCGGGGCCTACGGATGCGTAATCGAGTCCTGCGGAAACCGAATGAGTGCCAAGCACATTTCCATCCCTGTCCTGTAATAAATAACTCTTACAGCCCTGGAAAATTCCTAATGAACCACCTGCAAACCGGGCTGCATGCTTTCCTGATTTAATTCCATGACCGCCGGCTTCAACCCCGATCATCCTTATATTGTCTTTGAGAAAGGCATGAAAAAGCCCGATTGAATTGCTGCCGCCCCCCACGCATGCAATGAGGCAGTCAGGTAATCTGTTTTCAGCTTTCATTATTTGCTCTCTTGCCTCAATGCCTATTATTGACTGAAAATCCCTGACCATGACAGGGTATGGATGGGGGCCGAAGACTGTGCCTAACACATAATGAGTATTGCGGACATTAGTCGTCCAGTCCCGCAATGCCTCGTTTATCGCATCTTTTAATGTCTTTGATCCTAATGTAACTTCAGTAACCTTTGCGCCTAATAATTTCATCCTGAAGACGTTCAATGCCTGTCGTCTTATGTCTTCAGAACCCATATATATCTCGCATTCAAGTCCGGCAAGGGCAGCGCCTGTTGCAGTGGCAACGCCGTGCTGGCCTGCTCCGGTCTCGGCAATTAATCTTGTCTTGCCCATTCTTCTGGCAAGCAGGGCCTGGGCAATTGCATTATTGATCTTGTGGGCACCGGTGTGACAGAGATCTTCTCTTTTTAAATATATCTTCGGTCCCCCGAGATATTCGGATAAATTCCCGGCAAAATACAGTGGGGTCGGCCTTCCCACAAAATCTTTTTGAAGAATTTTGAGTTCCTGAAGAAAGTCTTTATTTTTCCTGTATTTCCTGTATGCTTTTTCAAGCTCAATAAGTGCAGGCATAAGGGTCTCCGGCACAAACCTCCCGCCATATTGGCCGAAATGTCCCTTGCTGTCCGGAACTTTATCAGATTTCTTATTCATTTCTTACGGAATCTCTTTAAATATACAAAATTTGCAACGAAATATTATATCACAGGAGGAGGGAATAAAAATCAGGCAGTTACAACTTTTTTATGATCAGATAAAAGAACTTTTCCAGAACCTTCTGATAAAAGGGGCGTTTCACCCATGCGCCGGTATCTATCCTGAGTGAGTTCCGTATGTCCCTTTGAAAAAGTTCAACCATCTGCCGGCTGAAATCCCTGTCAAGAATCCCTACGTTGCTTTCTTCATTTCTGCGTAAAGACTGAAAGTCAAGATTTGCGGAGCCTATTATACTCCAGCATCCGTCAAAGACAGTTGTTTTGGCATGAAGTACGGCCCCCTGGTAGTTATATATTTCAATGCCTGCTTTTAATAACCTTGTATAATAACTTCGTCCGGCATAAAGTACCGGCATGACATCACTTTTTCCAGGGAGCAAAAGCCTTAGAGTGACCCCTCTTCTGGCAGCGTGGATGAGTGCCCTTAAAATTCGTTTGCCCGGAATAAAATAGGCGGTTGTCAGAAAAATACTCTCTTTTGCATTTTTTATGCTGTAAATAAGGAGCTTTCTCATCTTTCTCCTTGCCCTGCCGGAATTTGCGAATATGGGTATAACCGGAACTCCGTGATTTAAGGCTTCGTGTTCGACATCGCAGTTTATTGACTCACCCTTCCATGTTGCCCAGCTTTTCCGGAATATATTGAGTAAAGTAGAAGCGATTGGCCCTTCGAGATAAATACCCGTATCCCGCCATAAGGTCTTTCTTTTTTTGAAATACCCGTGATATTCGTCCGCTATATTGAAACCGCCTGTAAATGCCTTTTTACCGTCAATTACCAGAAGCTTTTTGTGATTGCGATATATATAACCCCGCGGGGCCGACCATTTAAATGGATGAGATACCCTGATATTTACGCCTGCTTTTTTCAAATCAGACCAGAAACCGCGGGAAGTAAGAAAAGAGCCGAAATGGTCATAAAGCAGGTAAACCCTTACCCCCTGTTTTGCTTTTACCTTAAGCAGGTCCGCGAGTTTTTTGCCTGTGTCGTCGTCCTTAAAGATATAAAATTCAATGCAGATTATTTCCCGGGCAGATGATACGGAGTCGAGAATTTTTTGAAAGGTTTCCCGTCCGCTTTCCAAGAGTTTTACCTTATTATTGTCAGTGAAGTGTATACCTAATATATTTTCAATAATAGATTTTTCAAATATGGATGAAGAAAATATTGAAGAATTACGCATATATCATTGGTAACGGCTCAGGCACAAAGTAGCAAAGGCACAAAGGCACAAAGTTTAAAAAAATATAAGGAAAGTTTTTATCCTTTTCTTTCACTTTGTCCCTTTGCCACTCTGTGCCTTTGTGCCTGTGTAGTTACAATTTCTTGCCCTCTCAATGAATAATTTCAGTTTTCCGAGGTTTTTTACACCTTTTTTACTGCCCTCTATTCCGGTCGACACATCTACCCCATAGGGTTGAACAATTCTTACCGCCTCTTCAATATTATCCGGTGTAAGTCCGCCTGCAAGAATTATCCTGCCGAACTTTTTGGCTTCAACTGCGATTTCCCAGTTAAAAACCTTTCCGGTGCCGCCGATTGCATCAGGGGAATAAGTATCGAGAAGAAACGCTGAAACTGTTTTATAGAGCTTTAGAGGTTCAATATCAGCAAGATCCTTTACTCTTATGGCTTTGATGATTTTTTTACCGGCAACGCAATCCCCGGGAGGTTCGGAACCATGAAGCTGAATTACATCAAGCCCTGTATACGAGGCTGTTTTCTCAAGATTTGCCATATCTTCATTAACAAAAACCCCTACAGTTGATATAAATGGCGGAAGTGAAGAGATGATTGATTTTGCCGCTTCTGGAGTGATTGCCCGCGGGCTCCCCGGATAGAAGACAAATCCGAGTGCGTCAGCCCCGTATTCGATTGCCGTGAGAGCGTCTTTAATATTGGTTATTCCGCAGATTTTAACTTTGAGCATTGGATGTATTTTAACATATGGTTATGTTAATCTATATATTTGGTATCCTAATATACCAGGACGGCAAAGATTTTCAGTAACCGTTCACGATTGCCGGTTAACAGTTAGCGGTTTTAACTGCAAACCGTAAGCTGATAACTGTTAACGGTTACTTTATTTTTTTATTAAGGGAAGTTAGAGGCATTTGATTTAAGAGGGCTTATGCAGATTTTTTTTACTAAAGAATTATATAATAAGTGATACAACCAAGCTTATAATCTAATAACTAAAAGTGATATTAAAACATTCTCTTGCAATATTATCCATAGGCTTCTGGACAACTATTTTAATAGTGTTTTTAGCTTCCAGTAGTGTATCTGCTCGTGCATCTGCCATCAAATACAAAGGGTTAGACATAAAGATTAACACATCAATTGCCGAAATGTATGATGATAATATCACATATGCAAAAGAAGATAAAAAGGAGGACTTTATTACAACCCTGGGGCTTGGCCTGAATACAAAATACAAAGGCAGAAGACGTTCGCTGGATTTTGGGGGCCGGGTAAATTACCGGTTTAATGCCAGATACAAAGACATCAGAAATAACTCAGAGAATCTTAATATAAATTTCACAAACGAGTTTTCAGAATATGACACGGTTAAATTGAGATATACGTTTAAACATTCCTATGTACCCGGGACTTTTGAGGAAGAACTGGACAGGACAACAGGGAGACGGGAAACCTTTGAAAACAGGTTTAATGCTGACTACACAAGGGATATCAGTGAACATCTCAACATTGGTACAAGATATGCGTACAGGCTGAAGAAATTTTCAGAGAAAAACAGGAGGGACTCGACACTGAACAGGATAGCCTTTGATGTAAGATATAAGCCCGGCATAGCAACCATTTTTTTACTGACATATGGTTATGAAAGGAACAATCTGAATAACGAGATAAACCGCTATGCTGCGGGGGTGAAATATTATATAACCAGGAGGTTTTATTTTGATGGGAGAGCGGGTCTGGACAAAAGCGCTTTGAATAATACAGACAAATCCAGACTAAACATAAATGCTTCATTAACCGATGAAATAGACGAAAATTCAGTTGCAAATATTTCCTATAAAAAAGGGGAAGCGTTCGACTCCGGGGAAGGAAACATCTCCAGCACGTGGCAGATCAAAGGGCGTTTCAGCAGGAAGTTACTGGAGAAATTAGACAGTTCAGTGTCGGGCTATTATGGAGAGAGTACGTTTAATACATCAGAGACTACCAATGCACTTGTGGGAGTAAACCTTTCACTTTTATACGAGCCGTGGGAAGATACGCGTCTTAATCTGCGTTATGCTTATTCTGATCTGGATTCAACCAATGAAAGCGTTGGATATACCAGAAATGCCGTAACATTAAGCTTGTCCCGGTCATTTTGATATGATAAAGGAACAGAGAAAAGTATTTATCAGAGTTCAGAGAGTTGCTGACCTTGATAATGGAAATTCCGGAAAATTTAGAAATCAAATAAATTCAGGAGGTGTTATATAATGAGGCGCTTTTTAATCTTTTTTGTGATCATCGGTTTTGTTTTATCATCTATATCTTATGCAGGGGCTGATGTCACGTCGACCGACTTCTATAAGGTCGGGGTAGATGATATGATTGAGATAAAAGTGCTTGATCATAATGACTTAAGAACTCTAACGACTGTGACATCGGATGGTACGATCACTTTTCCATATATAGGGACTATTAATGTTGAAAATATGAGCCTCTCGGAAATTGCGGAAATGATAACCAAAAAGCTCAGTGAAGGTTATATAAAATATCCTGTGGTTACAGTAAGTCTGGTAAAATCCATGAGCAGAAAAATCTTTGCATATGGTGAACTTTATAAGCGCGGGCAAATTCCTCTGGAAGAAAATATAACCCTGCTTAAAGCATTATCTTTGGCCGGCGGGATAACAGAAGAAGGAAGGTACGGCCAGGTCAAGATCAGGCGCAAGAAAGAAGGCAAACCAGGATACCGGGATATAAAGGTAGACCTCCGGAGAGTAATAGAGGGCGGCGGGAAAGGTGATATCCTGCTTCAGCCTGATGACATATTGATAGTAGAGCGCAACAAGACGTTTTTTGCCCACGGAGAGGTTGGAAGACCCGGAGAACATGTGCTTGAGAAGAATATGACTGTAGTGAGGGCTTTATCGGCTGTTGGTGGAATACGGTCGGACGGTTTGTATGGAAAGGTAAAAATAAGGCGTAAACAGAAGGGCAAACGGGGGTATAAAGATATAGAGATAGATCTTAAAGCTATTGTTGAAGGCGGCAAGGCAGGAGATATGCTTCTAAAGCCGGATGATATATTGATTGTTGAGCGGAATAAAACATTCCTGATCCAGGGCGAGGTCAAGAACCGCGGCCGACTTATCCTTGAAGAAGATATGACAGTATTAAGGGCATTATTATGGGCCGGGGGTGTATCAGAAGATGGATTGTATGGCAAGATAAAGGTCAGGCGGAAGCAGGAGGGGGGATCTGGTGAATATAAAGATATTGCAGAGGCGAGGCTTAATGATGGAGTAATAGAGAGCAGCGAGGTTGAAGATACGCTTCTAAAGCCGGATGATATATTGATTATTGAGCGGAATAAAACATTCCTGATCCAGGGCGAGGTTATGAAGCGCGGCCGGTTTGTCCTTGAGAAAGACATGACGGTGTTAAGGGCGCTGTTACAGGCCGGTGGCGTATCACAAGATGGTATGTACGGCAGGATAAAAGTCAGGCGGAAGCAGGAGAGTGAGTCAGGTGAATATAAAGATATTGTCGAGACGCGGCTGAATAATGGAGTAATAGAGAGCAGTGAGGTTGAAGATACTCTTCTTCAGCCGGATGATATATTGGTTATAGAACCGAATGAGAAGTTTTTAGTTTATGGAGAGATTTTGAAGCCCGGAGAATATGTGATTAAGAATGATATGACAGCTTTTAAGGCCATAACCCTTGCCGGAGGATTTACCAAATGGGGTTCTGAAAACCGGGTTAAGGTTTTAAGATCAAGTAAAAATAATGCCGGGTTTGAAACAATCAGGGTAAACATTAATGATGTTATTGACGGCGATGCTTCTGCTGATGTTGCTCTTGAAGCGGGAGATATAGTGGTGGTTTCAGCGGGGGTTTTTTAAAGGAGGGGATAATAAGTGGAAGTCGATACCAGCGTAAGGGATTACTTAAGAATTATTTTCAGACACAAAATTGTAATTATTGTGTCCGTGATTGTAGTAATGCTAACAGTTTTTATGAAACTGGAACTTGATACTCCAGTTTACAATGCTCAGGTTAAAATGCTTCTTGCAGCAAGGTGGCAGACGGATGAAGAATATTATAAGGGATTATACTACAGAACAGAAACGGCGGCCGAGTGGGTAACGTCACCCTATGTGATTAAACGTGTAGTTAAGTCTCTCAAACTTTATCAACGCCCACTCGATTATGAAAAGCGTTTTGCTTCTAAACTTAAAGCCATATTAATAGAGTATAACGTTAACAGGCTTGAAGATGAACTTAAGGAAATGAGCCCGGAGCAAAGAGAGTCTTTTTTCTTTGAACAGGCTGTTGCGAATTTAATAGGTAATATATCCATTGATGTTCCGGAACAAAGTAACATATTTACGATAAATGTAAGTGATTATGATCCCCGGATGGCAATGTTAATTGCAAATTCATTAAGTCGTTCGTATCTCATATTTGATCTTGAGAAACAAATTGAAGAGACTCGGCTGCAATATGGAGATAAGCATGCCCGCGTCATTCGATTACAGAAGTATGCTAAAAATTTATTGAAGACACTTGACGGCAAACCAATCTCTGACCTTGAAGCGGTTGGCCCTGCAAGTGTCAAGATCGTTGCACAAGCATTAGGTGCCGGGATATCGAAGACAACTAATAAAAATATCAGACTTATTATTGCTTTTTTTGTAAGTATAATTTTAGGTGTTGCAATTGCTCTTGGGATTGAATATTTAAACCAGTCTTTTAGATCGACGCATGAAATAGAGAAATTTCTCAATATCCCCTGTTTATGGTCTATCCCGAAGAGGAAATCAAAAGAAGCGCTTCTTGTTAGCGATAGTAACCCGGCTAACACAAATTATACTCATTCGTATCAGATTTTATCTGATGAAATCAGTTTGCTGATGAGGCATGGTAAATTTAAGACGCTATTAATAACTGATGCTGAAGGCACAGAGGAAACCTCCGGAGTTGTTGCTAATATAGGCAGTTATCTATCCCGTAAAGGAGGTTATAAAGTACTTCTCATTGATGCAAATTTAAGAATGCCCTCTGTATCTAAAATTTTTAACATTTCAAATGATAAGGGTCTTGCTGAAATCCTGGAAGATAAAATTAAGTTTGAAGATGGAATCAAGCATATAGATTCTAACCTGGATTTTTTGCCGGCAGGGGAAACTATTTTTAATCCTGGTACTCTTTTAGATTCCTCTTTAATGTCAGGTATCATTGAAAAAGCAAAAAACCAATATGAGATCGTTTTAATTAATTGTGCAGACCTGAGAAATTTTACAGATTCCACTGTGATTGCCTCTCAAACAGATGCTACAGCCATAGTTATAAATGAAGGTAAAGTTAGTCGATATGTTATTGAGCGAGCAATTAGTCCTTTAAGGCAGGAAAAAGTGCATATAATGGGAGTAATTTTTAATAACCGTACACATGTTATTCCTGAAATAATTTACAAAATGACATGAAGCCATCCTATAAATGGGTACTATATATGTTCTGCAAAACTGTGTTAAACATAACGTCAGGAAAATAATTTTTGCCTCAAGTGATGACGCTATTTATGGAGAGCAGAAAGTTTTCGCTTGTGGAAATGCATCCTGAAAAACCAATCAGCCCATATGAAATAACCAAGCCTGCAGCCGAACATTACATGCACTATTATAAAAATGGATTGTGGATTGAACTATATATCATTTTATGTTATGCAAATGTTTATGGTCATCGACAGCACCCTTATGGCGATGCTGTAGTCATGGCTGTTTTTGCTGCCAAAATATTAAAAAGAGAACAGCCGCTTATCAGTGGAAACGGTAAGCAGACAAAAGATTATGTTTATGTTGGAGATGTTGTGCGATCTGAAATTTTAGTTATTTAAAGATAATTCATCTAATTGTGATGAAACATGGCCCAAGCTGGCAAGGTGAACAACAAAGATTATTCAGAGGCAAAAGAAGTTTTGCATTGGGAACCCAACATTTTACTTTTAAAAATAAAGACATGAATTTCTCCCATTAACTATTATGGGGTTTATATTTAGATAAAAAGAGTGACATTAGTTGCGTTGTTTATGTAACTGAGAAAGCGAAGCAGTGCCGAAATCAGCAACAAACGACTTAAGTAAGGACTTCAATCGTAATTATGGTGTTAAAAAATGAAAAATTTAAATGATTTTATATTAAATTTTAGGGGGATTTTCCTGTTATTGTTTGTGATGTTTATATCATACACTGTTGCCAATATATTTTTGAGCATGGAACTAAATGATTTTCTTAAAAAGTTTTTGATTATAGTAATTTGCATATTATTTTTAAAAGTTGCTGCTTCAACATCGATGGAAAATTTAGTAATATTGCTAATTTTGATGTTACCATTTCCTATTTTTATAAATATAGGCAGCAAAGATGTCGGGACAACAAATACTTTAGCAATTTATTTAGTATTTATCATTTATGTTGTCAGGAAAATTATAAGAA
Organism: bacterium BMS3Abin06; assembly: GCA_002897895.1. GTDB lineage: Bacteria > Nitrospirota > Thermodesulfovibrionia > UBA6902 > UBA6902 > BMS3ABIN06. Next base: position 48,093 of record BDSY01000022.1, read on the forward strand.
AAGAACCCATATTTTCAGATAGGCCACTTTTCTATATGGTATTATTTTTAATAGTTGCGTATGTAGTTTCTTTTGCTAACACCCCCTGGTTTGCAAGAGAATCAGCTTTGAGAAGGTTTTCCGTATTTATTTCATGCATTATTATTTTTTATTTGGTGATTAACAACGTGAAGACTAAAAAAACAATTGTAAGAATAATAGATGCTATGAGTGTGGCCTCTTTTTTGGAGGCCATAGTAGTAATATATCAGTTGCTGTTTCCAACAAAATCAAGCTTTTTACAAATTTTTGGGACTAAAGTTATTGATTTAGATCAGCGATATTCTGCTCTGGAGAATTTGAGGATTGCAGGCACGTTTGGTTTTGATTATGAGATAGTATCTGAATTTTTCGCGATAAACATTTTGATACATTTTTTTATAATTCAAAAATTAAAAAAATCATTTAAAAGAAAACTTTACATCATGAATCTGGCATTTTTGGTTGTTGCGATGATTTCTACAGGGACTCGTGGAGGCATAATCGCACTATTTGCAGTAATTATGTTGGTCTCATTTTTTGCTAAAAAAAATTTAAAAATTACAAAAAATTTTATTTTGATTTTTACTTTAGGAACGTTGTTTTTTGGAACTATTTTTTTCTTTTCAGAAAATATACCCTACCTGAAAAATCTTTATGAACGGTTTACAAAAACGGAGTTTCAAGGAATTGTGCCGGATACAAGAATAGTTGTATGGAAAGTTGTATTGCCAATAATAATGGAAAATCCATGGATCGGTCATGGTCCGCAAGCAATAGGTGATGCTAAACTCGTGAGATATGCGAACCCTCACAGTATGTATTTGTATTATCTTTTTAACATTGGAATCATAGGGACGGTAGGAGTGTTATGTTTTTTTGGCGCAGTATTTTGGCGAGGTTATGCAACCATAAAAAGACATTGTGATAATGAAATAGTCTTTTTGACAATTGTACTGATCGGGGCTTTCATGGTCTTTGTTGTTGATGAATATAAGATAAGCTATCAAAGACATTCCAATATGCAGCAGTTTGTCTGGATTATTTTTGCTTTAATAGTGTCACTGTCAAGGGTTGCTGGCAGTGGAAACGGCGATGACTCAAAAATCTTTAAATCTTAAAAACTTTTTCCCTGAAATCTATCAGTGAACGTGTAAGATAATTGTTGAAGTTTTGTAATAAGTCAACCTATTATCCCTTTTCTTTCATTTCTTTCTGTCATTTTGACCGAGCATGAGAAACCTTTTGGCATTTATATTGTCCATTATCCTGAGTAAGAGTTCTCACGTTTGTTCGAGAGGATAAGGGGACTGAACTATTACGATGTTTTTATATTATGTTTTCTTTGATTAAGGAACTATGATATATGATAAATATCTCAAAGAAAATTCTAAAAAGTAAGACAGTTACAGATTTTTACATAGTATTAGCAGATAGGGTTTTGTCCCGAGGAATTAATCTTGTCTTATTTCTTCTCATTGCAAGGACATTAGGTCCGGAAAAATATGGTATTTATTCTTTAATAACTGTTTCTATTATATTTCTCGTTTCAATTTTTGATTTTGGAGCAGAAAATATTGCAGTACGTTTTTCGGGGAAGTATCAGGATAAACGAGAAAGCCTATTCGGAATTTACTTGTTAAGTAAGACGGCAATCGCAATACTTTTGTTTGTATTAATCACAATATTTCCTCAATTAATTATAAAACTTATTCATAAACCGGATGTACAAAAATACTTATTTATAATCTTAATCGGATTTGTTATAGACGGTTACCGGTTTCTTATGGCTATTTATTACCAGTCTTTAGAGAAATTTATTATAATGGCATTAATAAATATTGCCTCTTTTTTGTTACGGCTGACAGCTATATTCAGCTTGTTGCAGCTATCAATTAATGATGTTAAAACTATTGCACTATTTTTCTCCCTTAGCGGTTTACCGGTTGTTTTCTTTTTCTTTAAAAAATATTTCAGTTTTTTTCGGGCGCTTATGTCATCAAAAATTGATCGGTCAATGATGGTGGAAATATTAGATTACGGGAAATGGATTGTTTTAGCAGCATTACCTATAAGTCTTATGATGAGGCTGGATTTCTATATGGTAACTAGTTTTGCAACATTTGAAGAAATGGGACTTTATAATTCTGCGGTTCAACTTGTCTCTTTTTTTGCTTATATTCCCGGTGTTTTTGGAACAGTATTCTTGCCAAAGGCTTCAAAATATAAGGATTTTGCCAGAATGCAACTATTTGTAAAAAAAATTATTAAAATCGGCATACCAATTACTATTTTAATCCTTGGAGTAATCCCTTTCTCTGAATATTTGATACCTTTTATCCTGGGAGAAAAATTCGTTGAATCTATCCCGTTTTTTCAAGTGCTTTTATGTGGATTTCTATTTTCGCTCTGGACTACAATGTTCGGGACTGTTTTTTACTCGTTAGGCAAGTCCAAGTATATGACCTTGGGTGCCTATATGCAACTGTTTGTCTTCATATGCAGTGCCCTGATTCTGACACCTTCTTTTGGGATAACTGGTATTGCCTGGAGTAAGGTACTGGCAAGGGCATCATTTTTGATCCTTGTTGTCTATATTCTGTTTTTTAATATTTATCATTCTTATTCGCAAAAAATATAGAACATTTATTGTGGATATAATTATGACATCGACGTGCAGAAAGACGATTGAAAGAACATTTCATAGTTTTTTTAAGTATGTTTCATGTGATGAAAAATTCCGTTTCATTGTGCATATAGATGTATTGAATCCTCGATATTTACCTGATCTAATGGACTTTTTAAAGAAAACGTCAGAGTCTTATGGAGTGGATATTATTCATAAAGTAAACAGTAATCCGTCGGCCAACTACTATGAAGCTCATTCAAGAGCAGTAGGTTATCTTTTCAGTTGTATTGAGTCACTACATTATTTCCACTTGGAAGATGACTGGATATTTTTGAAAAAGATAGACCTTAATCCACTAATTGTGTTAATGAAAAAATATCCATATATTGATCATATTCGCTTTAGCAAGAAGAATATCCCGGAGAGAAGCTGGTTGTATCACATTTCCGATGTCGTATCTGAAGAATTTTTGATACCAAATAAAGAAGTTATCATTGATGATATTACGCTGGTTGAGTTGCCATTATGGTCATTTAATCCTCACTTGGGAAGGACTTCAGTTGTTAAACATTTTACCGATCTGCCTATCCGGGAGAACCCTGAAAAATATATTTGCCATAAGTACTCTCATTTCGCGGAGAATGGCAAAATTTACATGTATGGCAGAATTGGTGACGGTGCGTCTGTCAGAGACATAGGCAGAAACAGGCTCAGACAGAAGATTCGGAAATTAAAATATATACTCAAAGGTGGAAAATACGCAGAATATATCTTTTAGAAATCTGGTACTGATCTTATATGCCAGATTAGTTTATTAAATGAAAAAGATTTGGTTGTAATCACGCATTGACGTCTCATTCAATGTTTACTTGTCTGAAAAATGAGTGGGATATTTAGACCCTTGGGAGGGAGTTATTATGAAAATATGTTTCATTAATTTCGGTTTTTACCCGCAGAGTAGCCTGGCTGCTTTCTATGAATATACCCAGAGTTTGTCGAAAGTTGGTAACAACGTTACCGTATATTGTCGTGAAGAAGGTACGGATATATCGGAAATGAGGGGAAACATAACCGTAAAGGCATTGTGCCCCAACATTCACCTGACAAAGTATGCACGCTTGATTTTCTTATCTAAGCTAGTATTTTCCCTTAGAAAAGAGAAATATGACATAGTACACATATTTTGGGGGATGGGAGTATTCATTCTGCCGCTTCTTGTCGGCAGGAAACATACGAAATGGGTGCTTGACATTCGAAATTGTGATATACACGGTGGAATCAAAGGTATGTTCAGGGACAAGATGGCAGTATATGAATCTTATTTTTTTGATTCCGTGGCTGTATTAAGTGAGCTTCTCCGGCGAAGATTGTTTGGAGACAGATATTTGAAGTCGATGGTTATTTTCCCGATAGGAGTGAATCTGGAAAGGTTTAAATTTTATAAAAAAGATGAAAGTATTTTAAAGAAACTTGGCATTGGTAGTGAGGAGAGGGTACTGGTATACAGTGGAAAGCTGTCGCCTTCCAGAAAACTGGAAACAGTTCTACATGGTTTCCAGAGGGCGTCGAGGGATATAAAGAACATGATATTACTCATAGTTGGCGGCTCTGAGGATGACGTGACCCGACTCAAAAATATCGCAAAGCGGCTTTCCATTGATGATAAGGTTATTTTTACAGGACTTGTTTCTTACAGGGATGTCCCAAAATATTTAAGTGTTGCCGATGCAGGCATTGCATATGTACCCAAAACTGAAGTGTATGACGTACAAGTACCGCTCAAGACCATAGAATATCTGGCATGTTCCTTGCCATCTGTTGTAAGTAATACAAGCGGTAATAAAGAATGTGTTGTGAACGGACATAACGGGCTTTTGTGCAGTGATAATCCCGAGTCTCTTGGAAAAGCGATAGTTAAACTCCTGAATGATGCGGATTTGTACAACAGCATAAAAAACAATGCCCGAAAAAGCATAGCTCAATATGACTGGGGAATTATCGTCAGGGATCAATTGATTCCTTTATATCAGAAATTGACCAGTGAATAATTCCTCAAATACTAATATGCATTTCTATAGTAAAATAATTGCTATTATAGCAGTAGAATTGTAAAATAAATTTATAAAACGTAAACTGTGGCGTTACCTTACATTTTATCATCAGCGAGTTATTTATTCTCTTGTTGGCTCATGAATATCTTATCCGAATAAAGAGGTACAGACTACTCCCTCGTATGTTCATGGAAAATTATTAATGGAGGAAAGTGATGAATAATAAAATTATCATATTCGGTGGCGATGGTTTTTGCGGCTGGCCAACGGCATTGTATTTGTCCATGCATGGTTATGATGTTACGATTGTAGATAATCTCAGCAGAAGGGATATAGATAATGAACTGGAAGCTTATTCATTGACCCCCATTCAACCAATGGGTACAAGACTCAAGACTTGGAAGGAAAAGACCGGAAAGAGCATCAAATTCTTTAACTTCGATATAGCTATCAATTATTATCGGCTCTCTCGTTTATTAAAGGAGATGGAGCCTTTGGCAGTTGTACATTTTGCTGAACAGCGGGCTGCACCATATTCAATGAAATCATCATATCATAAAAGATATACTGTTTCGAACAACATCAATGCTACGCATAATATTCTTTGTGCGATAGTCGAGTCAGGACTTGATACTAATCTTATTCATCTCGGTACAATGGGAGTTTATGGTTACGGAACAGCAGGCATGAAAATACCGGAAGGTTACTTAAAGGTTGATGTTGATGTTGATGGAAAGAAGGTATCTTTGGAAATCCTGTACCCGGCAAATCCGGGAAGTGTCTATCACATGACAAAGACTCAGGATGCGCTCATGTTTCATTATTACAATAAAAATGACTTTTTGAGAATTACTGATCTTCATCAGGGTATTGTTTGGGGAACGAGTACCGATGAAACGCTCGTTGACGAACGATTAATTAATCGGTTTGACTATGATGGTGATTACGGGACGGTTCTAAACCGATTTCTGATGCAAGCTGCTATCGGCCATCCATTGACGGTGCATGATACCGGCGGACAAACACGTGCATTCATACATATTCGCGATACCGTAAAATGTATTCGTCTTGCCATTGATAACCCTCCGGCCAAGGGAGATCGTGTGAAGATATTTAATCAGGCTACAGAAACGCATACCGTCAAGTGGCTTGCAGAGAAAGTGTCTGAAATGACAGGGGCAGAGATCGTCTATTTGAAGAATCCGAGGATAGAGGCCAATCAAAATGAACTTCAGGTTTCCAATGAGAAATTTCTGGGCTTAGGTCTTAATCCAATTACTCTGAGTGATGGTTTAATGGATGAGGTGATAACCATTGCAGATAAGTATAAGGACAGATGTGATATATCAAAAATACTGTGCCGTTCCAAGTGGCGTAAAGATATTCAAATAGATGAGGAGGAGGAAGTTACACAAACGACGGTATTTTATGAACATGTTCCTCGCAGAATGAAATAAAAGATAATACTTCAGCAATATGTCTTTGCGAGGGCTGATTTCTGATAGCTGAACGCTTACAATAAAAGGAGTTTAATGATACAATGTCCGAAATGAAGACCGATGGTAAAAACAGATGGTTAATAAGTGGTGGATGTGGATTTATAGGAATCAGTTTGCTTGCCTACCTGCTCGAAAAAAAACAGAATATTCAAATTAGGGTCCTCGACAACTTGACTGTTGGAACTAAAGATGATCTTTTGGAGGTAACGTCTTTCTCGGAAACAGACCTTGCAGCAATAAGTGGAAGCCCTAAGGGTGTGGAACTGGTAGTTGGAGATATCAGGGATTATAAAACCTGCTTGAAATGTTGTGATGGAATAGATATTATCGTGCATCTTGCAGCAAATACCGGAGTAGCACCGTCAGTTGAGAATCCGCGCTTGGACATGGAAAGTAATGTTGTTGGAATTTTTAATCTCATCGAGGCTGCTCGAACTAATAAAGTTGGACGGTTTGTATTTGCATCTTCCGGAGCAGCGGTCGGGGAAGTCGTCCCCCCAATCCATGAGGAAAAGACTCCCAGGCCTGTTTCACCGTATGGTGCAAGTAAGCTTGCCGGTGAGGCTTATTGCTCGGCATACAGCCGTACGTTTGGCATAAAGACCGTTTCATTACGATTTGGAAATGTTTATGGGCCTCGATCAAAGCATAAGAGCAGTGTTGTCGCGAAGTTTATTAAACAGGCACTTGCAGGCAAAACACTTGAGATATATGGAGACGGGAGTCAAACGAGAGATTATATTTATATCGATGATTTAATTCAAGCGATAATTCTTTCTACGCAGACTGCTGTTGGAGGCGAAGTTTTTCAGATTGCAACGTATAAAGAGACGACCGTAAATGAGATTACGCACAAGATTAAGGCCTTAATAGAGAGTGACACGGGCAAGACTGTCAATATAATTTACGGAAAACCTCGACTGGGTGATGTAAGGCGAAATTACTCTGATATTTCAAAGGCTAAGCAAATTCTTGGATTTGTACCAAAGCATGATTTGACCGCTGGATTGAAAAATACCCTTGAATATTTTATGAGAATCGAGCGATAGAATTAATAGTTGCTATTTAACAGTAGCAACTCAACTTAAGCATTCAATTATTTTTTCAAAATATCGTCAATAGATAATATCGACACGTGATTTACTATTCCTTTTCAAAAAAGTTTAATATTAGGAAGTCACTTGATCTATATACGCATTCTAACTGATTTTCAATAAAAGGAAATTAAGATGAAGATCATAGCGAAATCAAGAGAGTTAACCGCATGGATAGCTAATAGATAATTTATGGTTTGATTTGTATAGTTATTGTTCAGGTAGGCGACAGTTGCTTGTGATGAATAAATATGACCTTATTTATTCAGGAATGGATATATCCTGCCCTTACATAACGGAAAATTTTACACACGAAAGAATTTTCAAGTGACCATAAAATAAAGATGATTTTACTAATATGTAGTGATGATGATACTATAAATATTATTAATTTTTATGGTTATGCACTTCATTGAAATAACTACATTATTTTGCGGGCTTTTCCAATAATTGAGCACAATATTTTTGGGAACTTTTTTGAATTTCAGGCAAATGTACAGCCATATTATTTATAGTGTCGTTCTGTTATCGGCAGAAAAGAATATTCCTGAAGTGTTTTCTATACCTTAAACAAATTATGAAGATTCTACTCATTAATAACTTCTACTACAATCGTGGCGGTGACTGCACCTACCTTTTTTCCCTAAAAAATCTTTTAAAGGAAAATGGCCATAAAGTAAGTATATTTTCAATGCAGCATCCTAAAAACTTTGAATCTGATTGCTCTAAATATTTTGTAAGTTATATAAACTATGATGAAGAGGTGAAATCGAAATCTCTTTCTTCAGGGCTTAAGGTAGCCAAAAGAACTATTTATTCAACAGAGGCGAGAAATAAAATTGAGGAACTTATCAAAGCTGAGAAGCCTGATATAGCCCACATTCAAAATATCCATCACCATATAACCCCGTCCATATTTGGTATATTGAAAAAATACAATATTCCCATCATTTGGACATTGCATGATTATACAATTGTTTGCCCGAACACATCTTTTTTATCTCACGGCAAAGTATGCGAGAAGTGCAAAAGAAGGAAATACTTCTGGCCTCTCATTGTAAGATGCAAGAAAAATTCATTTGCAGCAAGCACAATGGCTGCGCTTGAAACAACAATACATGTGGTTTTTGGATTCAATAAATTAGTAGATTTTTTTATTGCTCCAAGCAACTTTTTAAAAGAAAAACTTATGGAGTATGGGGTAAATGAAGAAAAAATAATTCGTTTGAATAATTTTACCTGTTTCGTCGATCTTTCAAATGAAAAACCGAATATAGAGAATTATTTCATGTATCTCGGAAGGTTGTCGGAAGAGAAAGGAATAAAGACTCTAATCGACGCGGCAATGAAGGTTCTTTTAAATGGGGATAATGATACCGGGAGGTTTAACGATTATAAGCTAAAGATAGTAGGCGATGGCCCTTTAAAGGAGGAAATGATTTCGTATGTGAAATTAAAAGGCGCTGAAAATAATATTGAATTTTTGGGGCACAAAAGCCATGAAGAAGCAATGAATATCTTAAAGGGCAGTAAATTCCTTGTCATCCCATCTCAATGGTATGAAAACTTCCCTTATACTGTGCTTGAATCATTTACACTGGGAAAACCTGTGATTGCTTCAAGAATAGGCGGCATTCCGGAGCTTGTTAAAAATTGGGAGACGGGATTACTCGTTGATCCGGGCAACTCTGAACTCTTATCTTTAAAAATAAGCTTCCTGCTGAAGCATCCTGAAAAAGCTGAGGCTATAGGAAAAAATGCCGGGGAATTTATGTCCGGTGAAATTAATTCGGAAAATCATTATTTGAAACTGATGGAAGTTTACAGACAGGCGCTTGGAATGAATTCTTCCAAATAAAATGCCTGTTGATTAAAAAAACGCTGTTAACTTGTTAGTAACTGTTTACGGTTATCAGTTGACAGTGTACAGTTGTTTAAAAAAACCGTGAACCGGTAACCGTGAACTGTGAACGTTTGTACTAATTAATTAAAATTAATATGAGAATCTTACTGGTTAACAATTTTTATTATTATCGGGGAGGTGACTGTACGTATCTTTTCTCGCTAAAAAAGCTTTTGGAAGAGAAAGGACATGAGGTTAGTGTTTTTGCGATGCATCATCCCCAGAACCTTGAGTCCGAGTATTCGAAATATTTCGTAAGTTATATAAATTATGATGAAGAAGTTAGAAATATAAACATTGTTTCCGGTTTTAAGGTATTAAACAGGACGATATACTCACGGGAAGCAAGAATAAAAGTAGAAAAACTTATTGAAATTGAAAAGCCTGATATAGCCCACATTCAGAATATTCATCACCATATAACCCCATCAATATTCTATGTCTTAAAAAAACATAATATTCCTATTTTATGGACCCTTCACGATTACACACTTATTTGCCCGAATACATCATTCCTGTCTCACGGCAGGATATGTGAAAAGTGTAAAAATAATAAATATTTCAGGCCTTCTATTGAACGGTGCAAGAAAGATTCTTTTGGCGCCAGCACCATGGCTGCCCTTGAGACCACAATGCACAGGATAATGAGACTGACAGACATAGTGGATATTTTTATCGCTCCAAGTGAATTTTCAAGGAGAAAATTTCTTGAATACGGGTTTCCCGCAAATAAATTAGTTCGTCTCGATTTATTTACTGATATTGAATTGCCGGATAAAACAAAAGAATCTGATTATTATATATATGCCGGCAGGATGGCGCCGGAAAAAGGAATAAAGACTCTTATTGATGCTGCTGTTAAGATTGACTCATGTAAACTTAAAATTGTCGGCAGTGGTCCATTACTGCGAGATATGAAGGCGTATGCTTCTTCAAAAGACAAAAATAATGTAATAGAATTTTTAGGACATAAGGATCGTGAAGAGTTGATCAATCTTTATAAAAACTGCAAATTTATAGTAGTTCCATCTGAGTGGTATGAGACATCGGGACTGATTATCTTTGAGGCGTTTGCCTGTGGTAAGCCTGTTGTTGGTTCAAGGATTGGCGGGATCCCTGAGCTTGTAAAAGATACGGAAAGGGGTCTGATTTTTGAGCCCGGAGATGTTGAAGATTTGAGCGCTGCAATTAAATATTTGTTAAATAATCCTGACTTGGTTGATGAGATGGGACAGAATGCCAAAAAGTTTCTTGAAGATGAAATGGGACCTGAAAAGCATTATGAGAAGTTGATGGAGATATATAATCAGGTTCTCTCGTAAGTAAAATAAAAAACTTCTATCTTAATTTTATAAAATTGAAAAATATTTAGACACTCCGTGAGGTTCTCAATTTTCAAAACTTGTTAATTGCAAAAAAGACCGAGAAAATGAGAGCTAAAAAATCTTTTCTTATCCTTAATGTTCATAAACATGGCAGGTGAGCTTGCCGCAAAACCTGTACAATGCGATAGCTACTCGGTAGTAAACACCTCAGGACTCCAAGAAACAAAAAAAGACGAAAATTCAAATCAAGGAATAAATTTTAAAGTTTTCAAGAATTTCAAAAAAGATATTATTGAATGAAAAATTGCGATGTAAAAATTTTAAATAATATTAAATATAAAGATATAATCAGGTGGTGGCTTACCTTTCTCCTTTGCTTCATCCCTTTTGAGTTCTATGTTGTCAAGAATACCGGATTATGGAGCAGTGATTTATCAGGTTTTATTAGACGACTTGATTTGATCACAATAATTATATTTTTCCCGATAGCATTAATAGAGCTTTATAAAAACAGGAGAATTTTCAACTGGTTATATCTTGGTTTATTACTCCCCATTATTTTTCTGGGGATATCAGGGCTTCTGTCCGGGATAATGAATGGGAATTCGTTATTTGTAACTTGTTACGGTATCTTTGATTATATACAAAATTTTCTTGTTATCTTTATATTTGCCGCTTTTTTCAGAGAAGTCGGTGAGTTAAATAAAATATTTCGTCTATTGTTGATAATAGCATTATTTCTTGTAATAACAGCTTTTATTCAAGAGCTTTGGGCTGTAGTGTCCAGATATATTTTAAATAAAGACATTAATGTCAGGGGGATTTACATCTTTCAATACCTTGAAGATGATGGAGCCCTCAAGGCTTTCTGGAGATTCGGAATTTATAGGGTAGCACCTTTTATGAATTCACCGATTATATTCGGACTTTACCTTCTGCTTGTTTTAACCATTTATCTTTTCCGCACAAAGAAATTAAAATTGCCTATCGTGTTGTCACTTTTAACAGGGAGTTTCTTGAGTATTTCAAGAATTGTTTATTTATGTATTACGTTATTAGTTGGGATACAAATTATTAAAGGCAGAAAATGGTTTGTGATATTGCTAATCCCGTTAGTAGTGGCCATATTATATATGAGTTTCATGCCTGACTTAAATATCTGGAAATTGAAAGATGGTTCATCAGAGGTCGCTGAATATGCTAAATATACTGAAGATGCTGAAGATTTCGAAGGGGCATTTCGATTATACGCAAGAAATAAGGCAGTAACGATTTGGAAAGATCATCCTTTTTTGGGGGTTGGCCCCGGCATGTTTGGAGGGGTTGTTTCTGTTAAATATCGATCACATGTTTACGAAGAGTATAATTTTCCGATAAATAATCAATACTTGAATCGTATTTGGGGGATTGACCAGTTCTGGTTTCAGTCTCTTGCCGAGACGGGAGTTATCGGCATAGCTGCATTTGTAGGATTGTTTATCTCATTAATTGCGGTTTTTCATAACTTAAATCAGCGGGCTGAATCATATGAGTTGAAGGGACTGTTTAAGGGACTAATATTATGTACGGGGATTATAGTCATTTATCCTTTTGGTATAACTTTGAATATACCCCCGGTTTTATTTACTTATTCAGCACTTGCAGGAATAGGATTAGGCTGTATGAATAATTCTGATAAAACAAGAGCCAAGCTATGTCAATGATTGGAAAAAATAATGTTCTTGTTTTATTCGTCGCAATTCTGCTTATTTTTTGTAGTGAATTGGCTTATGGCGAACAAAATATTATAACTATATTCTATGACAGGGATATCGGGCAGATAAACAAATTGGTTTTTGGTAATAGTTTTTTGGGCTTTGATGCCTGCTCAAAACATAAAGATGGGAAATGCCCCTGGGCGCCTAACTATATCCGGCAGGATTACGGCGCTGGAGTCTGGAATCCTAAAAGGAATGAATCAGTTAAAAAAGTTATTGCTTTAGCGAAAGAGGCGGGCTTAACCATCATTCGTTTCCCCGGAGGTTGTGGGAATCATCATTATGATTGGAAGAAGGCTATCGGTAAAAAAAGAAAGCATTTCCTGTTTGGAATTGATGAGTTTTTTAAGACTGTTGAGGAAATAGGAGCAGAAGCAGTTATTCCTGTAAGTTATTTTACCGGTAATGCGCAGGATGCAGCAGATCTTGTGGAATATTTAAATGCTCCTTTTGACGGAGATCATCCGTGGGCGGAAAGAAGAGCTAAGAATGGACATCCAGAGCCATATGGAGTCAGATATTTCGAGTTTGGCAATGAAGTGATGCATGGTGACCATAGAAAGATAAAGAAGGTATATCCGGAAGAATATATGAAAAGATATCTTAACTACCAAAAAGCAATGAAAAAAATTGATCCAACAATTAAACTTGGCGCGGTTTTTTTTGAAAGGACATATTGGAATAATAAGCTAATAAAAGGAATAGGAGATAATGTCGATTTTGTGATACTGCATATTTATCCTCCTTATGGTAAGAATAAGCATCTATCCAAAACATTGAGTCCGGAAAATTTGTTTGAAGTAGCTCTGGCATTACCGATTATTGATGATGAAATGTTTTTTCGAGATATATTAAAACTTATAGCAGAAAAAACTGGAAGAACAGATGTTCGTTTTGCAATCACAGAATACAATGGGGGGTTTGTTCAAGACGAACCTGTGCCTTACAGATATACACTTGGAACTGCGTTAATAAATGCAGAACTCCTGAAAATTTTCATGAAACCCGAACATAAGGTACTCATGGCTAATCACTTTAATTTCATTTATGATTATTTTGGAATGTTGAAGATAGCAGGAAATTTTATGAAAGATGACTACGGAAAACCAATGAATTATATTAAAAGGCCTAATTTTTTAGTTTATGAACTTTATAACAAACATTTTGGTGATATATTGGTAAAAACTAAGATAACGGGCGATACATATGGTATAGATGGATATGAGTTATATATGAACGATTATAATAAGAGAATTCAAAGAATTAGATATGCTGTTATTAAAAACAATAACCTGCTGAGCGATAAGTGGGAAATAAAAACTGTTTCGGGTGTTTATGCTAATGGAAAAAAAGGAGTATTAGAAATAGATTTCCATAATTTTGTGACAAATTATTACCATTCTAAAAAGACAGCAAATATTGAACCCAATACATATTATAAATTATCAGGCTATATAAAAACAGACGGCTTGAATGATAAAGAAGGCGTATCTCTTGAAATTATAGATAGTAGAGGCTGGCAAGAGACGAGATCTGCGGCAATGACAAATAAAATTACCGGAACAACTGACTGGGAGTATGTAGATGTTGCATATAAAACCTTGGCTGATGCTAAATTTGTTAATGTAGTAGCCAGAAGAATAGGCAAAAAAAGATCACTAAGGGGTAAAGCATTTTTTAAAGATGTACGACTGGAGAAATTTATACTTCCTGATATTCACTTACCATATCTTTCGGTTAATGCTAGTGTGAGCAATGATCGTAATAAACTGTATTTAATGGTGATAAACAAAAATATGTATGAAGCACAGACATCAATAATTGAATTTAAAGGTTTTCCTCTATCCGTAGAGAGCATGGCGACCCTCGGAGGAGACGCATTGCGAGCTGAGGCATGGATATTAAATGGTCCATCCGTAAGCGCTACGAATGAGAAAAAAAAGGATAACGTCAAGATAACTCATAAGCAAATTGAAATTGATAAGAATTATTTTAAGTTTTCATTCGAGCCGCATTCATTAACTGCCATAGAGATAAGCAATAGATGAAAAACATTTGCAAATGTAGATGATATGAAATATAGAAATATTATTTTAGATGGAACTGATATAAGATAGAATGTACTACAGAAAGCCACACGGTCTTGGATATTATAAAGCAATTATATGAATAAAGAGAAAAAGTATAGAGAATTAAGAAGATAAGAAAATATTAACTATTGCATCTCACTTCTACGGCTAAATAAGAGAAAAAATTAATATGACATATGGAGTTCTTAAACAACAATCATATTTAAATATGTTAAATGAGAAAAAAAGTTTTGAGCATCCGATAATATTTATAGTAGGAAACAGTAGAAGCGGTACTACCATGATGTCACGCATACTGGGGAATCACCCTAAAATATTCAAATTTCTGGAATTGCACTTCTTTGAAGAATTATGGACACCGCATGATAAAAACAAAATGATATCTAAATCTGATGCGGTCAGTATAGCTGCACGTTTACTTTGCGTCCAAAGAGAAGATTATGTGCTTCAAGGTGATTTAAAGTATTTTAATGAAGAAGCAGAGAATATTATCAATGCCATGGGAATGGATACTTTCACTACAGAGCAAATATTCAAAACATTTCTTTTTTATGAAACATTTAAAAATGGTAAGACAATTCCGTGTGAAAACACTCCTCGAAATGTTTTTTACATTGCTGAAATATTAGAGTTTTATCCTGATGCCAGGGTTGTAAATATGATTCGCGATCCCAGAGATATCTTGTTGTCTCAAAAGAAGAAGTGGAGAAGGTGGAATTTAGCAGAGAGGGGTCTTCCTGTTAAAGAGGTAATCAGGCTGTTTAATAATTATCATCCAATTACTATTAGTAAACTCTGGAATTCATCTATAAGTGCTACAGAAAAATATGCTGATAATAAAAGAGTGTTATCGTTGCGATACGAAGATTTTATTGCTGAAGCGGAACAGAATCTAAACAAGATTTGTAATTTCATAGGTATAGACTTCAACGAACATTTGCTTGAAGTGACGCAAGGTGGTTCTTCATTTGCTAAAGACAATAGTGGACAAAAGGGTATAAGAAAGGATAGGGTAGGAAGATGGCAAAAAGGCGGATTAAACTCAACAGAAATATATCTATGTCAAAGTATTACAAGTGTTTTCATGGAAAAGCATGGTTACTTTCCCGTTACAATCCAGCCTAATCCGATTAGGCTGATTTACTATTTTATTTCTTTCCCTCTTAAGATAGCTTTGGCATTTTTTCTAAATTTAAAAAGAATGCGTAATGTGATAGAGACAATTAAAAGACGCCTTACATGATTTTGGAGTGTATTTAGTTATGAATAGTACTTTTGTGAAGTATATGAAATGAGGTGACAATGCAAAAAATAGAATCACAACCAAAAGAAATCTGCATAATACTCACATACAGATGCAATGCAAAATGCAATATGTGTGATGTGTGGCATTATCCTACCAAGGCAGGCGAAGAAATTACGATAGAGGATATTAAAAAATTGCCTTCCGGATTACGGTTTATTAATATAACCGGCGGAGAGCCTTTTATCAGGCGTGACATCGAAGAGATTATCAAAGTAATTCGTCCAAAGACAGAGAGAATCGTAATAAGCAATAATGGTTTTTTTACTGAAAGGATAGTTAATCTGTGCGAGAAGTATCCTGATTTAGGGATTAGAATAAGCACAGAGGGGTTACAGAAAACCAATGATGCTATCAGGAAAATACCGGGTGGCTTTGACAGGACACTCAGGACACTTCTTACTTTACGAAGAATGGGTATCAAGGATATTGGATTCGGTATGACAGTTCAGGATATGAACTGCAAGGATTTATTGCCGCTGTATGAGCTGTCGGATGCTCTCGGCTATGAATTTGCAACGGCAACGCTTCATAATTCACACTATTTCCATAAGTTGGATAATGTTATCAATGATAAAGAGATGGTATGCAGTGAATTTTCTAAACTAATCACGGAATTGCTGAAATCAAATTCAGTTAAAAAATGGTTCAGGGCATATTTTAATTACGGGCTTATGAATTATATATATGGAGGGAAAAGATTTTTGTCGTGTGAAATGGGCACTGAATCATGTTTTGTAGACCCCTCAGGAGATGTCCTGGCATGTAATGGCATGGATGAAAAGATTCCCATGGGCAATATAAAAGAACAAACTTTTGATGAGATATGGAACAGTGAAGAGGCGGAGAAAGTTCGTAATATGGTTAAGGTATGTCAAAAGCAGTGCTGGATGGTTGGTAATGCAGTTCCTGTGATAAAGAAATATCTTCATAAACCGGCTGCCTGGGTTTTAAAGAATAAACTCCGGGTTCTTTTAAATAAAGAACCGCTTTTATGTTTTCCTGATAAAAATCCTGAATAAAATGCAAGATGTTCTTTGTTAGTTTTAATATTTCATGAAAATAGTAACCTGTAGTTTTGCCTGGTGAAAAAAACTTTTTATTTCTCCCCAAAAATATAGTCTGCAGGTACTGGTTTAATCGTCTTATCCAAATCATTGATAAATTGTCCGGCCATGGCTGAGGCATTTTTGATATCGCCTTCCTTTGCAGGGATATCAATACGAACCATAAGTCCAACCCTTTTCTTGTCGAAAAGCGAGAAGTATAACTGCTTTAACTTTTGCTCTACCCATTCTTCGGCAATATTCTTGTCGATAACTATCCAGTAGAAGCTTAGAAAGGTCGCATTTTCTTTTTCTGTGAAAAGAGTTTTTGCCTTGAATGTACGGTCCGGGAGGTGAAATTCCGTATCAGGCAGATTCTTTATCTTAAATCCTGCACCGGTGAAGCATACCTCGGGATGGTGAAAATTTCCTGCATCGAGAATGATAAATAGCAGGTTCTTCCCTGCACTGTTAACATATTCGTAAGCAAAGGCTTCATTGATAAAGTTGAAAGTGCTCTCCTCTGTATTAATCCCTAAAGCTTCCGTAACATCCCGTCCCTGCCAACCGGCAAATTTAGAAGGCACTTCCAGGTTAGAAATAAAATTTGTGCCGACATATTTTGCCCTGGGCAGAGAGTAGCTAATTAAAATAGAAAGTGAAAGCAATATAACAACAATGTAGAATTTATTTTTTTTCATTATTTTATACCGTGGACTTTAACTTTCTATCTAAAATAGCCTCTACTCCCATCAATCCCAGTAATGTAATTATAAATATTACAATCCCGCTGAAATTATGGAAAAATCCCTGCCCGACTTCCTCCCCGAAATAAAAAGTTATAAGACATAAGGTGATTACCCTTACAAGGTTTCCGACCAGGGCCATAGGAACTATGAAAGACGTAAGGATAAGTTTTTTTGTCATATTTCCCTTACTGATATAAACATAAACCAGAACCAGAGAGAACATTGTTATTAATGAACGGAATCCACTGCAGGGTTGTCCCATGAAGATATCATTATATCCGATTGTCAACAAAAGGCCTTCCCGTGATATTGGATATCCGAGCAGTTTTAAAATTGCCTCTGTGGCAACAGATATACCGTGACGCATTGGTAAAGTTATACTGTCTAAAATTCCGAAGGGCGGTGGCACCAGAAGCAGAAGATAGAGAATTGGAAAAGAGAGGGTTTTTACCATATTTATCCCGTAAAGATACCCCGTCAGGCCAAATAAAAACGGTATTAAAGAAAGGGCTTGTATGAAGATATAATTCTGCCTCCAGCCGAAAATAAACATTAATAATCCCAGGAAGAGAATGCAAAAACTGAAGAGGTTTTTTTTGCCGGGGACTGCCTCTTGAAATATTTTTTTAATTTCCCTGCGCTTGCGCCAGGTAAGCCATAATGAGATGGGAAGTATAAAATAGGCGTGAGTATAATCAACTGAGTCCCAGCGCATACTGTAAAGAGAAGCGAAGACCGGAGCATACAGTGCTGCGACTAATATCCAGATAACATAATTAATCATTAATGTATATTACATTTTTCAGGTTGGAAGAGCAAGATGCTAACAATGCGGATTAACGTTATTATCCGCTGCTGACAATAGCAACGGTCGGGTTCTGGCAGCGATGAAGCACGGTTGAACTAACGCCGCCCAGCAACAGATCCTTAATGGTAGAGCGTCCCTTACGACCCATAATGACCAGGTTGTAATCCCCTTCTTCGGCCTCCTTAAGGATTTCTTCGGCTGGTTTTCCGCGCCGGGATTTGATTGTAATAAGTTCTTCAGAGACCTCTGCCTGCAGAAAAACTGCTTTAGCTGCATTTAGCACTTGTTCTGCCTCCATGTCCGGATATTCCCCTTTTGCAACCCGTTCTTTATAGAGCGCTGTATTAATAACCCTGAACAGTGTAATGCCCCTTATCGAACCTTTAAGTGTCCCTGCCAGGCAGGCGGCGTGCTCTACGCCCTTCATGGAATAGGGCGAACCGTCAACCGGAATCAGCATGCTGGGTACAGGAAATGCCTTATCTTTCAGAACTTCGTAGCCTATTACATAAACGGTCTGCCTGCTTGCTGCATGTACAACAGCACTGGTAATGCCTATTGTTTCCGAGTGCCCTCTTCTGCTCATTATAATCGTTGAGAACCCTCCTTCATCAGCTATACGGACTATTTCATGAGCAGGCTCTCCATCCAATATAAGTTTTTCGATTTTAATCCTGATTCCTGAATCTCTCAGGATTTTTTCCCATTCATCCATGAAAGGTCTGATATCTTTTTCAATATGCTGATCCTTGAACTTTTTAATGGTATCGGACTTTTTTAAAATCTCCGCCCGGAAGTCCACATAATCCGTATGCTCGCCGACATAGCTGCCCTCCATAACGTGTAACAGCGTAATACCTGAGAGGCTATCTCCCATTAAACCGCCCAGGCAACCGGTAAACTCAACCGCTCTTCCGGAATGTTTGCTTTCGTCTACAGGGAGCAGTATCTTTGGAATAGGACATATTATTGCCATAATAGTTTCTCCTCAATTCATTTTTAAAAGAATATAAGCAGCCATGCATTAGCGATTGCCACGCTTATTATCATATATATAAAGGCAACCTTCATGAATGAAATGAACTTTATGGGATAACCGGCTGCCTCGGCAATCCCCACAGTTACTACATTTGCACTGGCTCCTATCATTGTACCATTTCCTCCGAAGCATGCACCAAGCGCAAGCGCCCACCAGAGCACATTCGACTCTGCTGCGCCGGGTATGACCTGTGTGAGATAGGCCGTGATAGGCAGCATTGTGGCTGTAAAAGGAATGTTATCCACAAAGGCGCTCATAATGGCTGAAACCCATAAAATCAGACAGATAGCCATTGTCAGATTCCCTTTCGATAAATCCAGCACATAATCTGCAATCAGGGCCAGAAGCCCTGTCTCTTCAACCGCGCCTACGAGTATGAAAAGGAACATAAAGAATAAAAGGGTTGTCCACTCAATATCCTTTTCAACGAGTTCAAGCAGATTTACCCTTTTTGTCAGGATACTGTATGTAAAGAGAATGCCTGCACCGAAGAGCGCTGCGATACTCACTTCCATGTGCCAGTATCCGTGGGTGATAAACAGGGCAATGACCATCCCCAGGACAAGGAGGCCGTAACCCAGAAGTGTTTTGTCCGTAATCCGGCATTCCTCTCTCAGTTTTGCAATAAAGCCGTCAATGTCGTCTATTTTTGCCCTCGCATATTTTTTGCCGTAAAAAAGCTTTGTATGCACAAAGAGAACCACCATAGAGATAACGCATACCAGGGCAAGGTTGTTCACGAACTGCATAAATGTAAGGCCGGTATAAGAGCCTATCATTATATTCGGCGGGTCACCGATGAGGGTCGCAGTGCCGCCTATATTGGATGCAAGTATCTCGGGCATTAACAGCATTAGCGGCGATATCCCGAGGGCAATGGCGATCTCTATAGTAACCGGGGTCAGGAGAAGCATGGTTGTCACATTATCAAGGAATGCCGATGAAATTGCAGTGAATGTCATTAAGACCATAGAGAGAATCATGACCTTTCCGCGTGCAATCTGGAATGATTTATAGGCGCACCACTGAAATACACCGGTATGTTTCAGTATTCCTACGATAATCATCATGCCCATAAGCAGGAATACCACATTCATGTCAATAGCGCCCATTGCCCGCTCGAATGAGATAATCCGGTAATCAGGATTAATCGTGCCGAATGTATAGGTTATGATAAGCATTATGGTTGCACCCAGCATTGCAGCCAGTGTACGGTGGAGCAGCTCAAACGAGATGAGTATATAGGCTAATATGAAAACAATGGTCGATATATAAAATGCGGGGCCAAGGATTCGGGGCATTTCAATATTCCTGACAATATAGAAATTATGTCCCTTTTGCGCAAAGTCGTTTTTTGTAAAACCAACAGTAATCTTGCGGAAGCTTGTCTTTGAGACCTCAAGCTGAATATCCGTCTTTATCTGTCCTGATGGAAGATTGAATTCAGCCTGATAGGTGCCTAGAGAAGAGGTCTCGATCTCATCCTTTAGTTTATGTTCAGCCATAAGCTTCTGGTGCCGGCCGTTTACAAGCAGTCTGATACGGGCTTCTTTGACAGGCTCGTTGTGTGTGTCAAGGGCAGTACCGGATATGAAAAAAGTATTGCCTGTTTTCTCTTCCGAGGCATGCGGCTGTTGAGAAAAAACAGATGATGAAAACAGCAGTACTGATAATGCCAGCCATACATATTTTTTATTCATTAAAAGTCCTCCCTGATCCGGTCAACGTGATTTCCTGCTGCTTACCCATCAACAACATAAGATTGTGACGGCCAGATATATGTGGTATATGGCCCGTGTAAGTGGATGCCTGTAAAAATAGCACAATCACTACGGGTCGTGTCAACATTCAGAGAAATCATAGTTCCAGACTCATCATGTATAACCTTTTGCATGCAACGGATCAAGTTATGGATTTTTTTAGAGTTGATATGGAAACTTCCCTTGAAATTTTAACTGATGGCAGGAATTTAATTATTTCGCCGGTTAAAAGCGAAAAAAAGAAAAACGTTTCAAATCAGCACTTACAAAAATAAACATTAGGCATGGCATGAGTCTCCAGCAGCTCTCCGGGTAAGTCAGAGTCGTCCATTTACTGACGGTAACAAAAGGACTGCGCCTGTATCGGCAGTTTTCGGATCTTTTGTTATTTTTGCAGTAATATAAAGCGAGTTTATTTCAATCCCTTCAGTTTCTCCAGAACAACTTTTAATATATCCTCCTCTTCATGCAACTTTACTTTCCAGTCGTGTTTAACGCCTGAAGCAATTTCCGCCCTGAGATTAGGTATGAAATTTTCAAGCATTTCAATAAGCTTATCTCTTTCTTGATCCGTAAGTTCTAAATTCATCTCCCAAACCTCCTTTGTTTTTTATTTTCGTCATGCCCGATTACAGAATGCGGGATGACGGCTCAATTGTTATGTTTATGCAAAGACTCTATATAAGTAATAATTAACCCGAAATTTTTCAGTTGTCAACTTAAAAATGTTAATAAATGCATAAAATAATTTAAATATTTGTCTCCGGTTATCTTTTTTATTGAACGATTTATAATTTCATAATTCTGAGGCTCTTGCAAAAGTCTTGTTTTGTCATTCCCGGGGTAGTAATCGGGAATCCAGTTTCTTTAAAAAACAAAGACTTCTGGATACTCGTTTTCACGGGTATGACGGCACAGGACGTTTTGCAGGGACTTTTGCAAGAGCCTCTTTTAAAAAAGATTAAAATCAGGTAACACATTCTTCATATTGCGGAAATTTTAGTGTAAAAACAGTTCCTTTACCTAATTTGCTTTTAACCCCGATCTCCCCGTTATGCTCCCGTACCAGGCTGTGGCATACCGACAACCCAAGCCCTGTGCCCTCACCAACAGGCTTGGTTGTAAAGAAAGGGTCAAAAATATTTTTGATATCTTCTTCAGGTATCCCCGGTCCGGTGTCACTGATCTTTATGATCACACTTTTATCCTCTCTGTCCGCGTTGAGATTTATGGTTAAAGTTCCGTTATCCTTCATTGCCTGGATGGCATTTGTAAAAATGCTTACAAAAATCTGTTCCAGTTTACTGCGGTTTCCGTTAATAAAAAGGGATAGATCCGGAATATCCTGCTCTAAATCTATATTGTTTATTCTTAACTGGTTGTCAACAAGATTAACAGACTCTTTTATGACACGCACAATATCCAGTCTTTCCATGACAGTGGACTTCCTTGCCCTGGCGAAATCGAGCAGACTGTCAACAATATGCTTGGCACGCTCGCACTGCCACAGAATGTTATTTAATCCTTTTACTTCTTCCCTTGAAAGATCTTCCCGTTCTTCAGCCATTCTTTCCGCAATAAGAGAGATGTTATTTAAAGGATTGTTTAGTTCATGGGCAACCCCGGAGACGAGCAGGCCTAATGAAGCGCGTTTTTCGGATTCCACAAGCTGGGCCTGTTTTTCTTTAAGAAGCTCCATGCTCTTTTCAAGCGAATGGTAAGTTAACTGCAATCTG
>BDSY01000023.1 GCA_002897895.1 bacterium BMS3Abin06
TATTTTCTTTTCTTCTGATCTCACCCTCCGTGCCGCGTTCGTAGATATTCTGAGAAAGTGCCTTTTCGGATTCCTTGAGACGATCACGGGCCTCCATCCGAGCTATCAACTGCATCCGATCTTCTAAAAGCTCTTGCTTGCGGGTTTGCAGAGCAAAGTAGCTTTGTGCAAAAGCAATGGGTTCTTTACGGGGGTCACCATTTTGGGCGATTAAATAACAGGCGTAACGGGTGAGCATAAAATCTTCAATTTCCCGTTGCCCGCCCTTGCCATTAGTAATCAATTTCGTGACGCCACGAAAATGATCGCTTGGCGTATAACCTGTTGTTTCACAAGAGGATATTGCTCGATTGATAGCGGTGAGAAAGTTCTCCCACCACGCATATCCCAACGGTTCCTGTAAGTCCCTGGCAAACCAGAATTCCATATCCGTTTCCGGCATATGTTGGGCCAAGGTGTCAAATTGGCTCTGTAGTTTTTGAATCGTATTTTTGTTCATATCCCTGCTTTTCTCCCGTTACTCGTTACGCATCACGGTCTTTTGCTGATGCTCTTTTTGAAAAGTCAAAATGCAAGACTTGACCCTGTTTGCTCCTTTTATATGCAGCCAAATGCTTAAGTCCTATTGCACTTCCAGCGTCCCGCTCTCTATTGTCACCGTTCCGCTGCTGATTGTCATGTTCCCGTTTATTACAGTAATACCGGTTTGTGTAGAGTGATCGCAGTTATATCCGCCTCTCATTGTAACTGATATGTTTTGGTTGATGGAAAGATTTTCAACCAGGCTTAAAGCGCGCATCATGATAACATCTCCCTCCGCGGCTGCGTCATATGCACCCTGAAGAGTATCATACTCAGAACCGGTACTCTCGATAATCGCAGGACGATAACAGACAGTTATGTAATCGGTCATTGTTAATGAATTTGTGCTGCTGTCTGAATCTGTAACCGTTAATTTTACTGAATATTGACCGCCGGAGCTGTAAGCATATGTCGGGTTGGTAAGGGTTGAATCTGTCGAACCATTATTATCAAAGTCCCATGCATAGGTTAACGGCGTGTCGTAACCCGTGGAATTATTGGTGAAGTTTACGGTAAACGGCTGTTCCCCGCTCAACGGAGATCCGTTAAAATCCGCTGTCGGCGAGGTGTCCGAGATTGTTGCAGTGGTTGCTGAGAGGGCTGTTGCGCCGACGTCATCCGTGACCCTCAGGGTCACAGTGTATATACCGTTCTGGGTATAGGTGTGGCTCTGGGTCGGGGAAGTTGAACTGTAGTCATACGTTCCGTCATTATCTATATCCCATTCATATAGAGTTATAGTCCCATCCGAATCTGTTGAGCCTGAACCGTCCAGAAGAATTGCCTGACCTTCTGTCTCTGTATATGGCCCGCCTGCATCAGCGTCAGGTGGATTGGTGATCTTTGCCGGCATGTTTTTATCAGTTGTTGAGCCGTCGCCTAATTGACCGTAATAGTTCCTTCCCCATGCCCACAAGCTCCCGTCTGATTTGAGCGCTATAGTGTGATAGTATCCTGCTGCAATCTCAACCCATGTGTTGTCAACATCAGTCCCTATCTGTGTCGGAGAGGACTTATCAGTTGTTGAGCCGTCGCCTAATTGACCGTAATTATTCCTTCCCCATGCCCACAAGGTCCCGTCTGATTTGAGCGTTATGGTGTGATAGTATCCTGTTGTAATTTCAACCCATGTGTTGTCAGTCCCTATCTGTGTCGGAGAGGACTTATCAGTTGTTGAGCCGTCGCCTAATTGACCGTAATTATTCCTTCCCCATGCCCACAAGATCCCGTCTGATTTAAGCGCTATGGTGTGAAAGTATCCTGCTGCAATTTCAACCCATGTGTTGTCAGTCCCTATCTGAGTTGGAGAGGACTGATTTATAGTTGAGCCGTCGCCTAATTGACCGTAACCATTGTATCCCCATGCCCACAGGGTTCCGTCTGATTTAAGCGCTATAGTGTGATAGCCATCTGCTGCAATCTCAACCCATGTGTTGTCAATTCCTATCTGAGTTGGAGAGGACTGATTTATAGTTGAGCCATCACCTAATTGACCGTAACCATTGTATCCCCATGCCCACAAGGTTCCGTCTGATTTGAGCGCTATGGTGTGATGGTGACCTGCTGCAATCTCAACCCATGTGTTGTCAGTCCCTATCTGAGTTGGAGAGGACTGATTTATAGTTGAGCCGTCGCCTAATTGACCGTAACCATTGTATCCCCATGCCCACAAGGTTCCGTCTGATTTGAGCGCTATGGTGTGATGGCCCCCTGCTGCAATCTCAACCCATGTGTTGTCAGTCCCTATCTGAGTTGGAGAGGACTGATTTATAGTTGAGCCGTCGCCTAATTGACCGTCGCCATTGTATCCCCATGCCCACAAGGTCCCGTCTGATTTAAGCGCTATGGTGTGAAAGCCATCTGCTGCAATCTCAACCCATGTGTTGTCAGTCCCTATCGGAGTTGGAGAGGACTTATCAGTTGTTGTGCCGTCGCCTAATTGACCGTAATTATTGTATCCCCATGCCCACAAGGTCCCGTCTGATTTAAGCGCTATGGTGTGATAGTATCCTGCTGCAATTTCAACCCATGTGTTGTCAATCCCTATCTGAGTTGGAGAGGACTTATCAGTTGTTGTGCCGTCGCCTAATTGACCGTAATTATTGTATCCCCATGCCCACAAGGTCCCGTTTGATTTAAGTTCTATGGTGTGATATTCTCCTGCTGCAATCCGGGGGGCTGTCTCCATGCTCAATGCATTATCCGGCAACAGCATCAGGAATGATGTCATACAGAAAATCAGTATGAATGCAAAATTGAAATAATTTCCTTCCTTGATTTTCATGATCCCCCTCCTGCTTAAAGAAAACAACATATAATATTCAGTTTTTTCCCCATTTATCTAAAGCCTATCTCTCCTTCGGCATTATCCGGCTGATATATAAGTTAAAGAAAAACAGTTCATCCCCCCGACACTTCTAAAAGGTGTGAAATTGCTTAGATAATGCTATGCAATATATGTAATTAAGTCTTTTAGTAACTTAATTACTAAGAAAGGATATTCAATATTATATTCTTAATTAAGAGTGATCGTCAATGATACCTATGAAAAAATAATCTAAAATGTTCAATTTCTTTGATCTAAATTGAGCGATTTATGTAGCCGCAACCTTTATGTTACGCAGTTCGTCAGGCCCCCGTTATTTTATTTCTCTCAGATCAGCCTTAATCGAGTCAACAATGGAAATCAGGTTCTCCCTGTTTTTAGCGGGGAGGCTCTTTAATGCCTGAATGCCCTCCCTATAGTCTTTTGTTATGGCAAGAACTTCTTCTATCAGATCCAGCAGATTTTTCTTCCTGAAACCAAGGTTTCTTGTAAAGCGCAAGAGGGCTTTGCCCAGGCAGACCTCTCCGTACTGCCCGAACGGCATCGGAGTTAACAGGTTGTGAATACTGTAAGCCCTCATGGGTGTCGGATCGTAGACAGGTGAAAAGGAGAGGGTGTTTTCCCTGTTTATAATCGAGAGATTCTCCAGGTGCATGTCACCGTTGCCGGTTGCCAGGGCGAGCAACAGCCGTTTCAGGAGATATTGTTTTGCGGACTTCCTGTCCGTAACCAAGTCAATGGGCGAACGGTCAATGGCCCGTCCGATTGCGTCGTAGGTGGTGCTGTAAGAGTTTGTTATGCTCTGATCTCCTGAAGCAAATATGGAATATAATGTCTCGGTGAACAGGGGAGTGCAATTTTTATCACGGTCAAATCGTTCGATTACAAATGTTGGAATATCATTAATAATGGTTTTCCATCTGCGCGGCACATCGAACCCCGCCTCCTGATGCAGGTCCAGGGCCAGGGCTTCCAGTTCGATAATGCCGGGATAGCTTCCTGTCTGCTCAAATTTCAGAATCACATCTGTTATACCGTGAGCGCCGATTTTACTGGGAAGCCCGACCTGACCGTTCCATCCGGACTCTGGAATCGTCATCAGAAGTTTCGGGATAGCGCCGCCGACAGTGGGTGTGGCCCCGATGATCTGTATAAATCCTTCGGCATCGCCATCAAACCAGGTCAGGAACTCTTTCAGGGAGAACCCGAAGTCATCCGAAATCTTAAAAAGTTCATGTCTTGCAGGAACAGAATACCACTCGACAGCCTTCTCATCATCCTGGAATATATCTAAATGGCCTATGCCTCCGTGTCCGGCTATCATCAAAATTTCCCAATCCGCATCAAACCCTTTGGAGGGGTGGATGCCTTTTTTGGCTAAGTAACTCAGAATGAGCTGCCGTTGAAAATTCCTTTCTCCTCTCGGAGGTATCAGGGATTGAACAGGAGGAAGGAAATCAAAAAATTCGGAACGGGAGCGAACAATCGTTGTCTGCTGAATGATTTCCGGAGGGTAGAGCAGGCCGACACCGGGCAGACCGGTTATGAGAAAGTCTTCGTTATAGGTAAATCTACACTCGGAATCAGTCAGATAAATGCGCCCCATCTTCACCGGCCGCATTCCTGTGCGTGTCCAGACTACGGCTTCACGGTCAGTCTTCACCAAACAGGTCTCCTGAGAGAATCTTATTAAGAACAGGGCGTCCCTGGACGAGCGCCACTCTCAGCCCAACAGCGCCAGCCAGCCGGATGAGGGTCGAAAGCTGTATGTCGGATGCCTTTTTTGCACGAGACAGGGTTTCCTGTGATATCCCTGCCTTGTGTGAAATATCTTTCTGTTCCAGGCCCTGCTTTTTCCCCTCA
This sequence comes from bacterium BMS3Abin06, assembly GCA_002897895.1. Lineage (GTDB taxonomy): Bacteria > Nitrospirota > Thermodesulfovibrionia > UBA6902 > UBA6902 > BMS3ABIN06. The sequence goes on from BDSY01000023.1 coordinate 4,772, forward strand.
AGAATAATTTGACCAAGCAGAGCGGAGATAATATCTTGCATGAACTTGACTCCTTTATCAATTATATAAACTATTCTATATTAAATTGATGGATTCGTCAATTATCAACTTGATTAATAAGTCAATTGTAAAGCCATTATTAATTGTAATTGATTTTCGTATCAATTACAATTCACCATATACCGGAGATATATTGATAGACCATGTCCTGGGTTCTGATTAGAAAAAGCGGGAATTTGAGAGTTAACCACTTTTGAGATTGAAAACTTTGATATAATATCATTTCCCTGAGCGGAAATTCTGTTTGTTCAACGGATGAATGATCAGAGCTAAATAGCTAAAAATGAATAAACTCAATGTCATAGGAATAGGCTACAGGCCACTTGATAAGCGGGCGAGGGACGTTCTGCTCAATTCGGATGTTGTCCTTGCAAACAGCAGACTCCTTGAGGTTTTTCAAACCTGTCATGAGTATGAAGATGTTAAAGACAGGATCATTGTGCACGGCAGTGTTTATGAAACTCTTGATTACATCGTTGACAATTACCGGGAAAAAAAGATAACTCTCCTGGCTACCGGTGATCCCATGTTTTTCGGTATCGGGCGGCTGGTTGTGGAGAAATTGGGGCAAGACGCAGTAGAGATTTACCCTGACCTTTCGAGTATTCAGGTGGCATTTTCCAGGATAAGGGAGACATCAAATAATGCACTTTTAATGAGCCTTCACGGCGGGCCTGATCCTGCGAAGAGGAGAAAACCTGAATACGAAATTACCGACTTGCCGGGGCTTCTCAAAAAACATAATAAGATCGCGATTCTTACCGATAAAATAAATAATCCAACAGAGATTGCAAAAGAGATTTTGAAGCCGTCAGCTCTCAGATCTCAGCTTTCAGCCCTGAAAATGTATGTTTGTGAAAAGCTCGGCTATCCGGATGAAAAAATTACAGAAGGAAGACCTCAGGAGATTTCCGGTCAATCGTTTGAGCATCCGAATGTGGTGGTGATTGTTCAGAACACAGACAATAAAGAGCTTTCAGCGATCAGCTCTCAGCTCTCAGAAATAAGATTCGGGCTGAAAGAAACGGAAATTCAACACTCAAAGGGTCTGATTACAAAGGATGAAGTAAGGGCTGTGACAATTCATAAACTGATGCTTCCGCAAAAAGGGGTTTTCTGGGATTTAGGGGCCGGTTCAGGTTCTGTGTCTGTGGAGGCAGCGAGGCTTTGCCCTGAATTAAAAGTTTATGCAGTTGAAAAGAGTGAAGAACAGATCAAATACTTAAATGCAAATAAAGAGAGATTTGAAACTGATAATCTTGACATAATAGAGGGTGAAGCGCCTGAAGCGCTAAAGGCATTGCCTCCGCCTGACAGGGTTTTTATAGGCGGCAGCTCAGGCCGCCTGTATGATATTGTTAATGTTATCAGTACGGAAATGACTTCGGGTATCATTGTTGTCAATGCAACGACTATCGAAACGCTGAACGAAGCAATGCAGTGTCTTGAGCAAAACAATTTTGAAGTCCGCGTTAGTGAAGTTTCGATTTCGAGATCAAAGGTGATCGGGCAGAGAAGACATATGAGCGCTTTGAATCCGGTATTTATTGTTATTGGAAAATTACTATTCAGGTAGGCACAAAGTGAAAAAAAGGATGAAAAACTTTTCCTGTATTTCTGTAACCCTTTGTACCTGTGTGCCTTTGCCACTTTGTACCTGAGTAGTTACATTGGAGAAAAGAAATGACTGAAGACGATTTAATTTATCTGAAGAAGTGGTTTTCTGATTACACAAAATCTTTTTACTCGTCTAATGAGGAATATCAGAGAAACATTATGCTTAAAGTGGAGCATACCCGTCATGTATGCAGAAATATAATTGATATAGGCCGGGATTTATCCCTGAAAGAGAATGAAATGATACTGGCTGAAACAGTCGCCCTTTTTCATGACATAGGAAGATTTCCGCAATATGCGAAGTATAAAACCTTTAAAGATGCTGTATCCGTTAATCACGGACTTCTTGGGGCAAAGACTTTGATCCAGGAAAAAATCCTTGGGAACCTGTTACCCTGGGAGCAGGAATTAATCACACTGGCTGTGAAATTCCACAGCACTCTCGCAGTGCCGACTACAGTGGAAGAGAGAACGAAGTTCTTTATAAAGCTGATCCGGGATGCGGACAAACTGGATGTGTACCGCGTTTTCATTGAATTTTATAAAAGCCCGGATGACCAAAAGGCATCGGCAACAGCTCACGGTATGCCCGATACACCGGGATATTCGGAGCGCATGCTGGAGAGTATCAAAAACAAGAAAATAGCGCCTTATTCAGAGGTGAGAAACCTGAATGATTTTAAATTAATGAAGCTCTCATGGGTCTATGACCTGAATTTCAGGGGCACCTGTAAATTGTTGCAGGAAAGGGGATATGTAAACAGTCTGGCTGAGGTACTCCCCCAAACAGACGAAATAATTAATGTAATAAAAAATATCCGGGAATTTATTTCAGAAAGGGTGCACAATGTCGAAAAGGTCTAAGGTTTATTTCATAGGGGCCGGTGCCGGTGACCCTGAGCTGATTACTGTCAAGGGCAGAAAATTGCTCGATAATGCTGATCTGGTTATTTACGCCGGAAGTCTTGTAAATCCTGCACTGCTTAACGGGATAAAAGCGGAAATTCATGATTCGGCAGGCATGACGCTGGATGAGATAATAGAGATGATTGAGGAATCCGTTAAAAACAATAAATCGGTTGTGCGGCTTCACACAGGGGACCCGTCCTTTTACGGCGCCATATCCGAGCAGATAGAAAGGCTGCGCGAACTGGATATTTCATATGAGGTCATTCCCGGCGTCTCCTCTGCTATGGCAGGGGCAGCGGTACTGGGACAGGAACTTACTATCCCTGAAATAAGCCAGACGGTTATCTTTACCCGAATTGAGGGCAGAACTCCTGTGCCGGAGAGAGAGGGATTAGGAAAGCTTGCAAAACACCGGGCCCTGATGGTGATATTTTTGAGCGTGGGGATGATTGAAAATGTCAGGGATGAATTGCTGAAAGGCTATCCTCAAGATACCCCTGTGGTAGTGATGGAAAGGGTATCATGGCCGGAGGAGAGAGTTGTCAGGGGAACGTTGAAAGATATTGCAGGCAAAGTTAAAGAGGCCGGGATCCAAAAGACGGCCTTGATTTATGTAGGAGAAGCTCTCAGGGCATCTGAAGAATTGTTGAAAAAGGAATCAAGGCTTTATCACAGGGATTTCAAACATGGATTCAGAAAATAAAACAGACCACAGACCACAGACCACAGACCACAGACAAATAATATTCTACATAACCAATAATGGTCTCAATCTTGCGCAAAGGCTCAAAGAATTTTTCCCCGATTCAGAAATGGTGAGATTTAATACAGCAGTATTTGCAGATAAATGGACGACCTCAAAAAAAATTATCTGCATCATGGCAACAGGGATTGCAGTACGTGCAGTTGCGCCTCTGTTGAAAGACAAGAAAACCGATCCCGCGGTAGTGGTTCTTGATGAAAAAGGTTCCTTTGTAATCAGCCTCCTGAGCGGCCACATCGGCGGCGCCAATATGCTTGCACAAAAAATCTCCGATTTTCTCGGTGCACAGGCAATAATAACAACAGCTTCCGATGTGCAGGGCAAACTTGCACTCGATATCTGGGCATCAGAGAACAATCTTTATATAGAGGACTTTGAAAAGCTCAAAAATCTCAGCGCAAAAGTTGTAAATAACCGGAAAATAAAAGTGCATACTGATTATCCGCTGAATACGGAAAAAATGCCGGAAGAGTTTACTATCGTGAACTCACCGGATCAGGCTGATATAATCATTTCGAATAATATCATGGAGCAGGATGCCCTTTTTTTAAGGCCCAGAAATCTGTTTGCCGGTATCGGCTGTAACCGGGGAACTGCAAAAGAAGAAATAAAAGAAACGGTCGATGCAATTCTGCAGAGGGAAAAACTGTCTGCAGGCTCCATCAGGAGTGTTTGCACAATTGATTTAAAAAAAGACGAAAAAGGACTGCTTGAATTTGCCCGTGATAACGCGCTTGCCATTGAATTTTTTTCAAAGGATGATTTAAACAATGCTGCGTTTACATATAATATCGCAAAATCGGAAGCTGTCAAAGCTGCTACGGGAGCAGTGGCGGTTGCAGAGCCGGCCGCTGTTTTAGGAGCAAAAAAGACGCAGAGTGATTGCGCTGTAATTGTACCGAAAGAGAAAAGGGGGAACGTGACATTAGCAATAGCAAAGGCAGAATTTACGTTGTAGGGATTGGCCCCGGAAGTACGGAACATCTGACTCCTGCTGCAAAAAAGGCAATTCAGGATTCGGAGATTATTGTAGGCTATAAAACCTATCTTGATCTTATCCGGGAATTGATAAGGGACAAAGACATAATGTCTTCAGGCATGCGGCAGGAAGTGGACAGATGCTCAAAGGCGGTTGAGCTCGCGCGGCCGGGTAAAAAAGTTGCGGTCATCTGCAGCGGAGATCCGGGGATTTATGCAATGGCGGGTCTGGTTTTTGAGATACTTAAAAATCAGGGCGCAGGGTGCAGGGGGCAGGGGGCAGGACACGGAACACGGAACACAGACAGGATGCCTGCAATTGAAGTGGTACCCGGCATTCCTGCACTCGGTTCCTGTGCGGCAAGGCTCGGTGCGCCTCTCATGCATGACTTTGCCTCAATTAGTCTGAGTGATCTTCTGACTCCCTGGGAACTGATAGAGAAACGGATTGAGGCAGCAGCCTCTGCTGATTTTGTGATAATTATTTATAACCCGAAGAGCAAAGGCAGAAAAGAACATATTAATAAAGCAAGGGATATAATCCTGAGATTCAGGCCTCCTCAAACGCCGGTCGGCATAGTAAGGTCTGCCATGAGGGATGAAGAAAAGATAACCATCACTGATCTCGGGAATATGTCCGGCCATAAAATAGACATGCAGAGCACGGTAATAATCGGCAATTCTCAAACTTTTACATGGAATAACCGGATGGTAACGCCGAGAGGGTATACGGGTAAATATAAAATCTGAATAAAGGATTTTTCAGGGGTTTAATTATCTACTCCTTTGTCTGTCATTCCCGACCCCGATCGGGAATCCAGTCCGTTTGCTCTCTGGATTCCCGTTTCCACGGGAATGACGTCATAGGCAGTTTGATACCTCGCAGCTCTGCTGCGGAGTAGTTCATTTCAATCCACTATTTTCATCTCAAGTATCCTTTCAAGATGAAATACCCTCTCATCCTGTCTGTTTGTGCAGAATGCCCTGACACCCGGGAATTTTCTCCCCTGGTATTCCAGTTCCCCGGAGTAGTTCGGGATAATTGTCCTCTTTGATTTTTCGTCTTTTGTTTTCAGGTAGACAATCTCAAGTTTTTTCTTCCCCTTTATTGCATCATCAAGGAGGGCAAGCCTGTCTTCCAATGAAAGCCTTTTTTCTGCCTGCTTATACTGGTAACGTGTGACGAATCCTACTACCCGCCTGTCGAGAAGGACATGTTTTTTATGTACCGGCTTTTTGAGGATGAGCCCGTTCATTGTAGTGCAGCGGCTCAGCGCTACGTAAAGCTGCCCGTGTGAGAACGTCCCCCTTCCGATGTCTATAACGACCCTGTCAAAGGTCATGCCCTGTGATTTATGGATTGTTACAGCCCAGGCAAGCTTCAGCGGATACTGGGTAAAGGATCCGATCCTTTCCGGGATTATCCTGGACATCTCTTTATTATAGGAGAATTCATACATCTCCCATTCATAAGGAAGGACATCAACAATCTCATTGTCAGCAAGCTCCACACGGAGCACATCAGGATAATCCTCATCCTCATCAATTTCAGCGATCCTGCCGATACTTCCGTTTATCCAGCGGCCGAGAGAATCGTTGTTCAGGAGCATTACCTGTGCGCCCTTTTTAAGGGCGAGATCAAGTACAGTGGGCAGTGCCTTTGTTCCAAAATCCCCTTTAATCGTACCTTCATAGTGATGCTCTTCAGCAGGCAGCTCTGAAAGTTTACTCATGTTGATATTTTCTGCCAGGGCATTTGTTGTTGTGAGGTAAATATAAAATTCTCCGGGAATATTTTCAAAGTCCGGATTGAATCGTTTATTTATTTCTCTGATATCATCATCCGTCACGGAATTATTTCTGATCGCATTGAGAATATCAAGAAATTTATCATCCTTCTGCCGGTAGACTTTTTCAAGCTCAATAAGCTCCATTTCAAAGGTTGCCTTCTGGCCGGACAGCAGATCTTCATCAAAAACCCCGGCGCTGAAAAAGTAGGGGCTTTTGTAATGATCCTGAAAAAGCGCCTTTTCCCGTGATGTCACAACCGGCGGTAACTGATAGAGGTCGCCGATAAAGATCATCTGGATTCCTCCGAAGGGCCGTGCTTTTTTTCTGCCGTGTTTTTTGAGAAATATGTCCACACAATCGAGCAGGTCTGCCCTGACCATTGAGATTTCGTCAATGACAATTGCATCGAGTTTTTTATATATGTCTTTATCCCGCGGCCTGATCCTCCCGACAGTGTCCGGTGTTACATCCAGCCTGAAACTGAAGAAAGAATGAATGGTCTGCCCCTTTACATTTACTGCAGCAACCCCTGTTGGCGCAAGCACTGCAACGTTCTTTTTTGTGCTCTTCCTGAAATACTGCAGAAGGGTTGATTTCCCGGTGCCGGCCCTTCCGGTTACAAAGACATTCCTGCCGGTATCTTCCATAAGACGGAGGGCATGGACAAACCGGTCATTTAATTCAATGTCTTTATTTTTTATGGATTTCATGGCATTTATATTTTACAGGCTATAGCAAAAGTCTGCCCTTCCCCTCTTTGGAAAAGAGGAGTGAACCGATTTATCCGTTTAAAAACAGCCTAAGAGCCACCAGTCAGGTACGGCAAATACTTTCTCTGTAATTCTTTTTATCTTCTCTCCCGGATAAATAATAAATCCCTTTTCAATTTCCGGATAGCATGATAAAAATGAATGCAATCCGGACGCATCCCCGCGGGAGGGTTCGGTTGACCATTTTACCTCAAGGGGGACAACCACATCTGTTGCCGACAATATAATGTCAACCTCAGCGCCATCCTGGGTCCTCCATGTAAAGTTTTCAGCATGGATATCGTGATTCACTAATGTCTTTTTCATTTCACTCAGGATAAACGATTCGTATATATGCCCGATTTGCCCGCGGTCTATTGCTGATTGAAGAGAGAAATTTGTTCCAAGGGGCTGATGCAAAAGGAGTGGATCGGTTACATAGAGTTTTGATTGTTTTACAAGACGCTTGGCCGGGTTTCTGAAAAAGACATTTACCAGCTCTATTACCATCATTGCCTGCAACTGGTATGTATAATTGGATGCAGTCGGCTGACTGACTCCGGTTAATTGAGCCAATCTGCTGGCATTAAAAAATTGAGCATTCTGCGTGAATAATATTTTAGCTGCCTGTTCAAATGCCGATACATCACGTATATTAAATTGTTCAACAATCAGGGGGAGAATATATGTCCTGATATAATCACTACTCCAGATAATCCGTGCATCCCTCTCATCTGCAAGAGAGGGGGCTGGATAGCCGCCCCATAGAATTCTCTCTTCTCTCATCCGGTTTATCTCTACAATTGATTCAGGCGAAGAAATTTCAGCCGGCATATTATCATTGATGATCGAAATGAGGCCCGGTGTCTCCTTTGCACCGGCAAGTTCCTGCCAGGAGAGAGGATAAACTGATAACAGATTAATCCTTCCCGCAAGCGATTCTTTAATCCTGCGGAGTAATAAGTAATTCCCGGAGTTGGCAAGACATATACCCGTCGGCTTCGGATCATAGCGATCAACAAGTATTTTAACCGCACTGAAAATCTCAGGAACCCTGGCTGCCTCGTCAATAAACAAATATTTCCGCGGTTGAAACCGATGCTCTACATATCTTAGCGGGTCTTTTGCTGCTTCCGCTCTCTCCAGAGGGTCATCGAAAGATATAATTCTTCCCTGATGGCGCTTGAGAATTTCTTTCAAAAGGTAAGACTTACCCACCTGCCTCGAACCCAAAAGGGCTACGGAACGCCACTTATTTAGACGGGAGATGAGTACTTTTTCTAATTGTCTTTTCACTGTAACCTACTTTTGCATATTATAATTTAAAAATCAAGCTTTAATTTTAAATTATAAATACATTACTGTGAATGTGTGCTGGAGAGGCTGACAACTGAAATCTCTAATGCCTGAGAGAAAGGTTTGTCTTTTCGGGCCTTAAAATGACCCTGAGAAAATATATCCGGATTTAGATAAAATCATTTCACCTGCTCCTTATATCTCTCCCGTGCTTTTTTAAAAACCTCAAGGTATTCCTCAGTTTTATAATCAGGAAATGTATATGGTAGTGACCGGTAGTTTTTGCCTGAATAAATGAGGGTGACCTCTCCATAAATGCCATTACTGAGATAGATTCTGTGAGAAAAATTTTTTGTTGAAACAAGAACCAGCTTTGCTGCATCCAGATAACCCGGATCAAGATTTATTTTTCTCCCGCTGCTTTCATTAAGATACTGTTTTTCAAGCTCAACTGTTTTTAATTTTATTTCAGCAATATCTCCGGGGTTAATCAGTTTCTCAAAGAAAATGAATTTTCTTTTAAGGCCGGCGCCCATTTCCTCCTGATAATATGTCGTATGCTCCCATGACCAGACAGGGCTTTCAATATCAGAAGGGCCAAAGATATTTGTGAGAATGCCGGTTAGTTGTTCAAAAAGAGAGATATCCTGAGACAGCATTCCGACAAACAGCTTGACCTGTGACGGCGCAGTTATTTCCCCGTTATTTTCCCCTGCCATAAGCCTTTCTCCCCGGTCTGTTAATTGCGTTATCGATATCCTTCATTGTCAAATTCCTCTTCTTAAAGGCTTCTCCTCCAACCTAAAAAGCAGCGTCGAACCTGTCGTCCCCTCCTTTCAGTAGATGTGTATATTCTATATCAAAGATACCACTTTTTTATAAAAATCATCAGGCAGTATTGACTGCGCGACCGTCACCGGGATGTTCTGTAACAATCCGGGAGCATTGGATATCATGATTTAGCTCATATTTTTTAATCCATCATATCCGTAAAATATAAGCATTACAAAAATATAAAAATTAATAATCACTAAAAACAGGAGGTGTTGAAATGGGAGGTTGTGGTAGCTGTGGAGATGGCGGAGCAGGTCCATTCTCTGAAGGAAAGGAGCTCGTAGAGTTTGTTTATAATGCACACGGAGGGGAAATAAAAGACCAGCCTATTCCCCATGGCGGCCTGGAGGCAACGTGTAAGGGTTGCGGGGAGAAGTTTATGCTGAAGACATTTGTCGGTAAATGTGAGAAATGCGGCGGTGTGCATGCAGTATCGCCCCCGCGCTGTGAAGACCCTGCCAATATTCAGTTTGCCGGTGTCGGCTATAAGCTTCCTGAATAACTACTCAGGCGCAAAGTGGCAAAGGCACAGAGGCACAAAGTTTAAGAGAAATATAACGCAAATTTTTATCCTTTTCTTTCACTTTGTCCCTTTGATACTCTGTGCCTTTGTGCCTGTGTAAGTAGTCATATATTTCTCAATTTCATATTCAAAATTATCACTGAGGATACCATTTCCTGTATTGAACCTGATTTCATCCAATGACCATGGGCGCACCTCGTCAATCTCATCTTCCTGGAAATTTATTTCCCCGTCATAGATGCAGTAATACGTGTATACGAGTTCAGTTTCATAGGGGTTTGAATGAATGTAAGTGTACAGGAATTCAGGGTCACATGTAGTAATACCGAGCTCTTCTTCCATTTCCCGTTTTGCGGCTTCGCTGATCGTTTCACCTGAATTGACATGTCCGCCGACAGATGTATCCCATTTCCCGGCGGCCACATCCTTGTTTATTGAACGTTTCTGAAGAAAAAGTTCTCCCTTCTCATTAAAAACAAGGACATGTACGACCCTGTGGATTAATGAAGGGTTGCCGTGTATTTCCGAACGCGGGAGGGTCCTGATTATTTCACCTGTTTCGTTGACGACTTCCAGGAGTTCTTCCTGCATATCTCCTCCTTTTCTTGAAAATATTATATACAAGTTGATATAGTCTTTCCATGAAAATGCATAAGATTGCGCTCACCATAGCAGGATCCGACCCCACAGGGGGCGCAGGCCTGCAGGCGGACTTAAGGACTTTTCAGCGCATGGGTGTTTACGGCCTCAGTATTCCTTCTGTCTTAACTGCACAAAATACAGAGGGAGTTTCAAATATCCTGGAGCTGCCGAATGATTTTTTTTCAGATCAGACAGGGTCCCTTTTGAAGGATATCCGGCCGGATGCCCTGAAAACAGGGATGCTTTACTCTCCGGATATCGTTGAGATAATTGCCGGAAAGATCAGGGAAGGTTCTCTTGAGAATCTCGTCGTAGATCCGATCTTAGCTTCATCCACAGGCGTAGAGCTTGTAAAAGAAGGTCTTCCTGAGGCAGTAAAGAAATATTTATTCCCATTATCAAAAGTTATTACACCTAATATAAATGAGGCATCGGTTTTAACGGGGATAGATATTCAGGGTGAAACAGGGATGAAAGACGCTGCAGTAAAGCTCAGGGATTATGGCGCTGAAACAGTGATAGTTACCGGTGGACATTTGCAGGGTAAGGCTATGGATCTGCTTTTTGACGGAGAGGAATTTTTAACCCTTGAGAATGAAAGGCTTGAAGGAGAATTTCATGGTACAGGATGCGTCTTTTCAGCGGCTGTTACAGCTTGTCTGGCGCTTGGCTACAGTGTAAAAGAAGCTTTTGTTAAGGCAAATGATTTTACCTGCAATGCAATGAAGACCGCGATTTCTGCGGGCAGCGGGATGAAGATTTTGAATATATAGTATACGAATATCTATCCCTGTCATAACCATTCAATGATCCCCCCTCCGATGACTACATCGCCGCTGTAAAAGACTGCGCTCTGGCCTGGAGCAGGCGCCCATTGTGGTTTCTCAAATTCAACAATTACCTTTCCATTTTCTGCGGGGCTTATTATCGCAGGCATTTCTTTTGTTGTCGAGCGTATTTTGACATTGGCCGACAGAGGGGTTGAGAGGAAGTCAATGGATATCCAGTTTAATTCCCTGACCTTAAAGTTTTTTTTCATGGCATCTTCTCTTGAACCGACAATTACAGTATTGCTTTTGCGGTTTATATCAGCCACATAATGGGGTTTCAGAGATGATATCCCAAGGCCTTTTCTCTGACCGATTGTATAAAATGCAATCCCTTTGTGTTCACCGATAACTTTTCCACTTGTATTAATAATCGGGCCGGGACGCACTGATTCAGGGGAAAATCCTTTTATGAAATCAGCGTACTTGTCATCGCCGACAAAGCAAATCTCCTGGCTCTCGGCCCTCAGGGCAGTTGCAAGGCCAAGCTCACCGGCAATTGCACGGGTCTCTTCTTTTCTCATTTCTCCAAGGGGGAATACGGTTTTCGAGAGTTCTTCCTGTTTCATCACATACAAAACATAGGACTGGTCTTTTTTAGGATCAAGTCCTTTTTGCAAAAGAACCCTCTCTCTGCCTGCTGCCTCTTCTTCCTTGTCTGTTATCTGAGTTCTGAGTTCTGAGTTCTGTGCTTTGTGCTCTGTGTTCTGTCTTTTCCCGATTCTTGCGTAATGGCCTGTTGCCACTACTTCCGCGCCGAGCTCTTCAGCTTTTTTGAGGAGGAAATCGAATTTTATATATTTATTGCACAATATGCACGGATTCGGCGTTATCCCTTCAATATACGATGCACAAAAATCCTCGATCACATGTCTGTAAAAGGCATCTCTGACATCAACCGTATAATGCTCTATACCTAATTTGTCTGCAACGGATTTTGCAAGCTCGATAGTTTCTATTGAACAACATACATTGGAGTTTGTTAAATCCCTTTTGTCCCAGAGCTCAAAGCTTATTCCGATTACCTGAACACCCTGTTTTTTCAACAAATATGCGGCAACAGAAGAATCAACTCCACCGCTCATTGCAACAATAGCTTTCATGGTAATTTATTCTATCACAGAAATCTAATCAACTTGTAACTGTTTAGAGGGGGCAGTTGTCAGGGTGCAGGGTGCAGAAAAACATAAAGGGGGATTTTTATTCTCACGGCTTTAAAGCGTACTTTATCCCTTTACCTTCTCTTAAGAGGGCAAAGGCCTTTTCTATATCTTTAAGAGGGAACTCTCCTGAAATAAGCGAAGACAGGTCAATGGCCTTTTCCGTAAGGGCCTGATAAGCGGTTCTGACATCCTCTGGGGTAAAGTGAAACGAACCGGTTAAGGTCAATTCATCATAATGAAGTCTATGTGTGTCGTAAGTTACGTTTGTGCCTTCCGGGCAGCCACCGAAGAGCACTATGGTGCCGCCCCTTCTGACATAGTTTACAGCTTTTTCCCAGGCACCCTGCTGCCCGGTGCACTCGATCACGAGATCAACGCCAAAGTTGCCGGTTGTCTCTTTTATTACTTCTTCAACATTATGCGGGACTGTGGCCCTGTAAGCGCCGATCTTTGAAGCTGATAAAAGCCTGTCATCAAAAAAATCGGAAACAATGACCTTTATCCCTTTCATTTTCAGCCAGGCTATGTGCATAAGCCCGATAGGCCCTGCTCCTATTACAAGGGCGGTTTCTATTTCATCAAATCTTAATTTGCTGTATGGATGAACAATACATGAAAGCGGTTCAAGTAAAGCCGCTTCTTCGAAACCTAAACTGTCCGGCTTGTGAAAGAGATTCAGTTGAACTACATGGGCAGGCAAAAGCAGATATTCCGCAAAAGCACCCAGCGCCTTTTTCTCCATAATCTTCTCACAGATGTTATAAAGCCCCTTTTTACAATATCTGCATTCCATACAGGGAGCACTATGAACCCCCATGACCCGATCGCCTTCTTTAAAATTACTAACACCTTTCCCGGCTTTAGCAATTGTTCCGGAGTATTCATGCCCGAAAGTCCCCGGCATTGGAATCAGTTTATGCCCCCGAACGTATGCCTTTAAATCCGTTCCGCAGGTGAGGGCTGTGTTTACCTTTACAACAACTTCTTTTTCAGAGGGCTCAGGGATGGGAACGTCTTTGAGTTCAATCTTTCCGGGTTCTACGAGGCTAACCTGTTGCATTGTATATTCGTCCTTTTTTAAATTTTTTTGATATGTTGTAAATCTTGCGTTTAAAGTAAGAAATGGGCAATTATCAACGGGATAATTTTTTGAAAATATACGTTTGACGTAATTTTACTGTATTTTATAATACCAGCTAAAAAATGCCAAAGAAAAAGAAAAAAAATAAATCAGGTTCCGCCGAAATAAAAAGGCTCTCTTTCCCGGATGACGAAAAGAAGCGTTCCTGGCTGAAGCTGCTTCTGGATGCCTATCACGTAGTAGACAAAGGCGTTGCCTTTGCAATAGGGACAGAGCAGAAGAAAGGCAGGAAGCCGGCTTGCAGCAAAGGGTGCGCTACTTGTTGCACCAAGGACATTCCCATTTATCCATTAGAATTAACAGGAATCTCATGGTATGTCACGGAAAAGATAACAGGTTCTGTAAGGGAAGTGTTAAAGAAACAACTTTCCGGTTTTACAAAAGCTTCCCCTTGCCCCTTTCTTATTGAAGGGGCCTGCTCAATACATCCGATGCGGCCTGTAGCCTGCAGGCAGTTTAATGTTTTCAGCAAGCCATGTGAAGAAGGGGAAGACCCCTATTACACAAGGCGTGAAGATGTAATGGAGCCTGTGAAAAAGCACGTTGACCAGGCATTCTTCATAATGCTCCCTTTTTACGGAGTGGAAAAAGAATCAGAGCGTATCAGGATCGTAGAGACAGGGGCCTTCCATAAAATGGTCAAAGAACTCCATGCCTGCAACTGGAAAGAACTTGCGGAGAAGATGGAGAGGTTTGAGAGTAGATATAACCCCAAACCTTGACCATACACTCCTTCCTATGTTAGAAAAACAGATGCCTATCCAGGAAAAACTTTCACAATTACCATCGGTTGACGAGTGTTTAAAAAGTTCACATGGACAGAACTGGCTTGAGTCCTGGTATAGAAAAACAGTAATCCGCTCAATCAGGGAGGTGATTGACTCAAGGCGCAAAGAGATATTGAACGGGGCAACCCCTGACCTGTCTATTGATACAATTGCCGGTGATATTGAAAAAGCGATCAGGAAACATTCTGCTTATAAACTCAGACCCCTGATTAATGCAACCGGTGTTGTTATCCATACTAATCTCGGCAGATCCATCCTTTCCGACAGGGCAATTGAAAATGTTACGGCAACTGCCGGAAGTTATTCCAACCTCGAATATGAAATTCCCAAAGGCAAGAGGGGCAAGAGGTATTCCCACATAAAAGACATTATTAAAGAATTAACCGGTGCAGAAGATGCAATTGTCGTGAATAATAATGCCGCTGCCGTGCTCATCTGTCTTGATACCTTTGCAAAGGGGAAGGAAGTTATTGTATCACGCGGAGAGCTTGTGGAGATAGGCGGGTCTTTCAGGGTCCCTGATGTGATGAAATCAGGCGGCGCTATCCTGAGAGAGGTGGGCACCACAAACAAGACACATTTGTCCGATTATGAAAATGCCGTATGCGGCAGCACAGGACTTTTACTCAAGGTACACCAGAGCAATTACAAGGTAATCGGTTTTACAGAAGATATCCCGGTAGAAAGGCTTGCAAAACTCGGGAGGGAATTCAAGATACCGGTTATGGACGACCTCGGCAGCGGCTGCTTGATCAATCTTGAAAAATTCGGAATTTACGGAGAACCGACTGTCCAGGAAGTAATCAGGCAAGGCGCGGATATCGTAACTTTCAGCGGAGACAAGCTTTTAGGCGGCCCGCAGGCAGGCATCATTGTCGGCAAGGAAAAATTAATACAAAAGATTCAGAAAAACCCCATGCTCAGGGCAATGCGAATCGATAAAATGACCTTTGCCGCGCTTGAGGCAACTTTTATGCAATATCTTGATGAGGAGAAAGCAGTCAGGAATATTCCCACACTCAGGATGTTGACTGAGCCGCAGGAAGTGATAAGGAAAAGGGCTAAGAGAATTTTGACTCCTTTGAATAAGGCTGTTGCCGGACATGCAGCCTTAGAGCTCCTGGCCGATCAGTCGCGCGCCGGGGGGGGCTCCCTGCCTGAAACCGGTTTCCCGACATATGCAGTATCTGTCAAGCCTTTAAATATTTCAGTTAATGCCCTTGAAAAAAAATTAAGACTCGGCAATCCCCCTGTAATAGCACGGATCAAAGAAGACGTGCTCCTTATTGATGCACGGACAGTGCAGGACAGAGAGATAAAAGAATTAGTCAACTGCGTAATATCAGCTTTTTCATAAAAAGGTTTTTTTATAAATACCGCTTAACTTTTAATTTTTAACTTTTGAGTTTGTCCTATGAACCGCTACATAATTTTAGGAACAGCAGGACACATAGACCACGGCAAAAGCGCACTTGTACGCGCCCTTACCGGGACTGACCCCGACAGACTGAAAGAAGAGAAGGAAAGGGGTATCACGATTGACCTCGGGTTTGCTGATTTAGCCTATGCCGACGGACTGAAGGTGGGCATCGTTGACGTCCCCGGTCATGAAAGGCTCATAAAGAACATGCTCGCCGGGGCCGGCGGAATCGATATCGTTCTTATGGTCATAGCCGCTGACGAAGGGATTATGCCGCAGAGCAGAGAACATCTCGATATCTGCAATTTATTAAAGGTTAAAAGAGGATTGATAGCTGTAACAAAATCAGACCTTGTTGAAGAGGACTGGCTTGAGCTTATTCAGGAAGACATCAAGGATTTTGTAAAAGGCACATTTCTTGAAAATGCAGAGATGATTACTCTCTCTTCAAAAACAGGCCACAATATCGAGCTCCTGAAAGAAAAAATAAAAGATATTGCATTAAGTGTTGAACCTAAATCAGTAAGCGGCATATTCAGACTTCCGGTAGACAGGATATTTACCCTCAAGGGTTTTGGCACTGTTGTTACAGGCACTGCTGTTTCAGGCAGCATATCATTAGATAAACCCGTTGAGATACTGCCAAGGGGGATAAAGACTAAAGTGAGAGGGTTGCAGAGCCATGGAGAAAAACTGAAAACAGCATATGCAGGGCAGAGGGTGGCCATGAACCTTCAGGGCATTTCAAAGGACGAAATCCGGAGAGGCGATGTTATAACTATACCGGACAGGGTTAAAACCACATATGTTATTGATGCTGACCTCGAATTATTAAAAGACTCATCCAATACGCTGAAAAACAGGAGCCTTATCCATTTTCATACCGGCACATCCGAGCTGACAGGCAGAATTATTATTTATGGTGAACAGGAATTGAAACCGGGAGAAAAGGCATATTGCCAGTTCAGGTTCAAAGCTCCTATTACTGTCATGGCCGGTGACAGGTATATCATCAGAAAATTTTCTCCTCTTTTAACAATCGGCGGAGGGGAAATTCTTGACACGTCACCTAAACGCCGGAGAAAAGATGACAGGGCAAAAGATCTTGAGATATTCGAAAAGGGAGAACTTAAAGAAAAGCTTTCCCTGAAAATCCTTCAGGGCGGGCTGAACGGGGCAACACCGGATGAGCTTATCGGCTGGATCAAGGCGGAAACCCCGGTGATAAGGAATGAAGTCAACTCCCTTGTTAAAGATAATCTGGCAATCCACTGTGAAGGACGGATTTTACATAAAAAGGTTTTCGATGATTTTGTACAAAAGGTGGTCTCAACTCTTAATGCTTTTCACAAAGACAATCCCCTGAAACCGGGCATTTCAAAAGAGGCTTTGCGGGCGGCCTTTAAAGGTCTGGATCAGAGGGTTTTTGAGTCGCTTATTCATATTATTAAAGAAATAGTGATTGAAAAAGATATCCTCAGACTGAACACATTCAAAATTTCCCTGAGCGAGGACAAGAAAGTTTTGAAGGAGAGGATATTAAAGGTTCTTGAGCAGTCTGAATTTCAACCCCCGTCAAAAGACGAACTGGCAAAATCGATTTCAATAAAGCCGCAGGAGGCTAACGAGCTTTTGAAAATCATGGCTACTGAAAAAAGCTTAGTCAGGATAAATGATTCAATGTACATACCAATGAGCAATTATACGAAAATGATCGACGGCCTGAAGAATTTTTTCAGCAGCAAGAATGAAATGACTGTCGGTGAATTTCGAGATATATTGAAAACGTCAAGGAAATATGCCCTTCCATTTCTTGAATATCTTGACAGCAATAAAATAACGCTGCGGGTGGGAGAAGTCAGAAAATTTCTTATAAAGAGTTAGCCATACTTGATATTGGGGTAAATAGTATAATTTACAATTTCTCAACTCTTGACACATATATAATATTCTATGTAATATTTTATATATAGCAGTATTGGAGGTAAAACATGATAGTCGAGACAGAAAATATGGTTTCAGTTGGGAAATTGCAAAAAGAGCTTACGAAGAAGCTCCGGGATGTATCTGAAACAGGGGAACCCTTGTATGTGCTTAGGAACAATGAAATGGCAGCAGTAATACTCTCTGCTGATGAATACGAATTGTTAAAACAGGCAGAGGAAATACTTGAGCACCTGGAAATATCGGAGACGGTAAAGAAAAGATTAAAAGGTTATGAGCGCTCTAAAAACATTCCCTGGGAAAAGATAAAAAAGAAACATGCCGTATAAGATAGAATTCCTTCCCGATGCCGCAAAAGACTTTGACTCCCTTGATAAGTCAGTAAGGAAGGAAGCCACTAAAAAGATTGACACTCTTTCAAAAAATCCCTTCATTGGTAAACCGCTTGGCAAGAAACCCGGTATTAAGCTGACAGGTTTTTACAAACTGTATTTTGCAAAAAAGAAACGAAAGCAATGGGGTCAAGTCTTGCTTCTTGAAAACTACAAGAAACAAGACCTGATAATCATATAAAAGGCTATGGCGATCCCGGACGCTGATAGCCAATCACCCGAATAGAAGGCGCCTTGCAAAAAAATTGCAAAATTGTAAAATTGCAATTAAAAAAGGAGG
>BDSY01000024.1 GCA_002897895.1 bacterium BMS3Abin06
GCCATACTCAAGGAGCTTTTAGAGGAAAGAAACGAATTGTATAAATAACATAACCCTCTGTTTATTAATAATTTTTGAAAATTCTAAATTCCAAATTCTGCCTGTTCATGAGTGCGGAATGTGGGTTCTATCAGATCTTTTTTTATCCGGAAGAAGTACAATGAGGCTCTTGCAAAAGTCCCTGCAAAACGACCTATGCCGTCATACCCGTGAAAACGGGTATCCAGAAGTCTTTGTTTTTTAAATAAACTGGATTCCCGATTACTACCTCGGGAATGACAAAACAAGACTTTTGCAAGAACCTCTGCTATAATTCTTGACCGGCTTCAACATCTGAAACCATTTGAATAGTCCAAATAGTTTTTTATGAAAGGGGGCTTCTATATAAACAGCAAATCAGTGCAAAAGAAAACATACATCTTTATGCTTTCAAATTAAGGATAGGAAAAGACATAAAGATTTGATTAGCCCTGATGGAACCTATTTTCACTATTCGCTCTCATTCCTGAAAGCGGATGAGATGCCTTTGAAACTACTTCGACACCCCACTGCTTTAGTTTATATAAAACCTTATCAATAAGCGCATCCATCTTATTGCCGACAACATCGGAAAGCTCTGTAGAGGTTTCCATGGACTCCGGCTGTATGCCTATCAGGCACATCTCTGCGGGGGTAATCTCCATCAGCTTTGCAGCAAAAAGCATATCAGGAAGCCCTATCTGGTGGACGGAGAGTTTGGAGCTTAAAAAAGCCGGAATTTTGTCGCCTTCTACCGTATCAATTGTCCCGGGTTCTTTTTTGAAGTTTGCCGCATCAATTATCAGTACCCTGTCATTACCCTCAAAAAAAGGTAATAGATCAAGTCCCTTTGTTCCGCCGTCAATTAATTCTACAAATTCAGGGAATTTATATTCATTTTTCAGTTTGTTTATTGCATGAACACCAACCCCGTCATCGCTTAAAAGGATATTTCCCAGACCTATAAGGGCTGTTTTCAATCCTCGTCTTCCTCTATGGTCTTATAACCGGTGAATATGGAACTTATGGAACCATCCTTTCTCGCCTGATCTAAAACCCATACAGCATAAATATGCACAATCGCAAACGCGATCAAGACCCACATTACAAAATGATGGTACAGCCTGACCGTTTGAATAGAGAATAGGGGAAAAAGCCACCCTCCCAGCAGTTTCCAGATGAACAGAGGATTAGCGAGGTAAAAAAGGGCAAAGCCGGTAATTGTCTGTCCGATAAACAGAACATATACCAGCAGGTATATCAGGGAGGAACAGGCATCATGCCCGGTTATTGCAGGGGGGTTCTTTTTCAGAAAAAGGCAGAACCTGAGCATACCGGATAATTCTTTCAGCCTTTGAGCGCTGAAGGGAAAGAATGTTTTCCATCCGGCGTACTCGTTTCCGGCAAATGCCCAGTAAATTCTCAGGAGGATGTCGCAATTAAAGAAAGCCGCGGCAACCAGGTGTATCATTCTCATCCACCCCATTAAATACTGGTTTGATGAGGCGGCAGGGATAAAGGGGTTTCCAATGTAATAACCGGTAATCGACATCACTGCTATAGAGGAGGCGAGTATCCAGTGGCTCCACCTTACGGGAAACTCCCAGACATAAACTCTCTTTAACATGGCTCTCCTCCTAAACTATTCTTATCCTTGTTATCTCTTTTCCTGCTGCATCAACCACGTGAACAGCACAGGCCATACATGGGTCAAACGAGTGCACTGTCCTGAGGATTTCAACAGGCTGTTCAATGTTTGCTACAGGCGTGCCGATAAGAGCCTCCTCATACGGGCCTCTCCGGCCGTTTACATCCCTCGGCGAGCCGTTCCATGTGCCGGGGACAACTATCTGGTAGTTTTTAATTTTCCGGTTTTTGATTTTTACCCAGTGGCCGAGCGCTCCCCTCGGCGCCTCATGAAGACCATAACCCTGCGCTTCGGCCGGCCATTCCGAAGGATCCCAATTTTCACTGCTGTGGATTTTCAGATCACCTTTCTTCATATTAGCCGTGAGCTGATCCAGCCATACAGGAATCTGTTCAGCAGTGACAAGCGTTTCAACAGCCCTTGCTGCAATTCTTCCAAGCGTCGAAAACAGGGCTGCAGGGCCGACTCCGAGTGTCTTAAGAACACTGTTTACCAGAGTCTGTACTTTCTCATGTCCGGAGGCATAGGCAACCAGCATCCTTGAAAGAGGGCCGACTTCCATTGCTTTGTTATCATAACGCGGCGCCTTGAGCCATGAATACTTTGCGTCGGTATTCAGATATTCATAAGGAGGTTTGGGGCCGGTATATTTGTAGTTTGTCTCACCGTCCCAGGGGTGTTTTGATTTGCCGTCTCCGCCTGAATATTCATACCATGAATGAGTAACGTATTCCGTAACCTTTTCATGATCGACCTTGTGGACTTTTGATAAATCTTTATTGAGAATAATACCGCGCGGCAGCCAGAGATCAGCAGTGTTGCTCACATTGTCATTCGGAAACTCACCGTAACTGAGGAAATTGCCGACTCCAGCTCCGTAGCCGGCCCAGTCAAGATAGAAGGGGGCGATGGCAAGCACATCAGGGATGTATACCTTTTCCACGAAATCTTTTGCCTTCTTTGCCAGTCCGCTTATAAAGGCGATACTTCCTGCATTGAGTGCATTCTGGCTGTTCGGGTCAACAGGGATGGACATGCCTCCGACAATATATGTCTGCGCATGCGGATTTTTTGCGCCGAGCAGCGCCTGTATTTTTATCACATCTCTCTGCCACTCAAGGGCCTCGAGGTAATGGGCGACTGCCATTAGATTGGCCTCAGCCGGGAGCTTGTATGCAGGGTGCCCCCAGTAACCATTTGCAAAAGGGCCGAGCTGGCCGTTGTCTACAAATGCCTTCAGCTTCTCTTTAATGCCTTTAAAATAATCCACGCCTGATTTCGGCCAGTCTGATATTGATTGCGCAAGACCGGCAGTCTTTACAGGGTCGGCGCTCAGGGCGCTGACTATATCAACCCAGTCAAGGGCATGCAGATGATAGAAGTGGATTACATGATCCTGTACATACTGAATCCCTGAAATAAGGTTTCTTATGATCCTTGCATTGTCAGGAATTGTGATACCTAAGGCATCTTCGACCGCTCTCACCGAGGCGGTTGCGTGAACCGTTGTTCAGACGCCTCATATACGCTGGGTAAAGGCCCATGCATCTCTCGGATCTCTTCCCTTCAGGATAATCTCGATCCCCCTGAACATGGTGCTTGAACTCCACGCATCGACAACCTTTCCGTTTTCAACTTTAGCCTCAATCCTCAGGTGCCCTTCAATCCTTGTAATGGGGTCAATAACTATCTTTGCCATAGTTTAACCTCCTTGTATTTTATTCGGTTTCTTTATCTTCCCCGGATTTTTTCTTTTTCACTGCATTTGCAACAGCATGCACTGCAATGCCTGCTGTTGTTAACGACACCATGCCGATACCGATCTTATCAGCGGTCTTTTCTACGCCAAAACCGGGTACCTCCGGAAGCCTCCTGTAAAACGGGCTCATTGTGTCCCAGAAATTCGGCTCCGAACACCCGATACAGCCATGCCCTGCCTGTACAGGCCAGCTTGTGCCTTCGTTGTATTTAACAACAGGACAGTTGTGGAATGTTGCCGGGCCTTTGCATCCCATTTCATACAGGCACCATCCCTGTCTGTGTCCTTCATCACCCCACTGCCTTACAAACTGTCCCGCGTCAAAATGCGCCCTTCTTTCACAATTGTCATGAATTCTCTTGCCGTAAGCAAAATAGGGCCTTCCGAGTTTATCCGTATTCGGCAAAGAGCCGAAGGTCAGATAATGGACAATGCAGGCAGTAAGATTCTCTACATTCACAGGGCATCCCGGCAAATTGATTACTGCTGCATCCGGAACAGCCTCTTTGATACTCACTGCCCCGGTGGGGTTAGGGAGTGCGGCAGGAATTCCACCGTAAGCCGCACAGTTTCCAACAGCTATTGTCGCAAGGGCATTGCCGCATACCTCCCTCGCAATGTCAACAGCAGACCTGCCGCCGATACAACAATAGACTCCGCCGTCATTCATGGGGATGGAACCCTCAACAACTACAAAATATTCCCCCTTATTGTTTTTGACTACATCCTGCAGGGATTTTTCAGCCTGACGGCCTGACGGAGCCATTATTGTTTCATGGTAATCCACGGAAAAAATATCGAAAATAATATCAGCCACTGCAGGTTTTGTTGCTCTAAGAAGGGCCTCTGTGTCACCGGCGCAGTCCTGAAATTCAAGCCATACAAGATAAGGCTTTTTACCGCTCACAGCTTCAGCTATTCTGGGGACAAGCGAAGCCGGCAAGGCCAGTAAAGCGGCCATACCTGAACAGAACTTCATGAAATCCCTGCGGGATATGCCTTTCCGGCTGAGGGACTCCATTGATTCCGATACTTCATGGAGCGCATCATCAGACAAAAGTTTCATGAAAACACCCACCTTTCTTTGAATGAATGTTTATTTAGAGCAGGCAATACAGAATAGCTTATATTATAAGGGGAATTATCATACTTATCCGCTAAAGTCAATTGCTTTTTGTTTTATTATTTGATACATTCGTAAAAAGTCGTCATACCCGCGAAAGCGGGTATCCAGGAAACATGTAACTACCTGAAAAGACTGGATTCCCGTTTTCACGGGAATGACAAAAAACTGCTTTTCAGGACTTTTTACGAGTTTATCAAAAAAAACAAGAACCACAAATAATCAGATAGTGATAGTAATTATTGGACAGCGCCAAGTTCTCTAAGCGACATTCAACTTCCAACTCATATATTTGTGGTATGATTCGTTATAAAAATGGGCATAATAAACTATAGGAGGAGCTTAAAATGCAGCGTGCAAGACATACGAAAAAAGACATTTTTGCCGATGTCATAGAAAAGATACAATTCCTCACCCCTTCTCAGCAAAAATTCTTGCAAGAGGTCCTTTCTCATCCTGTAAAGGTGTCGACTGCCTCTAAGAAGAAAATACTTAAAAAAAGCTTCGGTGTCTGGGCTGACAGGAAGGATATAAAGGAAAGCACAGAGTATGTAAATGATATTCGCAGGGGATGGCAGGCGCGTCTCGACAGGATAAACGCCTAAATGCATCGATCTTTGCTTTATAGACACCGATGTATTAATCGATCATTTAAGAAAAAAAAGGAATGCCCTTGATTTCCTTTCTAAAGAGATTGAAGAAGGCTCTTTGCTTTTTGTTTCCGTTATTAGCAGAGTTGAAATTTTTGCAGGTATGAGACGAGGCGAAGAAGATGCAGTGATTTGTCTTTTTGATCTCATCACTCCAATAGAAGTTGATATGACCATTGCTGACAAAGCCGGAGACTATATGAGAAAGTTCAGCAAGAGCCATGCCTTGAACATAGGAGATGCAATAATTGCCGCTACCACAAGGGAGATGACTCTAAAGCTCATCACAAAGAATGTTAAACATTATCCCATGAAGGATATAGAAGTTTCACGGCCATATTAATAATACAAAAAGACGAGCGGCTTTTTGTATCCCTCAAACGTCATTCTACGATATAACAAATTAAAAAATAAAACGCATTACCGGACAATAGCTCTGATTATTTTCAAAATAAGCTGCTGCTCGTCTTCGTCGGCCTCTTTAAGCGAGGCACTTATATTCTTACTCACTTCTTTACTCCCTGTTTTGTGCATAAACTCAAAAAGGTTCTTTATTTCCACAATTCTTGCCCCAGGCAGTTTGTTGTTTTCATATAAAACCTCCGGTAACAGCAAACGTTCAGGCGCTTATTAAGCTTTCAGTTTTCTGTTTTGCATGTTATTTCAGGTGTTGAAAGACACAAGGCGAGGACTGCTGCAAGAGATGCAGGAAATCTTGGGCTTTCAGATGAAGATCAGCTTGAATATGCAAGGCGTAAAAACATGGTTATTGTTACACATGACGATGATTTTTTATCTTTAGCTATGAAATTTGAACATAAGGGAATTGTATTTGTTCATCAACAAAAATATTCAATAGGGGATTTGATAAGAAATCTGAAATTATTGTGGGATGTAGTTGATAGAAAAAGCAGATATTTTAATATATACTTAAATAAAGTTTGAGATTTGTATGGAGGTGCAGCCATGTTTGAACGTATATTAGTTGATCCCAGGATTTGTCATGGGCAGGCATGTATTAGAGGAACGCGCATTCCTGTTTACCAGATTTTGCATATGCTGGCAAACGGAGACACAATTGAAAACCTCCTTGAAGAATATCCTTCCCTCACACGTGAAGACATCCTCGCCTGTATTGACTATGCGGCTTTTCTGACTGAAGAACAGGTTATTCCTGATGAAGTAATATCGTGAATATTTTTGTTGATGAAAATATTCCTGCAAAAACTGTCAAGGAGTTACGTGAAACCGGACATGATGTTAAAGATATATTGAAAATACATCAGAAGGTGATGCAAGCGCTGCGCCGGTTTAAATCAACTGAATGGGCAGCAATGACTGTAACAATAAAGGATTCTGTTCATAGTATTTGGAAGGTAAAAAGATGAGGGAAGGTTTCCGTTCAGTTCTTTTTGCTTTGAGGAATGTAAGCAGCTTCATGCTTTCTTTTTCCACTCGGATATCTCATTGTAAAGTTCAGTAGAGGTCTTGCTGCCAAATAATTTTTCTTTGATTTCAAGATAATCTGTTTTTTGAGATATCGTTTCCCTGATAAAAAAGGCAGCCTTTGTTATCCCAAGACTCGTAACATCTCAAAAAGTTGAGGAAGGAGAGCGTAGACGCATTAAATGATCCAAAAGAGATATGGCATTAAGACTCCCTATTCGATCGTTAAGATATAGCCAAAAGGAGACGTTCAATTTTCGGGATGTTTTTTTAAGGCTTGTGAAAGTATCACGGCATTTTCTGCCGGCATCACTGCGGGTTCCCCCACTGACTTTGCGTCGTTTGACATATTCCCGAATATCTGTTTCACTTGCATTGTTATGAAGGGGGATTTCCGGTCGGTCCAAGACCAGAAGAAGTTCAGCTTTATTTTTGTACAAACGTTTCAGGGCAAGATTTAATGTAACAAAACAGGTTTCTTCCTGGAAGATTTCATCAAATCGATCTTGCAGTTGGATTTTCTTCTCCTGTGCCGGGTTTTCCTTATAGAGT
>BDSY01000025.1 GCA_002897895.1 bacterium BMS3Abin06
TTTTTTTACCGGCGTACTCACCGAATCTCAATCTTATTGAGCGACTTTGGAAGTTTGTCAAAAAACAATGTTTGTATTCAAAATATTATTCAGATTTTGCCGGTTTCCAAAACGCTATCAGTGACTGTTTAAGCAAAACTCATTCAACTTACAAACAAGAACTCGATTCACTATTGACTCTCAATTTCCAGACATTTAAAAAATCACAGTTTGTGAGCTTCTAAGGTATAGTTATGATCCTATCGGCTCTCTTTGCCATGTTCACGATGTTTGAGATACTTGCCAGGGCAGAGAAGAAATTTCCGGTAAAACGGCTTAAAACACTTCATAAAATAAACGGCGTCGTTTATTTTATGATATTTCTCTTTATCACATATTCCTGTCTCCGCTTCATATCCGTGTCCGGGGCAGAGTTGACTCCAAGAGGGACAATGCACAGTATACTTGCACTTACGGTCATGGTTCTCTTCGGACTGAAAATAGTGATAATTAAAGTCTACCGCCGGTATTACCCGAAGGTGCAGACAATCGGCCTTTTAATTGCCTTGATGACCTTCGGCATGTTTGGAACTTCAGGCGGGTACTATCTGCTTGTTACCGATTCCTGGGGAGCTGTGCCGGAAACAGCGGAGAAAAGAGATGAAGGCATAAAAATGGTGAATAAGAATGTACCGGATAGTATTGATAGAGGCAAGAAACTCTTTGGTTCCAAATGCAGCTTCTGCCATGACGCCCATAGCACAAAGTCCATTATGGGCCCGGGACTGAAAGGCGTGCTTAAAAAGCCTGATCTTCCTGTCAGCAAACGGCCTTCAACACCGGAAAATATCAGGCGGCAATTAAAAGAGCCGTTCAGCGGAATGCCGTCGTTTGATTATCTGTCTGAAGAAGAAGTAAAGGATATAATTGCTTTTTTGAATACGCTTTAAGAAAGTGACGAATAAGAGGAGGTAACTATTGAAATACATAATAATCGGCAATGGAGTTGCAGGCACTACAGCAGCCCTGAACATAAGGAAGACAGATGCCTCAGGTGATATAACAATCCTGACAGATGAATCTTATCCCTTTTACAGCAGGATAAGACTGATCGAATATCTTGCTGATGAGATTGATGAAAAAAAACTGACCATCTATAAAGACTCCTGGTACGAACAGAACAGGATCAGGCTTCTCCTTGACACACCGGTTGACTCCATTGAGAGAGATTTAAAAGAGGTTGTCATTGCATCCGGAGAGAGGCTGAAATATGACAGACTCCTCCTTGCATTGGGTGGAACATCTTTCGTCCCTCCTATCCCCGGTTCCGATAAAAAAGGTGTGTTTACATTAAGAACACTCAAGGATGCCATAGATATCAAAGAGTATGCAAAAAATGCCCGGAAAGTCCTGTTGATCGGGGGAGGGGTACTGGGTCTTGAGGCAGGAAACAGTCTGAGAAAATCAGGACATCCTCTGAGTATTGTCGAGTTTTTCCCCCGCCTGCTCCCAAGACAGATGGACACGGAAGGTGCGGAGATTCTCAAGGCACAGATGGAAGATATGGGCTTTACTTTTTACCTCAATTCAAAATCAAAAGAGATTGCGGGCGGGGACAGGGTTGCAGGACTCCTGCTTGAAGATGGAAGAGAGATTAAATGCGACATGATAATCATATCAGCAGGCATAAGGCCGAACGCCGATCTTGCTGAAAAATCCGGCCTGAAATTAGGTAAGGGCCTGCCTGTCAATGACAGGATGGAGACTAAAATATTCGATATATATGCAGCAGGGGATTTAATAGAACACAGGGAACTCTTTTACGGCATATGGCCTGCCTCAGAGAAACAGGGAGAGGTTGCAGGTATAAATATGGCTGGTGGAGATACAGTCTATAACGGCACTACACCGTCAAATGTTTTAAAGATTGCAGGAGTTGACCTGGCGGCTGCCGGTGATATTGATGCTGAGGGCAAGTTTGAGTCAATCGTAAAAAAAGATAAAGAAAAATATATTTACAAAAAGCTGGTTATTAACGGAAACAGGATAATAGGGTGTATCTTTTACGGTGATTCAGAGGGCAGAAAAAAGGTAATGAAGGCCATCGATGAAAAACGGGATATCAGCAATATTGAAAAGGACCTCCGGCAGTGGAACCTGGAGGCGTTATAATCTATTAAATCCACTCAATAAGATATCGTAAAAAAATTCATTTAAATAGTTGCAATCATATCCGCCTGCCGGAGTAATATCGCCGGAAAAAATGGTGCCGAAGGCGGGATTTGAACCCGCATAGCTTTCGCCACACGGCCCTCAACCGTGCGTGTCTACCAAGTTCCACCACTTCGGCAATACAGAAGCAAATTATTAACGCCCGTAATTATAAAACACTCGGTTAATTCAAAACAAGTCTGCTCAGGAAACGGGTGAAACAAAATCAACCCAGGATTGAATACCTCACAAGATTAAGCAGAAAAGACGGAAAGATACCGAGGATGAGGACCATCATCGCTGTGACTGCAAGGGCAATACTCATGGAAGGTGATCTGGTCAGCACAACCTCTTCTTTCGGATCTTTCATGTATATGTACATTACGACCCTTAAATAAAAGAATGCTGAGATTGCGCTGAAGGCGACGGCTATGATCGCTAAATATACATAACCCGCTTTAATAACCTCCATAAACACATAGAACTTTCCTATAAATCCCGCTGTCGGAGGAATCCCGGCAAGTGAGAACATGAATATCAGCATCAATGCAGAGGCAAGGGGATGGCTCTTTGAAAGTCCCATATAGTCTTCGATGTTTTCGCCCTGGAAGCCTTCTCTTCTGAGCATTATCACTATTGCAAAGGCTCCGATATTCATAAATAAATATATCGCTAAATAATTGACAGTGCTCATAAGTCCCCCGGTCGTTCCTGTAATGACTCCAAGGAGCATATATCCGGCATGGGCGATTGAACTGTAGGCAAGCATACGTTTTATATTGGTCTGGGCAAGGGCAATAATACTTCCGACAGCCATGGTAAGAACAGCCATCGGTATCAGAATGCTTGCCCATTGCACCTGCATTCCTGCAAAGGCGCCGAACAGAACCCTGCCAAGGACAGCAAACCCGGCCGCCTTCGGCCCGACAGACATAAAAGCAGTGATGGAGGTAGGCGCACCCTCATAGACATCGGGCGCCCACATATGAAACGGGGCAAGGGCAATCTTGAACCCAAAGGCAACGATCATAAATATCAGGCCAAGATACATGATCGGGCTGCCGTTGAGGTCTAATGTCTGCAGTGCAGATGCTATCTCCCGGAGATTCGTTGTTCCTGTGAGACCGTATGTAAGGGATATCCCATACAAAAGAAACGCTGATGAAAACGCCCCGAGGAAAAAATATTTCAGCGCAGCCTCGTTTGAACGCTGCCGTTTCCTTGTTATTCCGGCAAGGATGTATGTGGAAAGCGCCATTAACTCGAGTCCGAGGTAAAGGACTATCAAATCAGCAGCCGAAGCCATAATCATCATTCCTGTAGTAGCAAACATCAGGAGAGCGTAATATTCGCCAAAAGACGCCTTTTCTATTGCCATGTATTTAAAAGAAATACATATTGTCAGTATGATATTGAGATAGAATATCAGCTTGAAAAAGTTGGAGTATCCGTCCAGCACGAACATCCCTGAAAAGGCGCTCTGGGGCTCATAAAATCCATAAAGTTTATATGTCCCGTATAATGCAACAAGAGTGCCCGCAATTCCGACAATGGCAACCACTTCTTTCTTCCTCACGATAAGATCAAGCAGTATCACTATTAAACCGACGCATATCATTGTCAGTTCAGGAACCAGGGGTCTGATATCAAGCAGACTTATAGTCGTTTCCATCTCCATTAAAATATCTCCGTTATATATTTCGCTATCATATTTTCATTGCCGGCAACTGCAGTCAGATTCATCTGCTGGATTAAGTGTTCGACTGATGCATGCATATATTCCAGAAAGGTATTCGGATAAAACCCTATCCAGAAAACAAGCACGAATAGTGGAATCAGGGTGATTACCTCTCTCATGTTCAAGTCCGATACAGGGTGGCGCCCCGATGCTTCGTAGTCGGGGTTTGCATCCTGGAAAAAGACCCTCTGATAAAGCCACAGCATGTACCCTGCCCCGAGGATAATTCCAGTGGCTGCAAGCACACCGAATATCATCCGGGCCTTGAATGCGCCGAATATGATCAAAAATTCCCCGATAAATCCGTTCGTGCCCGGAAGCCCTATTGAGGCAAATGTCAGGATTATAAAAAATCCCGCAAACCACGGGACAAGTCTGGCAAAACCTCCATAATCGGCAATTACCCTTGTATGAGTCCTTTCATAAATAATCCCTATCATAAGGAACATTGCGCCGGTAATTATACCGTGGTTTAACATCTGGAGTATTCCGCCCTCAACCCCCTGCGTATTAAGGGCAAAAAGTCCGAGTGTGATAAAGCCCATATGGCTCACACTGGAATAGGCGATAAGCCGCTTGAAGTCCTTTTGTGCAAAACATACAAGAGCGCCGTAGACAATTGCAATAATGGAAAGTATCAATACCGGCCCCAGGAAAAACTTTGTTGCATCCGGGAACATGGGCATGGAGAACCTCAGAAAACCGTATGCCCCCATTTTAATCAGCACCCCTGCCAATATTACACTTCCTGCGGTAGGCGCCTCGGTATGGGCATCGGGAAGCCAGGTATGCACCGGGAACATGGGAACCTTTACTGCAAATGCGGCAAAAAAAGCCAGGAACAACCAGCACTGCAATTGAAACGGATACTGCATGCTGCTGAGGGCAAGGATATCAAGAGTTCCGCCGCTTGTAAAATACAGTACTACAATGCCGACAAGCATGAGCACACTCCCTGCAAGGGTATAAAGGAAAAATTTTATTGCGGCATAAACCCTGTTCTGGCCGCCCCATACCCCTATTAATAAAAACATGGGAATCAGCATCGCCTCCCAGAAGAGATAAAAAAGGAAGAAATCCAGGGCAACGAATACACCGAGCATTCCGGCCTCTAATGTAAGAATGGCTATATGAAATTCCTTGACCTTTTTTTCAATGGACTTCCAGGAAACAAGGACAGAGAGTATGCTGAGTATGGCGGTAAGGAAGATAAAGAGGATACTGATTCCGTCAATCCCTATAAAATAATTTATCCCCCACGACGGAATCCATTCCGACTTTTCTACAAACTGCATCTTGTATGTGGACTTGTCGAAATGCTTTAAAAGAGGGAGTGCAACAAAAAAATTTGCGATAGTAAAAAGAAGAGCGGTCCATCTGACAGCGCTCACATTCCTGATGAAAAGCAAAAGCGCTGCGCCTATGACGGGTAAAAATACCGTCCAACTGAGTATCGAATAATCAAGCTGATTGTATATTATATCTTCCATAGTTAATTAGCCGCCGATCAACGCAGATTTTCACTGATTTTTTCAAAAAAATTCAATAATACATTAATTTCATTCATCTCATTAAACCCTTTATTTTTTTATTTACATAATTATATCTTTACCTGTTTCAATCCGCGAAAATCCGCGGCTGAATAAAAGTCTTACCTCAGAAAAATCCATACTCCGATTATGCTCAGCGCCCCTATTGCCATAATAAGGCCATAGTCAGAGAGCAACCCGGTCTGGATCTTTCTAAGTTTTCTACTGAAAGCACCGATCAGGTTGGGTATTCCATTAACTATCCCTTCAATTATATAGGTATCAAACCCGAGGATTATCTTGTCCGATGCCTTAAGAGTCGGCTGAACTATAGTCTTGCTGTAAAGTTCATCTATATAATATTTATTGAATAAAAGCTTATAAACAGGCTGGAACGCAGCCCCCAGTTTCTGAGGCAGTTCCGTCTTCTTTAAATACATTGTGTATGCAATAATCCATCCGGCCACAGCCACAAATATGGATGCCCCCATAACAAAGTATTCCTGGGCGTGAGTGCCTTCCCCTTCAGGATATCCAAGCACGGGAGCGAGAAATTCTCCGATCTTGTCGCCGTGCTCTGCAAAAATCGGGGGGATACCCACCCACCCTGCGGCCACTGCACCAACCGCAAGGAGCATAAGCGGAACGGTTATAACCGGCGGAGATTCATGGAGATGCTCTTCCTGTTCATGTGTGCCCCGGAATTTGCCGTGGAATGTCAGGTATATCAGTCTCCAGGAATAGAATGCCGTCAAAAGCGCCGCAAGTGTGCCGAGGAACCAGAGGAACTTGCCGAGATCTCCGGCAAGGTACGCCCTCCAGAGTATCTCGTCCTTACTGAAAAAGCCCGAGAAAAAAGGTATACCCGTAATACTCAGTGTTGCTAAAATAAATACCCAGTAAGTTACAGGCATATATTTTTTCAGTCCTCCCATCTTCTGCATGTTCTGCTCATCATGAAGGGCATGAATAACGCTTCCTGAGCCGAGGAAGAGCAGAGCCTTGAAATATGCATGCGTATAGAGGTGAAATATCGCGGCGGAGTATGCGCCTACACCGAGGGCGAGGAACATGTATCCGAGCTGGCTCACAGTAGAATATGCAATAACTCGTTTGATGTCGGTTTGTACAAGCGCTATAGTAGCCGCAAATATTGCAGTTACGCCTCCAACGATGGCAACCGTATTCATGGCAACCTCTGAGAGATTAAAAAGGGGATTGCAGCGGGCCACCATGAAGACTCCGGCAGTAACCATTGTAGCGGCGTGGATCAATGCAGAGACAGGGGTCGGGCCTTCCATGGCATCGGGAAGCCATACATGAAGCGGCACCTGTGCCGACTTACCGACAGCGCCGCAGAAAAGAAGCAGGCATATCAGTGTAATGAGATTGACATCATATCCGAGTAAATTGATTGTCTGCCCTGCAATACCGCCTGCCTCACCGAAAACCTGCATATAGTCCATGCTGCCGAAGGTCAGAAAGATAAGTATTACACCGAGGCCGAAGCCGAAGTCTCCGAACCTGTTGACTATAAACGCCTTCTTGCCGGCATCCGCTGCCGACTTCTTATGAAACCAGTAACCTATCAGGAAATATGAACAAAGCCCGACTGCCTCCCATCCGAAATACATAAGCAGGAAGTTATTGGCCATGACAAGGATGAGCATTGAAAACACAAACAGGCTCAGATAGGCAAAAAAGCGGTAATACCCGCCATCGCCATGCATGTAGCCTATGGAATAAATAAAGATAAGGGTACTGATGGATGTTACGACAATAAGCATTATAGCCGAAAGCCGGTCAATGAGAAACCCGACAGACACATTAAAACTACCCGACACAATCCAGCTATATATGTTCACATTAATATCACGTCCGCCCGCTACATCAAGAAATGCGCTTACGGCAAGGAGGAAAGAACCGACGACCGCGGGAACAGCTATCCAGTGGGCCCTGTCCTTGATAAAGTTCCGCCCGAACAGGATATTAATAAGAAATGATAAGAAAGGCAGTAATGGTATTAATGTATATTTCAGCATCGTTAAACATTTTGTAGGGGCGGGTTTTAAACCCGCCCCTACAACTATCCTTTCAGTAAATTAATCTCATCCACCTTGATCGTAGGATTATTTTTATAGTATGCAATTATTATCGCCAGGCCGATTGCCGTCTCAGCGGCTGCAACGGCAATGACGAAAAAGACTATTATCTGCCCTCTCATTGACTGAAGATAATGGCTGAAAGCCACGAAGCTGATATTAACTGAGTTCAGCATCAGTTCTATGGACATAAAAGTCATGATCAGATTACGTCTTGTAAGAAAACCGATAACGCCGATACTGAAAACCACAGCGCTTAATATTATGTACCAGCTTAACGGAACCAACTAAAATCCTCCATTTTTTTTTAACGTCTATTCAATCCTTTTCTTCGCCAATACCACTGCACCTATAATAGCCACTAAAAGAATAACAGATGCTATTTCAAAAGGCAGAAGGTATTTTGTATATAAAACTTTTCCTACTGTCATTATATTGCCCTCGGCTTTTACTGCCTCTATCGTGTATTTACCGAGCTGCGGAAACACTTCTATTTTCCGG
Source organism: bacterium BMS3Abin06 (assembly GCA_002897895.1). Classification (GTDB taxonomy): domain Bacteria; phylum Nitrospirota; class Thermodesulfovibrionia; order UBA6902; family UBA6902; genus BMS3ABIN06. The sequence continues at coordinate 8,061 of BDSY01000025.1, forward strand.
ACTATTGATACGGAAAATACCGCAAAAATTATACCTGTCCCAACGCCGACCAGCCAGTGTTTCTGGAACTTCTTTACTGTCTCCTCTTTTTTCAGATTAAGAAGCATGATAACAAATAAAAATAATACAAGTATCGCCCCCGCATATACGATTATCTGTATTGCAGCCAGAAACTCGGCATTCAAAAAGATATAAAGACCTGCTATATGAACAAAGAGAACCAGCATCCACAAAACACCGTGAACAGGGTTTCTCCTCGTTATCATGAGTAAGGATAGCACCGTAATCATGACTGCAAAATATGCAAAAAAGAGCTGAGGCGCTGTCATTGCTTTGCCCTCTCTTCTTTTTTCGCCGGTGCCGGAGTTGCGAAGTCCACGGCCCTGGGTCGCCAGAATCTCTCTAAATATTCTTTGCCCTTATTTCCCGCCATATACTTGTCCCAGTTTTCCAGAAGCCGTTCTTTTGTGTAATAAAACTCTTCTCTCGAATAGCCTGAATATTCAAAATGATCTGTAAGAACTATAGCGCCGTACGGACATGCCTCTACACAAAACGCACAATAGACACATCGTAATACCTCTATCTCATATCTATCCACAACCTTTTTATGATCATCCCCCTCACTCGTATATATATGTATGCATTGAGACGGGCACATGGCAGCACAGAGACCGCAGCCGACACATTTTTCCCTGCCTGTTCCGGAGTCCCTCACCAATGCATGAAGCCCCCGTGAGCCGGCAAAGGGTTCTTTCCTTTCTGCAGGGTATTGTATTGTAACAGCAGGCTTAAAGAGGTGCTTCAGCGTAAGGGCAAGCCCCTGGAGAATCTCGATGAAAAATACCTTTTTGATTAATTCATTAACTGTCATAAAACCCTTGAACCCTTTGTTCTCATAATAGTTTTATTAACCCGGTAAATATGATATTCGCCAATGCCAATGGGATAAAGAGCTTCCAGCCCAGTCCCATAAGCTGATCATATCTGTATCTTGGAAGCGTTGCCCTTATCCAGAAATAGAAGAAGATAAATCCATAAATCTTCAACAAGAACCAGACAACCCCGGGAATACTCGCTAAAAACCAGACATCAGGCCCTTTCCAGCCGCCAAAAAAACATACGGTAGCTACAGCCGACATAGCAAACATGCCTGCATACTCGGCCATGAAAAAGAGTCCATAACGGAAGCCGCTGTATTCAGTAGCGTAGCCGGCAACAAGTTCGGTTTCAGCTTCAGGCAAATCAAAAGGCGTCCTGTTGGTCTCAGCTACCGCAGCCATGAGAAATACAAAAAAAGCCACTGGCTGAGAAACGATAAACCAGGTTTGCGACTGCGCATTTACAATATCGGTAAGATTTGCACTGCCGGAAAGCATCATAACACCGACAAGGCTCATACCCATTGCAATTTCATAACTTATAACCTGTGCCGAAGATCTCAATCCGCCCAGAAAGGAATACTTTGAATTGGATGCCCATCCGCCGAGAATGATACTGTATGAACCTATTGAAGACAATGCCAGAAGGTATAAAATCCCGATATTAATATTGGCAAGGGAGAAACCTTCCCACATGGGTATTACGGCAAACGAGGCAATTGCCGCTATAACGCCGATAACCGGCGCAATATAGAATACAGGTTTATCCGCACTCGAAGGGATAATATCCTCTTTGAAGAAAAGTTTTATTCCGTCTGCAATGGGCTGTAAAAGGCCGTGCCAGCCTACTCTCATGGGACCTAATCTCGCCTGCATATGTCCTATAACCTTGCGTTCAAAGTATACAACATAGGCCACATGAAGCATGACTACGTTGACTACAATAAATACCTTTAAAACTGTCCAGAGAGTTTCAGGCATATATTTTATCCTTTTTGGATCTCCACCTCACACCCCTCTATACCGGGTGCTTTTGTAACCGGGTCAAGTTTGTATGTTAACAGGCTGAACACTCCTCTTCCCTCAAAATTATTGCTCAACAAAACCCTGTTGTCTTTTATCGACTCATCAATTGAGACTGATACCTCGCTGCTGCCGGTTGATGTTGAAACCTTAACCCTGTCTCCATCCTGCATTCCCAGCTTTTCAGCCGCAGCGCCGCTTATTTTGAGGGTCGGCTCAGGACAGATTTTCATAAGCGCCTGAGACCTTCTTGAGAGAGTACCCGAATGAAACAGCGGCTTCTCAAGGGCAAGGTAAAAATCCGAGCCATAGTTGCCTGCTGATTCAGCCATTGCAGGCAATTCATGAATTTCCCCTCTCAGCGGCTCTCCGTGATAGGGCCATAAACAGTTTCCTTTGGCTATCTCCCTGTAAGAGAGGTCCCGGTAAAGAGGTGAAACCTCTGCAATTTCATCCATTATATCTTCTACCTCCGAGTAAGCCATTTTATATCCCATCTTACCGGAGACCTCTGAGATTATTTTCCAGTCTTCCATTCCCGACGATGCATTTACTGCCTTTTTCTGGAGCTGAATTCTCCGCTCAAGGTTTGTATACGTGCCGGATTTCTCGCTCCATCCAAGAGCGGGCAGCACTACATCCGCAATTTCCGCAGTCTCTGTAAGGAATATATCCTGGACAACGAGAAAATCGAGAGAGCCCAGGGCGTCTTTTATAAAAGGCCCGTCGGGCAGGTTAAATACAGGGTTTTCACCCATTATATATAACGCCTTTATATCGTTGTTCCTGGCGCCTTCAATTATTTCCAGCAGGGTTACGCCGTCTTTATCCGGTATAGAGCCCCCCCATGCAGTTTCAAATTTCGTCTTGAAGTCATGAATATTCAGCGGCCTTCCTCCAGGCAGCATGTCGGGTACACATCCAACATCAATAAGTCCCTGTTCATTGGGTCTGTCCGACAGGAGATAAAGCCGTGCTTCGAGCAAATAGGTAAGCCCTGCCACAGCAAATATAGCCCGGTGTCCATTAGCACGCTGCACCAGATCCATGCCGAAAACAATGGAAGTAGAAGGGCTGTCCAGAAGCGCATACTTAAGTTCTTCAAGGCCATCGAGACTCATCTTCTCTGAATATTTTTCAGAGAGTGCGCGGATACCCTGATCTATGTCAAGTTTTTCTCCACGCACGCCTTTAACCCTGGATACACCGGCCAAAAGTTCTTCAAGGGCATCAACGTCTTTAAACACAGGAGGTATTACCTGCACATTCTTAAATCTATCAAGTCCCTTTGCATTGCCGAGGACAATAATTTTCGCTCCACGTCTTGAGGCCTCCCTTATAGAAAGCCCGAGTATGGGGTTGACAGATGTGGGGTCACCGCCGACCACAAAAATCACTTCTGAATTTTTAAGGCCTTCTATAATGTTCGCGGTTATCCCCTGGCCCAGGAGTGCTTCAAAAAATTTCTGTGCTGCTGCAAATCCGGTCCTCGAAACCGAATCAATATTATTTGAGCCGCATACCATGCGCATAAATTTCTGGAATGCGTAATTATCCTCATTTGAGCACCGGGGTGATGCAATACCGGCAATGGCGGAACCGCCCTCCCCTTTTTTAATCTCTGATAATTTTTCAGCCACCAGGTTTAATGCCTCGCTCCACGTGCTCTCCTCAAGTCTGCCGTTCTTCTTCACAAGAGGCGTCTTCAGTCTTTCCCGGCTATTTATGTATTCATAGCCGAACCGGCCTCTTGAACACAAAAGTCCTTTGTTTACTCCAAGTCCCATTTCAGGTATTACCCGTTTAATGGAGTCGTCCCTGACCTGCACAACCAGAGAACACCCGACGCCGCAGTATGAACAAATGGTCTCTACCTCTTTATCCACCTGCCACGGCCTGAAGCTGTGAATATACAGACGGCTGAGTATAGCGCCGACAGGACAGACTGTAAGGCAGTTGCCGCAATACTCACAATTAAAAGAGGCGGAAGAAAAAGGTTCCATCCTTGAACGATCCCCTCGCCCGATGATCGTGATGGCGGATGCCCCCTGTACATCATTGCACATTCTCACGCACCTTGTACAAACAACACATCTTTCCATATTCCTTGCCAGTATCTGGTCCTTGTGGCTTTCGGGAACCTTTCTTTTTTCCTCTTTATATCTTCCGACAGTCGGACCATATTTATTGACAAGGTCCTGCAATTCACATTCTCCTGCCTTGTCGCAGTAAGGGCAATCCAGCGGATGATTGATAAGCAGAAATTCCAGTATTCCGCGGCGTACCTTGGAAATAACTTCGGATTCGGTGGTTACGACCATGCCGTCCGCAGCCATCAGGGTGCATGCACTCTGTAATCTCGGCATCCTCTCAACTTCGACCACACAGAGCCTGCAGCCGCCATATGGTTTGAGCGCCTCATGATAACAGAGCGTCGGGATTTTTATACCTGCCTGCCTCGCGGCTTCGAGTATGGAAACCGGCTTATCCAGAGTTACTTCTTTTTCATTAATAGTCAGCGTTATCATAACTTTATAAAGCTTAGAGCTAATAGCTGTCAGCTAAACTGCATTTCTTATTTTTAATATGCTCTTCAAATTCATCACGAAAGTGTTTTATCATCGCCGTCACCACGCCGGCTGCACCGTCACCCAGCGGACAGAAAGTCTTTCCGGACATATTCCCTGCTATATCCAGCAGAAGCTCAATATCTCCTTCCGTTCCTTTTCCGCTTTCCATTCTCTCAAGAATCTTTCTCAGCCAGTCCGTGCCTTCCCTGCACGGAACGCACTTGCCGCAGGATTCATGTTCAAAGAATTTTAACGCCCTGTGAGTAACCTTAACCATGCATACGGAATCATCCATCACTATTACGGCCCCGGATCCGAGCATGCTGCCTGCCTTGGGCATTGAAACAAAATCCATTGCACAGTCTATACTGTCAGGAGGAAGAACGGGTGTAGAAATGCCGCCAGGAATTACTGCCTTTAATTTTGCGTTGTTTTTAATTCCTCCTGCATGATTATAAATAATATCCTTAAGACTTATGCCCATCGGCAGCTCATACACCCCCGGTCTCTCGACATGGCCGCTTATGCTGAACAATTTGGGGCCCGGACACTCATTGCTGCCGATTTTGGAATAAGCCTCGCCGCCGATTTCGATAATGTATGGAAGATTGGAAAGGGTCTCAACATTATTAACAATAGTCGGCATGCTCCAGGCACCGACATTCACAGGAAAAGGGGGTTTGTTTCTTGGCTGCCCCTTCTTGCCTTCGATAGATTCAATCAGTGCGGTTTCCTCACCACAGATATATGCCCCTGCCCCCTGGTGCACTGAAAGATGGAACTTAACCCCCTTGCCCAGGATGTTGTCCCCAAGATAATTTTTCTCATATGCCTGCTTTATCGCTCCATTAAGAATATCGTTTGCATCAGGATATTCGCCCCTGAGATAAATGTATCCGAATTCGGATCCAAGTGCATACCCTGATATGAGCATGCCTTCAATTAATAAATGAGGATTCTTTTCCAGAATCGGCCTGTCCTTGAATGTACCGGGTTCGCCCTCATCAGCATTGCATATCAAATATTTCGGGAATTTCGGGTCAGCCATGGCGAACTTCCATTTCATTGCCGTTGGAAAACCGGCGCCGCCCCTTCCCCTGAGCCCCGAGTTTTTGACTTCCTCCACAACATCCTTCGGCTCGATTCCGAGGGCCTTTGAGAGGCTCTTATATCCCCCGGCTTTAAGATATTCATTAATATCAGCTGAATCGGGGTTTTCTATGTTTTTGAGTAAAAATTTTTCCATTATTAAAGTTTATTTTAAAATAGGATCCTATTTGTATTTATCTAATATCTCTTCTATCCTCTTCTCCGAAAGATTGTCATGAAAATCCGTATTCACAAGCATGGCCGGCGCTGTGCCGCATGCGCCTATACATTCCATGATTACAAGGGAAAACCTGTTGTCCCGGCTCGTCCCGTTGGGCTGCACATCATACTTGGTTCCCAGAAAATCCACTAATTTTTCCGCTCCCAGGATCATGCATGATATGTTTGTGCACAACTGGATCAGATGCCGCCCCACAGGTTTGTGTTTATACATTGCATAAAAAGACGCGGTTCCCCTGACCCTGGCCTCAGGCACATTCAATGCCTTTGATACAGACTCCATAGCTTCGCGGCTCAACCAGCCGAATTCGCGCTGAGCTATATATAATGAAGGCAAAAGAGCACTCCTGCGGTCAGGATATCTGGCCTTTATCTCTTCAATCTCTTTTAATACGGTTTCGTTAAACATATTTTTTTAAATTAGCCGACAGCTATCAGCTTTTTTTACCTGTCGCATTCTCCTAAAACTATATCTATACTTCCGATATTAGCGATTATATCTGCGACAAATTCACCCTCACAAAGCCTGGGCAGAGCCGACACATGAACAAAGGACGGAGATCTTACCCTCATTCTGTATGGTTTTCCTGTTCCGTCACTTACAAAGAAAAATCCCAGCTCTCCCTTGGGAACTTCAGTTGAAACATAAAGCTCCCCTTCAGGCGCAGTCTGAGGACCCTTGGTAATAAGCACAAAATGATGAATGAGATGCTCCATGTCGGTGAGCACTTTGTCTTTAGCAGGCAAAGTAAATTTCGGGGCATCCGCCATTATTGGACCTTGAGGTATTTGTTCAATACATTGTCTTATAATTGACGTGCTCTGGCCGAACTCGTCCATTCTGACCCGGTAACGGTCATATATATCGCCGTTCTTGCCTGTGCAGACTTCCCATTTAACCTTATCGTAAACCCCGTACGACGTCACTTTTCTCACATCGTATGGAACACCGGAACCTCTGAGTGTGGGGCCGCTTAAACCCCAGTTGATAGCCTCTTCTGCGGAAATAACGCCTATCCCTTTGGTCCGCCGCAGCCATATGCGGTTTTTGTTTATAAGGGTTTCATACTGCTCCACCCTCATGGGGAATTCATCTGTGAACGCGTATAAATCCTCAAGCCATTGAGCATCAACATCGTTTTTCAAACCGCCTATTCTCGGATAACTCACTGTAAGTCTCGCACCGCAGAGTCTTTCAAATAAATCCAGAATCTTTTCTCTTTCCCTGAAGCAGTAAAGGAAGACAGTCATTGCTCCGATATCGAGGGCATGAGTCGCAAGCCAGAGCAGGTGATTTACTATACGGGACAGCTCCCCAACAATGGTTCTGATATATTCGGTCCTCTCAGGAAGCTCGATATCAAAGAGCTTCTCCACCGCAACACAGTAACCGAGGTTATTGGACATTGCAGAAATATAATCAAGGCGGTCGGTAAGCGGCAATATCTGCATATAGTTTCTGTTCTCTGCAAGCTTCTCAACTCCCCTGTGGAGATAACCGACATAGGGGGTGCACTTAACAATGGTCTCACCGTTAAGATCAAGAACAAGCCTCAAAACACCATGAGTCGCAGGATGCTGAGGCCCCATATTAAGTGTCAGCTCTTTTGTCGCTATGGCGGGATTGTTGTCTGAATTTGAGTTATTCATGATAGAAATACAAAATATATATAATTTTTATTCAGGGCTTCAGGAATTAATTAATTCTTCAATATTTTTATTTTGTTTAAATTCGTTTTAAATATTTATCTGATATTCCACTCATCATCATGACTGTGCAGATCTTTCAGTTCTTCAAAACCTCTATATTCAGAGTCATCCGGCCCTTTCAGTGGATAATCTTTTCTTAACGGATATCCTTCCCAGTCCTCGGGCATGAGAATCCGTCTTAAGTCAGGGTGATTGTTAAATACAATGCCATACATATCACATGCTTCTCTCTCATGCCAGTTTGCACCGTTCCATATCGGCACAACGCTGTCAACATCCGGGGCATCCCCGGGTATCAATGCCTTGATTACAAGGCGGTGTTTATATTTCATGGAGTAAAGGTTGTAAACTACCTCATAACGATACTGGTTATCAGGGTAATCAACTCCGCACAAATCCGCAAGATAATCCATATGGATGTCAGGATCATCATGAAGGTAACGGCAGATGTCGACAATCTTCTCCCTGTTAACGCTGACAAAAACCTGATCCCTGAATTCCGTCACCTGAACAATCTCACTTAAAAATTTATCCTTTAGTCTGTTGACTATCTCCAGGGGCTCCATCTGAAATATTCCTTTTCTATTTTTTCCTGAAGTTTCATTACACCTTCCATCAGGGCTTCAGGTCTGGGGGGACATCCGGGGACATATACATCAACAGGCAGAAATGAATCACATCCCTGGACAACCGAATATGTATCAAATATTCCTCCGGAACATGCGCAACTGCCCATGGCAATTACATATCTCGGCTCCGGCATCTGGTCATAAACCCTTCGTACAACAGGGGCCATTTTTTTTGTTACAGTACCCGCTATAATAATCACATCCGATTGTCTCGGTGATGCACGGAATATAACCCCGAAACGGTCAAAGTCATAGTGGCTTGAACCTGTAGCCATCATTTCAATCGCACAGCACGCAAGCCCGAAGGTCATGGGCCAGAGAGAGTTTTTCCTCCCCCAGTTAACAACCTTGTCAAGTGAAGTGATAAACGTATTTGCGCCTGGAATTACCTTTGTTCCCTCTTCAACCTCTACCAGTTCCGGGCTTTGTATCCCGCCCTCTATATTCCGGCTTTTGTTCATTCCCAGTTAAAGGCTCCTTTCTTCCAGACATATATGTAACCGATCAGGAGAATAAATATGAACAGCATCATTTCCACAAAACCGAATATCCCTAACTTGTCATATGCTACCGCCCACGGATAGAGAAATACAGCCTCAACGTCAAACACAACAAAGAGCATGGCAATTATATAGAATTTGACGGAAAACTTATATCTCGGTTCACCGACAGGCGGGTTACCGGATTCATAGGGATAGAGTTTCTGAACATAGGGTCTCCGCGGTCTGACAAGAAGCCCCGCAACTAAAGCGCCGAGTCCGATCAATGCGGCAAATAAAAAAATTATGGCAACCGGCAAGTATTCTGATGGAATATATGTTCCAGGCATTTAGCTTTTATACACAAAAGCAACTGCAACTGTCAATGAATATTAGTCTTGCTTATCCTTAGTTTTAACTTATTTATCGGGCAAAAAAAGCGGATGGCCGCTGAGAAAAATAATTGCCATGCTATTATTCGTTATCAGTCATATGGTTATCCGGATAATCAGACAACAGACCTCTATATTTTCAGACACTCAAAATAATGTAATAGTTCACTGGTATCTTATGATACCACGTGAAGAAGTCAGGAGTCAGAATCCAGAATGAAAAGAGAAAAAGCTAAAGAGATTGAGGATTTGATAGTCTGTCAAAAAGCGCATGTTAGAGGCATATTCCAAAGCAATTCTGGCTCCTGGCTACTGGCTCCTGACTCCTGATAGTTGAAATCTCCTCATTTTTTTCTTTAAAAAAAAACATACTCCTCTTATAATACTGGATTATGAAGAACATCTTCAGCCATCCTGAAAAATCCATTGCTGCAAAACTGATCATTGCCATCGGCCTGCTGATGATCGTGGTGAGTTTCATCTTCTGGTATGCCATCCTGAAAAAGCAGGAAAAAGACGTAATGTCAATCGCCTTAAAGTACGGCAACTCTTTTGTAGATTTTACAAAACAGAGTCTTCGCCAGAGCATGCTTACTTTCCAGCCTGAAGAAACACAGAATGTGCTCGAAAACCTGGGCACTCCTGAAGGCGTTCAAAGAGTAAGGATATACAACCATAAAGGGACTGTACTCTTTGGTTCGGATAAAAAAACCATCGGTAAACCTGTTGACAAAAATTCTGTTGCCTGCAAGGGATGCCACGTTGATCCCGAAAAATCTCCGGCGCTCGTACAAAATCCCAAAAAATGGGCTGTCTACAAAAACGGGCAGGGGTTCACATCACTTAAACTTATTGATGCCATCCCTAATGAACCGGCCTGCTATACGGCAAGCTGCCACGCACATCCTGAAGACCGGAAAATCCTCGGGTTTGTTGAAGCGACTCTGTCCCTGGCGCTTCTTGACGAAGCCCTGTTCAAACAGGGACTCGCGCTCACGGCTTACGTAATTATTTTTGTCCTGGCTGTGTCACTTTTTCTCGGCATAATTTTATATAAAATAGTATCCAAACCCGTTAACGAACTTGTTTACGGCATGCAGAAAGTAGCCGGCGGCGATCTTGACTACTCTGTGCCGATAAAGTCCATTGATGAAATGGGCGTGCTGGCCAGGACCTTCAATTCCATGAAAAAGGATTTAAAGGCGGCACGGGACCAGAGAGAGAAATGGGCGCAGACCCTTGAGGCGGAAATCGCAAAAAAAACAGAAGAGATTCGAAAGACCCATGCCAGCCTGGTACAGACGGAAAAGCTTGCGTCCCTCGGAAGAATGGCAGCGGGCGTTGCGCATGAAATCAATAACCCCCTGACGGGAGTGGTAACATTTGCGCATTTATTAAAGAAGAAGTTCCCGCCTGACAGCCAGGAAGCACAGGACATTGATATCATCATTGAACAATCCGAAAGATGCTCAAAGATCATAAAAAACCTTTTGACATTCGCGCGCGCTACACCCTCTGAGAAAGGGAAGGTAAGTATAAACGATGTATTAAGGCGCACGATATTCATGGTGCAGAACCAGGAGAAATTCCATCATATAAAGTTCAACGTTAACCTGGAAGACTCCCAGTTTATCATTGTCGGAGATTCATCCCAGTTCCAGCAAATATTCCTCAACATGTTTATAAATGCCGCGGATGCCATGGGCGGGAGAGGGAATATAACCGTTGCAACGCGCACTATAACGGAAAACAGCAAACCTTATGTTGAAATCGAATTCACGGATGAAGGGACCGGAATAAAAGAAAAAGACCTGCCGAAGCTCTTCGAACCATTTTTCACTACAAAGCCTGTAGGCAAAGGCACAGGGCTCGGACTATCCGTCAGCCACGGCATAGTAAAACATTTCGGGGGATACATAAAAGTAAAAAGTGAAGTTGGTAAAGGAACGAGCTTTTTTGTTAGACTACCTTTGCCGGAGAAAAATAATCATGAAAAGAATACTGGTAATAGATGATGAGGCAATTGTCAGGATAAGCTGCGAAAGGACTCTTGTTCCGGAGGGTTATGAAGTAAAATCAACAGGCAGTGGAAAAGAAGGCATTGAGTTTCTTGAAAAAGAGACTTTCAATCTTGTGCTGCTTGACCTGAAAATGCCCGACATGGACGGCATTGAGGTCCTAAATAAAATAAACGTTGCCTGGCCTGAGACAAAAGTGATAATTATCACAGGATACAGCACGGTAGACACTGCCGTACAGGCATTAAGATTAGGCGCCTATAATTTTATAGAAAAACCTTTTACCCCGGACACTCTGCTTAATGCCGTAAAAGAGGTCTTTGAACAATCAAACCAGGATTCAAGTGACTCTAAAAGAAATAGCAGAAATCCTTAACGCAGAGATAATAACGGATTCAGCGAATTCAGATATAAACATACAGAGCGCATGCAGCGCCGATATGATGAGCGCAGTGCTTTATTATCATACTCCGAACTCCCTGCTCATCACCGGACTTACCCAGCCCCACGTAATACGTACCGCTGAGATTGCAGGCATAAAATCAATTGTGTTTGTCCTCGACAAAAAGCCCGATGCACAGACAATCGAGCTGGCTAAAGCAAAAAATATCTCTTTGCTCAGCACATCATATTGCATGTACACCTCTTCCGGGAGACTGTATGAGGCAGGCCTGCCCGGCTGCCTGAATAAATAACATAATGGCTTTAAATATAAATGAAACCATAGAGGGGAGTTTTCAATTAGTCGGGGGGAATTTTGCGACTGCAGGAGAAGCCTCCGCACAATTAAAACATACACTTGAAGGACTCGGCGTTGATGAAGGCATAATCAGGCGTGCAGCGATAGCAACGTTTGAAGCGGAGATGAACGTGATAATCTATACAGCCGCCGGGTGGCTCCATTATTACATCAGCCCTGATCATATAAAAATAAAAATAGTGGATATGGGGCCGGGAATTGAAAATATCGAATTAGCCATGCAGGAAGGGTACTCCACAGCGCCCGACTGGGTAAGGGAAATGGGCTGGGGAGCCGGCATGGGACTGCCGAACATGAAAAAGAATTCCGATGAATTCAAGATAGACTCTGTCGTTGGAGAAGGAACAACTGTTGAGATGAAAATCAACTTTCCATAGCGTCAAACAAGGAGTCATTCCATGAAACTCGAAAATATTATTGATGAATTATCCCTGGATGTCAAAACCTGCAGGGAGGGCCTCCGGAATGAAGTCAAGGGGGTTTACGTAAGCGACCTGCTTTCCGATGTGATGGCTAACAGCAAAGAGGGCGATATCTGGATAACCCTCCAGACACACCTGAATATTGTGGCTGTTGCCGGTTTAAAAAACCTGGCCGCAATCATTATAGTCAACAACAGGCAGCCTCAGGAAGAAATATTACAGAAGGCGGAAGCAGAAAAAGTTACCATTATGACAACTCCTTTGCCGGCGTTTGAAGCAGCAGGCAGGTTGTATCAACTCCTTAAATGAAAAAACGGATTGCCTGTGGTTCCTTAAATGCTGAAAAAATTCAAGGCAGACCTTCACATCCATACATGCCTCTCTCCCTGTGCCGGGCTTGAAATGTCTCCCTCGGCTATAGTAAAAACCGCTGGTGAAAAAGGGCTCGACATCATAGCCATAACAGACCACAACTCGGCGGAAAATGTTATTGCAGCCAAAAAAGCCGCTGCAAACACTGAATTAACAGTGCTTGCAGGTATGGAGATAACATCATCCGAAGAGGCCCATATCCTGGCGCTTTTTGAGGGCATTGAAGATATTTTAAAATTACAGAACATCGTATACGAAAATCTCCTCCCCGGCGAAAACGATGAGAGGCGCTTCGGTGAACAAATAGTTGTTAATGAAAAAGATGAAGTATTAAGTTTTAATAAACGGCTGCTGATAGCAGCAACGGCATTGACGGCCCATTCGATTGTCAATACAATCCATTCCCTGGGCGGCCTTGCCGTGGCCTCACATATTGACCGCAATTCATTCAGTATAATCTCCCAGCTCGGTTTTATCCCTCTTGATTTAGAGTTTGACGCATTAGAAATATCTCCAAGGATAAAGAGGGAAGAAGCCTTAAATATGTTTGATAATTATAATTCTTACACATGGATTTTTTCCTCGGATGCTCATGACGTGGAAAATATAGGGCAAAGCACGACATCCCTTTATATGAAAAATCCTACAATAGAGGAAATAGCATCAGCCTTTAAATGCATTAATGAAAGAAGGGTAATAAAATAACCGTTCACAGTTATCGATTTACGGTTCACGGTTTTTATTAATGGAAGATCTGTCATTGCACATACTCGACATTGCTGAAAACTCCATAAGTGCGGGAGCGAGGAGGATCAGGATAAAGATCATTGAAGACATTAAAAAAAATCTGCTCCTCATAGAGATCAGTGACAACGGCAAGGGTATGGACAGGGAAATGTTTGAACATGCCTGCGATCCCTTTTACACGACAAGAACGACAAGGCGCGTCGGGCTGGGGATACCGCTGCTTGCGCAGGCTGCAAGAGAATGCATGGGAGATATAAAAATATCAACGGAAAAGGGGAAGGGTTCAACAATTACCGCAACTTTCCAGTATAATCACATAGACAGGAAACCCCTTGGAGACATTGGAAAAACCATGATAGTGCTCATTGCTTCCAATCCTGACATCGATTTTATATTTGAACATAAAAAAAACGGCAATTCTTATATACTCGACACTGCAAATATCAAAAAGGAGCTGGACGGAGTGCCGATAAATACACCGGCGGTAATAAAAATTATTAAAGACGATATAAGTGCATGGCTAAATACTACGGATAATATGATAGAATAATGCTCAATATCCAATATATGGAAAATTTACATTCTTTATATGTTCGTTACAAGTTACGGGTTGCAGGTTACGGGTTAATATTAAAAATCCGGAACTCGTAATTAAAGGAGGACGGCGTAATGGAAAAGGGGAGAATTTTAGTACTTGACGATGACCCGGTTATAACTTTAAGCTGCAAGAGAATACTTGGCGCTGAAGGCTACAGTATTTCAACTGTTGAAAAAGGAGAAGATGCCCTCAACAAACTTTCCAAGGAAGATTTTGACCTGCTGATCTCTGATGTAAGACTCCCCGATATAAACGGCATGGAAGTGCTCAAAGAAGCGCGCGTCATTAAACCCAAAACAGATGTTGTAATAATCACGGGCTACCCCACTCTTGAAGATGCCAGGGAATCAACAAAGCTCGGAGCCGCAGAATATATCGAAAAACCTTTCACTCCCGATTTCATGCTTAATGTTGCAAAAAAGGTGTTTGATACCAGGGGATGGATACTCAGGCAGGCGTTCATAGATGAATTCAGGGACTATGTCACCCCGCTGCGGGACAGGGAAAATCCCGTTATCTTTTATAAAGAAGGCACCTGGGCAAGGCCTACTAAAGAAGGTTTATGGGAGGTAGGATGCGACCTCAGGTACTGGCTTTTATCAGGCAATCTTATGTACGTTGAATTTATAAAAAATCTGGACAGGTTGGTGGCAGGCCAGCCGTTTGCAAAGATTTATTCGAGCAGCGGACAGGGGAGCGAATTAATCTCTCCGATGAATGCGGAATTAAGAGAAATTAACACCAAGGCAAATGATGTCATGGCCGCCCTCCTTAAGGATCACCTGTCGGAAGGCTGGCTGCTGTGGCTGGCAAGGGTATTCCCTTTGGCTGCTGAATAGCCGGTCAACGGCCATGCTGTCAAGTGAACACTTTTTTAACATAATTCTTTTATCGTCAATGGTAAATGAATAAGAAGGCAAATAAACAGATAAGACAATAAGTCACTGACAGGCTTATTGTCTTATTTAATTAAATCAAAGGGGAGGCTTCTGATGGCGGATGAGATAAAAATATTAGTAGTAGACGATGAACCTATAGTTATAAGAAGCTGTGAAACAGTCCTTAAGTCCGAGGGATATAACATCGAGGGATGCCTGGGTGGAAAAGAAGCCATACTCAAGATGGAGCAGACCGCCTATGACCTTGTTTTCACTGATCTCAAAATGCCTGAAGTAGACGGTATTACCCTTATACGATGGATTAAACAGAAGAGGCCTGACACAGGGATAGTAATCATAACAGGTTATCCCTCACAGGATACAATTAAAGATGCCCTTGAAATAGGTATTATTGATTATGTGCCAAAGCCTTTCACTCCGGCAGTGCTGCTGGATGTTACAAAGAGGGCTGTGGAGTGGATAAGGGAAAGGGCGCCGGTTGAAGAAAAAGCAAAAGAAGAAGAATTCCCTCCCTCAATGCTCAATGAGATAGACAGAGTAATAAGTCAATATAAAAACAGGCCCGGCAGTTCGATACCTGTTCTTCAGCGATGCCAGCAGATAGTAGGGTATCTCCCGCCGCAGGTTCAGAAACGCATTGCAAAAGGCTTAAATCTTACCCCGGCCCAGATACACAGCATAGTTTCATTTTATTCCTTTTTCACCATGAAGCCCAGGGGCGACCATAATATCAGGATATGTCTCGGGACCGCCTGTTACGTGAAACGGGTTGAAGAGTCACTTAACAAGATTAAGGAATATCTGAAAATAGATGTAGGTGATGTAACCGAAGACAAAAAATTCTCTCTCGAGACCGTCCGCTGCCTTGGCGCCTGCGGATTAGCGCCTGTTATGGTCATAGACGAAGAAACATTCGGAGCAGTAACTCCAAAGAAGGTGACGGAAATTATCGGGCAGTATACATAGACAGAACTATAAAAGGGGAGATATAAAATGGCAAGACTGACACTTGATGATCTGAAAAAGATAAAGGAAAAACAAAAAGCTACCTTTACATTACGTGAAGGCGGTTACAGAGCAAAGATTACAGTACATATGGGTACGTGCGGGATTGCCGCGGGTGCAAGGGAAATTATGACCGCTTTAATGGACGAAATATCAGAGGCCGGGGTAGAAGATGTGATTACAACGACATCGGGATGTGCCGGACTCTGCGCCCGTGAACCGATGGTTACGGTAGAGATACTGAATAAACCGCCTGTAAAATACGGTGACCTGACAGACAAGAAAATAAAAGAAATATTCAGGGAACATGTACTGGGTGGAAATCCTGTGGAGAAATACGCGCTGGTCATCGGGAGCGAGACAACATATTAGTTTAGGAGAAATATATGGAAAAATATCGTGCAAATTTATTGATGTGTGCAGGAACCGGCTGTGTCGCGAGCGGAACCCCGAAGGTAAGAGATGCATTAAAGGCGGAACTTGAGAAGAGAGGACTGGCAGAAGAAATAAAGATCGTCCTTACCGGCTGTAACGGATTTTGTGCAGAGGGGCCTGTCATGCTTGTCTATCCCGAAGAAATCTTCTACCAGAACCTGACCGTAGAAGAAATCCCGAAATTAGTTGAAGAACACTTTCTCAAGGGCAGACCGTATGAGAAATTGATGTTTAAAGACATTGAGAAGAAACATGCAATCCCCCTGATGAATGACATACCCTTCTTCAAGCACCAGGTACTGAGGGTGCTCAGAAACAAAGGACTCATAGACCCTGAGAGTATCGAGGAATATATTGCAAGAGACGGATATATGGCTGCTGCAAAGGCCCTTAATGAAATGACACCGGCGGACATAATAAAAATTATAAAAGATGCGGGACTCAGGGGACGCGGCGGCGCAGGTTTCCCCACAGGACTAAAATGGGAATTCGCTTCAAAGTCAGAGGCAGATCAGAAATACATGCTCTGCAACGGTGACGAAGGAGACCCCGGGGCATTCATGGACAGATCCGTTATGGAGGCCGACCCTCATTCCGTAATAGAGGGAATGATAATCGGCGCTAAAGCCATTGGCGCAAGTAAAGGCGTAATTTATGTAAGAGCAGAGTATCCACTTGCCGTGGAGCGTCTCCAGAAGGCCATTGAGATATGCACTGAGTCGGGCATTCTCGGAGATAACATCCTTGGCAGTGATTTCAGCTTTGATCTTGAAATATACCTTGGCGCAGGCGCATTTGTATGCGGTGAAGAAACAGCCCTGATGCGTTCTATTGAAGGACAGCGCGGCATGCCGAGGCCCAGGCCGCCCTTCCCTGCCCATAAAGGGCTGTGGGACAAGCCGTCGGTCCTGAACAATGTGGAGACGCTTGCACAGATTGCTCCGACAATCCTGAACGGCGCTGAGTGGTACAGGACTTTAGGCACGGAAAAGAGTGCCGGGACAAAGGTATTCGCACTTACAGGCGATATAAGAAATGTCGGCCTTGTCGAAGTTCCCATGGGAATACCGCTGAGAACAATAATCTATGACATCGGCGGCGGAATAAATAAGAAAAAGAAGAAGTTCAAGTCCGTGCAGATGGGAGGACCTTCGGGCGGCTGTATCCCGGAAAGCCTTCTTGACATTCCCGTCACATACGAAGACATTATCAAGACAGGCGCTATTATGGGTTCGGGCGGCATGGTGGTAATGGATGAAGACACCTGCATGGTAAGCACGGCGAAATTCTTCCTTGAGTTTACTGCCGATGAATCCTGCGGAAAATGCACGCCGTGCAGAGTCGGCACAAGGGTAATGCTTGACATGCTCACCGACATCACAGAGGGACGCGGAAGAGAAGGAGATATAGAAACACTCGAAGACCTCAGCAGGGATATTATTGCAACATCCTTATGCGGCCTTGGACAGACAGCGCCCAATCCTGTTCTTTCAACAATAAGATATTTCAGACACGAATATGAAGCGCACATAAAAGAACACTGGTGCCATGCGGGAATATGCAGCAATCTCTGCTCATTCCATATAAATGAAGAGCTTTGCAAGGGATGCGGCGCCTGCCTGAGAGGCTGTCCGCAGCAGGCCGTTGTCGGAGAGAAGAAAAAGCCTCACCGAATCATCCAGGAGCTCTGCATACAGTGCAGAACGTGTTATGATGCCTGTAAATTCGGATCTATAGAAATAAGACCTGCCGTGCGCAAGAAAACAACAGAACCGGCGGCAAAGGATGAGGGGGTGAAACAATGATAAATCTGACCATAAACGGCAAAAAAATTACAGCGGAATCCGGAGACACAATCCTCCAGGCAGCAATAAAACATAAAATATATATACCGAACCTCTGTTATGACAAAAGGCTCAGGCCCTATGGGGGCTGCAGGTTATGTATTGTTGAAGTGGAAGGCCAGCCAAGGCTCTTCGCAGCATGTTCATCGCCTGCCCAGGACGGGATGGTTGTCAATACAGACACCCCCAAACTCAGAAAACTGAGGCAGACCGTTATAGAGCTTCTTCTGGTCCACCACCCTCTTGACTGTCCTGAATGTGACAAGGCAGGCGAATGCGACTTGCAGGATTTAGCTTATGAGTACGGCAAACCGGAGACCAGATTTATAAGACACAGAAAAGAGGCCACCTCTGATGTCAGGGGGCCGTTGATTGAATTAACCTCCAGGCGGTGCATACTCTGCGGCAAATGCGTGAGAATATGTGAGGAGCATCAGGGAAGAGCGGCCCTGGGTCTGATCGGCAGGGGATTCCCGTCAGTTGTCCAGCCTGCATTTGGTGAAATACTTGAGTGCGATTATTGCGGACAATGTATTGACGTATGCCCCACAGGCGCAATCCTGAGCAAACCGTATAAATTTACGGCCCGTTCATGGTTTCTGGAAGAAAAAGATACAACCTGTCCGTTCTGCGGCGTCGGCTGCACGCTTACCCTGGGCATCAGGGAAGGGAAAATACTGAGGTCGCGGGGAAAGGAAGGCCATGGTGTCAGTGACGGAAACCTGTGTGGAAGGGGCAGATTCGGCATTGATTACATATACAGCGAAAAACGCCTCACAACCCCTTTAATTAAAGAAGGTGATGAATTCAGGAGTGTATCATGGGAAGATGCATTAACATATATTGCCGGCAATATTAAAACAATAATAAAAGACCATGGCGCAGGGGTAATAGGGGCAATAGGTTCTCCAAGATGCACCAATGAAGATAATTACGCCTTGCAGAAATTTATGAGAACCGTCATCAACACAAATAACATTGATTCATCTGCTGCATTCGGATATGCCAGGGTACAGAATGCCTGGGAAATGGCCTTCGGAGAGAAAAACCACCCGATCAACCTGAGAGATCCCCTTGGCAAAGAGGTTATACTTATCCTTGAATCAGACCTCAGCGTAACCCACCCGGTTTTCGGACTCAATATTCTCCAGGCCAAAAGAGAGGGCTCACGACTGATCGTTGCAGATTCAAGGGAGACAAAATTAACGCGTCACAGCTCGGAGTGGCTAAAGATTAAGGATGGGACGACCGTCGCCTTTTTAAACGGGATAATGAAGGTAATAATTGACAAAGGAATCTATGATAAAGAAGCAGCATCCCGGATTCCCGGTTTTTCATCACTTCAGTCAGAGTTGGAAAATTACACCCCTGATAAAGTTTCAGAAATTACCGGCATATCAGAAGATGAGATTAAAGCTGCGGCAGAGACCATCGGTAATGCTGAAGGCAGGATGATATCCATGTCGGTCAGCGTCTCGGAAAACACCAAAGGCATGGATACGGTACTTGCTGCTGCAAACCTGATTAACCTGCTTGGTGATGACAGTGATGCACTCGCGATTCCGGCGGAGTACTCAAATACTTACGGTCTTTATCAGATGGGCGTAAGACCCGTTGACAGGGGCATTTCAGAGATGTTTTATGGTCAAAACAACTCAGTCAATGCCATGTACATTATGGGAGAAGACCCTGCAACTACGTTCCCTGACAGCTCAAGTATAATCAGCAAACTTAAATCATTAGACTTTTTAGTTGTTCAGGATATCTTCCTCACCGAGACCGCAAAACTGGCAAATGTAGTCCTGCCGGCCTCAAGCTGGGCTGAAAAAGACGGGACGTTTACTAATTCCGAAGGTACAACCCAGAAAGTTTACAAATTAATCGACCCCGCAGGCCAGGCAGTTCCGGACTGGATGATTCTGAAAAATCTTGCCCTCTCCATGGGGAGTGATTTAGGGGTAAGAAATCTTGCAGCTATTCAGGAAGAGATAAAAACAGTTTTATCCGGACAGTCCCCTGCAGAATCAAAGAAGGCATTTAATCCCGTTGAATACGCACCGGCCTGGGAAACGGATCCGGAACATCCGTTCAAGCTGGTTATCAGGGATGTCCTGCAGCATTCAGGCAGTATGTCAACAAGCTCCAAATCACTCGACCTTGTCGTTTCCGAAGCCCTGCTTGAAATAAACGAGGAAGATGCGAACAAACACGGCATCAGGGATAACAGCCATGTCAGGTTAACTTCAAAACAGGGTTCCGTATTCCTGAAGGCCAGGGTTTCTGAAGAAGTGCCGGAAGGGACAGTCTTTGTGCCGGCACATTTCCCGTATGCAAAAATAAACATGCTGACAAACATATCCTCAAACGGCAAGGCGCCGATTATTGCGGTGAAGATTGAGGGGGCGCAGGGAAGGTTATAGATAAATTATACGCCCCCTGCATGACTCGAACATGCGACACCCGGTTTAGGAAACCGGTGCTCTATCCTGCTGAGCTAAGGGGGCAGCGGCGAAATAGTCGGGGCGAAAGAATTTGAATATCTTACCCCTATTCCTTAATGCCGTGATATATTATCATTTTTTGAGATTAAAAAACAGCCCAAAGACTTCTGTTCCATAGCATTTACAAACTTTCCTTAATAAGCAAACAGAAAGCCGGAATACTATGCCGCAATGGATCAACAGCGCTTTCTCAACCCCTTCTGAAATCTTTAATCTGCATCACAGAAAGTATAGTATACTAAGTGATGCATCAACCATTGTTCAAAAAAAAATCACATGTACTCTTAATCACATTGCTCACTCTCAATGCATTTATGCTTTTATTCATCTTGCGCAATGCTGATGACAACAGGCTCACAAGCTGGCAATGGGTGTTTGCAAATGTTGAATTAACCTGGTTTATTCCTTTAATTGCATCAGGTATTATTATTACTTATGCCCTGCTGAGCTCACCGGTAAGCAGGCAAAGACCTTTGTTATTTCTCTTTCTTATCTCATTTGCAGTCGGTACAATATTCTGGAAAATCCCTGAAGTTATTGTCGATACTTCACGCTATTTTACCCAGGCAAAACATCTCGAAATATACGGGATAAAATATTTTATCTCTGGATGGGGAAAGAATATCAATGCCTGGACCGACCTGCCGCTTGTCCCTTTTTTATACGGACTGGTCTTTAAATTCTTCGGAGAGACACGCGCTTTCATTCAGGTGTTTACAACCCTTGCTTTTTCACTGACAGTCGTATTTACTTACCTGATCGGGAGAACTCTCTGGGATGAAGACACCGGATTTTTCGCGGGAACGTTACTCCTGGGGATTCCGTATATCTTTTCGCAGACACCGCTTATGCTCGTTGATGTGCCGACGATGTTTTTTCTTACACTCTCAATTTACACGTTTATCATGGCCATGGAAAAAGGCGGGGCATGGCCGGCCGTTTCATCAATTGCAATATTTTGTACTGTCTTTTCCAAGTATTCGACCTGGATCATGCTGTCGGTGTTGCCTGTTATATTTCTGGTTTACTTGAAGAACCCCGGTGGCCGGCATAATAAGGCCGTTATCTTCCGCTGCGTCCTTGTAGCGCTGATTGCCGGGGTATTTACCGGAGTTGTTTTTATTTTTAAGTCTGACGTTATTTTAAGACAGATCGACTTTTTACGCGAATATCAGGCGCCGGGTTTGAGACGTTGGGGAGAGAGTTTCGTGTCTACTTTTTTATTTCAGATACATCCGTTTATTACTATTGCGGCAATATATTCTGTCTATGAAGCTTTCAGGAAAAAGGATTTAAAGTTTCTGATTATATTCTGGCTCCTGTTCCTCATTGTACTGTTTCAGATCAGGAGGTCGCGCTATGTCATGGTAATATTCCCGATGCTTACACTGATGGCTTCATACGGATTGCAGAAGATTAAAACTCTGGAGATCAGGCGATATATTGCTTCCTGTATTGTAGGTGTCTCTCTTGTTGTGGCAATCTTTGCCTATCTCCCTTTTTTACAAACCATGGGCCTGGTAAATTGTAAGTATGCCGGCATGTTTCTGGATTCTGTTCATGCTGAAAAGGCAGAAGTTTTTACCATACCTTCGGCGAAATCCGCAGTCAACCCCTCAATTGCGGTTCCGATACTCGATCTCTTTACAGATGCAGATATTCTTTATCGCCAGGACAAGGATTTCTCTTTGCCCTTTGAGAAGATTGAAAAGTCCCCACTGAGGTTTACATGGGAATATAAAAATCCTGCATATTATATTAAAGATGACAAAGATTCAGGAAAAGATGCAATAGTGATAATATCGAACAGGACAAACAAATTATTGCCCAACCGTATTAAGCGGAAAATAAAGGGGTATAAAAAAACCAGGGTTTTCAATACTTCAACCGGGATATTCCGCTATAGCCCGGTTGTCACAATATATATGCCAAAGTGAAGCAATTCGTCATGATTCAATTATTTGACCGCTAATCGAATTTCATTGTAATATATATGGTCACTTTGATACCTTGATTTTTGGGGCGTCGCCAAGCGGTAAGGCACCGGGTTCTGGTCCCGGCATTCGGGGGTTCGAATCCTCCCGCCCCAGCCATCGCTAATATCGCAAACTGAGAAACCGGCTATAAAACCGGGAGTGACCGTGCCACTGGAGACCTCCTTTTTATTTTTAAATATCTTAAGGTTGCAAAAGCATCGGATTATGTAATATATTCTATAGATATATCAAATAGATTTATTTTATAACCAAAAGCGTTTTAATAGATATAATGGATATACAACATCTGAAAATATTTGTTTCAGTTTATAAAAACAGGGGTTTTTCAAAGGCATCGGCAGCGCTCCACCTGAGCCAGCCCACTATCAGTGAACATATAAAAAATTTGGAGTCTGAGCTTGACTGCAAACTCTTTGATAGAGTCAGCCGCACTATTATTCCAACAAGAGAGGCAGAGATAATATATCCCGGGGCGATGCAGATAATAGAAGACCTTGAAAAACTCAAGGAAGAACTCTCTCTGTCCGGAAGGGATATAAAAGGGCATCTGATCCTGGGAGCAAGCACCATCCCCGGCACATACATCCTGCCTGTTATGGCATCGGAGTTTAAGAAGCTGCACCCCGAAGTTTCATTTGAAATAATTATAGAGGACTCCCGAAAGATCACTGATATGATTCTGAATCACGACCTGATACTCGGCGCAGTAGGGGCAAAAATGGAACAGGGGAAAATTAATTACCTTCCTTTTATAGAGGATGAGCTGATACTTGCAGCCGCTGATACGATAATTATAAAGGATTCAATAAGCGTAAAGGATTTGCTTGAAATCCCCTTTGTCATGAGAGAAGAAGGTTCTGGTACGCTGAAGACAATGGAGCGTTTTCTTAATGAAAAGAATGTAGATATCAGGGAACTGAATGTTGTTGCAGTGCTTGGTTCCACCGACTCGGTGAAACAGGCGCTAAAGTCAGGGTTCGGGGTGTCCATATTGTCGAGGGTTGCTGTTGAGGATGAGCTGAATTGCGGAACATTAAAGGAGATAAAAATAAGAGAGCTGAAAATGAAAAGGAGCTTTTATCTGATTACTCATAAAAAACGTACGTTACCAAATCCTTACAATGCCTTTTACAATTATATGAACGCATTAAAACGATAAAGGAGGTGCTCCTCAAATAATCCGTACACATGGCTCATTACCGCCTGTCACTTCACCAATGCAAACAGCAGACTCAATCCCTGCGTTCTTTAATTTTGCTATCAGTTCCCCGGCTTGAGAGGCCCGGACTGAAAGGAGAAGTCCTCCGGAGGTCTGAGGATCAAACAATAATTCTTCCTCCTGAGTAGAAATTTTTGACTTTATCTCTAAAAACCCCTCTGATAATTCTCTATTAGGTTTATTGCTGCCTGTGATTTCTCCTTTACGGTACATGCTGAGGGCATCCGGATAAAAGGGGAAATTTTTATAAAGCAGGTTTAACTGCATCCCGCTGCCCTTAGCAATCTCCAGCGCATGTCCGACAATACCGAAGCCTGTCACATCAGTGCATGCGTGAATGTCGAATTTCAGGGCTGTCTCAACTGCCTTCCGGTTCAGAGAGGCTATCCGGGGCAGCAATAGTTCTAATTCTTTAAGAGGAAATTTCCCGGAGCGGCAGGCGTTAAAGAGGACACCTGTCCCCAATGGTTTTGTAAGAATCAGGGCATCTCCCTTTTGAGCGCTGCAATTGGTAAGTATTCGCTCAGGGTGAACTGCTCCTGTCACGGCAAGGCCGTACTTGGGCTCATTGTCGTCAACCGTATGCCCACCGGCCATTGAAGCGCCTGCCTCCATAACTTTATCACTACCGCCGCGGAGTATCTCTTTTAATATGCCGATGTCAAGCTGCTTTGACGGGAACATCACAACATTCAGGGCTGTAAGGGGTTTGCCGCCCATTGCGTATACATCGGAAAGGGAATTGGCAGCGGCAATCTGCCCGAACCAGTACGGATCATCCACCGGCGGAGTAATATAGTCGACAGTGCTAATGACCGCAATATCAGGTGAAAGGCGGTATACAGCCGCATCATCGCTGGTTTCGAAACCAACTAACAAATCAGGGTCATTCGGGACCTGAATTGATCCGAGCGCATCCGACAGAACTGCCGGACCGATCTTGGCAGCTCAACCGCAGGTTCTCGCAAGTCCTGTTAATGTTTTTTTCTTCATAATATTCGCTTGCCTCACATTTAAATCTTTATCGGATTATTTAATAATTAATATAGGAATGTCAAATAGATAATTTCTACAAAATGAGAATAATTAATAGAGAATCCCTATATCAGCAAGGGGATGCCGGAAAATGAACAGGAAATGGAAATCTGCAAGAGTTGAATTTTTCTAATGAAAATTGTTATCATGGATAAAAGTTTCATAAGTTTTTGTAACCTTATGAAGGCCACAACTGCTTTAAACTTTGTGGTTTTTTTATTTTTGTATATTAAACGGGGCATAAATCACAGGGCATGAGGCAGCCAATGTGTAAAGTTTTTATAATACCCTCCCCAGAAATTGAGAAACTTTAAAGCTGAAAGGGAACATGATACACAGACAAGACCATATTAAGAAAATGGAATTAAAAAAACAGCGAAGGTATGATGCAGGTCTGCTTTCCGAGCACTTCCCGGAAGTTTCAGGCATTGTTATTCGCATGACATACTACCATAAAGCCGAAAACCCCATCCTCATGGAGCGTACGGTTAATGTCTTTCCTACCAGTTATGCATATTTTAATATGGAATGTATGATAAAAGGATGCGAAGGCGGCGGTTTTGACCTGACGTCTTTAATCACCAGGCATATCAAGCAGCATAAAAAGTCGGTTAAGGGAAAGATGGTCTGTAAAGGCAAAAACGGCAATCTTTCCTCTGACCATGCGAGTATTTCTTTTGAAGTCAATATTAAGTACAGCAAAAAGAAGAGCCCGGATAAGTAAGCAGGGGCAATTCATGAATTGCCCCTACGTCATCGCTTCAAAAAATCTTTTCAAATTTGCCTTTATATCACCCGATAAAATCCCGGAAGCAACGGCTGCAGCATCCGCTCCGGAATTCAATACCTCGTTTACATTGTCCCATGTAATGCCCCCGATTGCTATTACAGGGATATTAACGTGCTTACTGATCTCCCTCAACGCCTTAATTCCTTTTGGACGTCCGGCATCTTTTGTAGTTGTATGAAACATTGGACCAAAACCTATGTAATCAGCACCGGCATCCCGAGCTTCTATCGCCTGCCTTAAAGTGTGAGTAGAAATGCCGATTATTTTTTTCTTGCCCAGTATTTTTCCGGCTTCTTTAAGAGGCATGTCCTCCTGTCCGAGATGAACACCGTCGGCATCAACAGCAAGCGCAATGTCGATGTAATCGTTAATAATGAACGTTACTTTATGTCTTCCGGTAATCTCCCTGATACTTAATGCCTCTTTGTAAATCTCCTTCTTGGGCAGATGTTTTTCTCTAAGCTGGATAGTTTTGATACCTGCAGCTATTGCCCGGCGGGCTATCCGGGTGTGTGTAAGGCCGGAAATCTTTCTGTTTGTAATCAGATATAAAGGATTGTTACTGAATAAACTAATCAATGGGGTTTATTTTGTCGTATAATTCTTATCAAGAAAACCTGTGTTAAAATTTCCGCTGATGAAGTCGGGGTTATCAAGAACTTTCTGATAGAACGGGATCGTTGATTTTATACCTTCTATTATAAATTCACTCAATGCCCGTCGCATTCTGAGAATCGCCTCATCCCTGTCCTTTCCATGGACAATTACTTTTGCAATGAGAGAATCATAATGTGCAGGCACTGTCCATCCCGAATATGCCGCTGTATCTGTTCTAACGCCCTGCCCTCCCGGGGGCACAAATAATGATACTCTTCCGGGTGAAGGGATAAATCTTTCAGGGTCTTCCGCATTTATCCTGCATTCCATACTGTGTCCGGAAAATTTAACATCCTGCTGCTTCAGAGACAGGAGTTGTCCTGCTGCAAGTTTTATCTGTTCTTTAATTATATCAATCCCTGTTACCATCTCGGTTACGGGGTGTTCGACCTGAATCCTTGTATTTATCTCCATAAAATAAATCTGTTTATCCTTGTCGAGAATAAATTCAATTGTACCTGCGTTTCTGTACTTGAATGCCTTTGCAGCCTTTATCGCCAGCTCGCCGATTTTCTTTCTGAATTTCGCATCCGAAAATATGAAAGGCGCTTCTTCAATAAGTTTTTGATGTCTTCGCTGAATGGAACAATCCCTTTCACCAAGATGGATAATATTACCTTTGTTGTCGGCAAGAATCTGCACTTCGATATGCCTCATATCAGAGATATATTTCTCAATATATAAATCCCCGCTTCCAAAGGCTGCGAGGGACTCCTTTTGCGCCATGTGATACATCCGGATTAAATCTTTTTCCTCATGTACAATTCTCATGCCCTTGCCGCCGCCGCCTGCAGAGGCCTTGAAAATAACCGGGAACCCTATCTTCTTTGATATTTTCCTTGCTTCGACTTCGTTTAGAACAGGGGGTCCACTACCAGGAACAATTGGTATGCCCTTTCTCTTCATTATCTGTCTCGCCCTGGATTTATCACCTCCGGTGCGGATGTTTTCAGCAGAAGGACCGATAAAAGTTATTCTTGAAGCTGTACACGCCTCTACAAAATGCGCATTTTCGGCAAGAAATCCGTATCCCGGATGGATTGCCTCAGCATCGGTAATTTCAGCAGCGCTTATAATAGCCGGGATATTTAAATAACTTTGTGATGCCGGAGCAGGCCCTATACAAATCGCCTCATCCGCCAATCTGACAGGCAGGGTATTTCTGTCTACGTCAGAATAAACAACGGCGGTTTTGATGCCGAGTTCACGGCATGCGCGAATAATCCTGAGTGCAATTTCACCCCTGTTGGCTATAAGGATTTTTTTGAATAATGTCATGATGAAGGTTCTATAAGGAAAAGAGGCTCTCCGTATTCAACAGGCTGCCCGTTTTCTATGAGAATTTTTGAGACAATGCCGTCCGTGTCACTCTCAATTTCATTCATTAATTTCATTGCCTCAACTATGCAGAGTACCTGTCCTTTTCTGACAGAGCTGCCTGCCTCAACAAAAGGAGGCGCTTCGGGTGAAGGCGACTTATGAAAAATACCGACAATCGGTGATGTAATAGTTACAAGCTTTTGTTCCTCGACTGCCTCCTCTCCGGTTCCTTTGATTTCAGCAGCAGGTCTCTCTACGGAAGGTGTTACAGCAAATGACGGCAAAAACTTTTCTCTCTTTATCTTGAGCTTTGAACCTTCCCTCTCAACATGAAGTTCCGTAATGTCGGTATCCTTTAGAAGTTCTATTAAATTTTTGATTTCATCAAGTTCCATTATTTTACCCTCTCTATGTATTCAGAGGTTCTTGTATCAACTTTAATAATATCACCTTCATTCAGGTGAAAAGGCACTTTAACGGTAACACCTGATTCCAGAACCGCCGGTTTACTTCCGCCGCTCGCAGTATCGCCTTTGAATCCCGGATCGGTTTTTACTATAGCTAATTCAACAAACATGGGGACCTCAACGGCAATCGGAGATCCGCTGTAAAACAGAATTTTTACTACCATATTTTCCTTGAGAAATTTTCTGGCATTTCCTAATTGTTCGGAGGTCAAAGGGGTCTGTTCATAATTTTCATTGTCCATGAAATGATACTGATCACCGTCATTGTAAAGATACTGCATTGACCGTTCTTCAAGATTAGGGGAGTTGAATTTCTCTCCGCCTTTAAAGGAATCATCAAAGATACTTCCGGTTATCAGATTTTTCAGTTTTGTTCTGACTATTGCACCGCCCCTTCCCATTTTATGATGCTGAAAATCTATTATTTCGTGCGGAGCGCCCTTGTATTCAATCTTTGCACCCTTTCTGAAATCGCTCGTTGATATCATTTATTACCCCTCGATTATCTTCAGTTTTTTCGGCAGGGAAGTCAATAATTCAGCCCTGTTTTTCCTGACCGCCACCATATCTTCTATCCTTACGCCGCCGAATCCCGGCAGGTAAATGCCGGGTTCTACAGTAAACACCATGTTTTCTTTAATGAGTTCTTTATTACGCCATGATACAACAGGCTTTTCGTGAACTGCAAGTCCCACACCGTGCCCGGTGCCGTGTCCGAAGTAATCACCATATCCTTGCTGCTTAATATAATCCCGTGCGGCAGCGTCGATTACAGATGCTTCAATCCCTGATTTAACAGAGTTGACCGCCCTTTTCCGGGCCTCAAGTACATTGTAATACAACTCTTTCTGTCTGGAAATATTTCTGCCTTTTAAAAGCATTGTTCTCGTCATATCAGAGCAATATCCTTCATATTCACCTCCCCAGTCAAAGACAACAAGGTCGCCCTTTTTTAATTTCCTGTCTGTTGGTTTGGCATGCGGGAGGGCAGACATTTCTCCAGAAGCTACTATAACCCCAAAAGGCAATGTTTTGCAACCTTCCAGCTTCAGCAACTCCTCGAATTTTAAAGCAAGTTTCCGTTCAGTTGTCCCTGTCCTGATGAACGGCTGCAATTTTCTGAATGCCGCTTCCGCCCTTTTAACAGCTCTCTTTATACAGGATAATTCCTTTGCCGATTTAACAATGCGAAGTGATTCAATAACATTTGTCACAGGCCTCAGTTTCAACTTTCTTTTAATCAGTTCCCTGTATAACCCGTAAGTGACATGATGGTCTTCGAATCCGGGTTTTCTTATCCCATATACATCGCATATGTTTTTTATCTCTCTGGTTCTCTCCGTATGTTCAATTTTAATTTTAAAACCCTTTACCTCTTGTTCAGCCTGTTCCTGATAACGGAAATCAGTCACAAATATTGCATGCTTTTCAGAGATGATAACGAACCCTGAAGAGCCTGTAAATCCCGTGAGATATCTCACGTTGATGGGATCGGTAATAAGGATCCCATCAACTTTAAGCTTTTTGAATTGCTTTCTAAGAAGTGCCTTTTTTTGCATTTGCAATAGAGACGGCAGCCCTCAGACCAAGAATATAGCTTTCAGGTCCGAAACCTGAAATCTGTCCATAAGCCACAGGTGAAATAAGCGATTTGTGTCTGAATTCTTCTCTCTTGTAGATATTTGAGAGATGGATCTCTACAGCAGGGATATCAACAGCGGCAATTGCGTCCCTGATAGCAATACTGGTATGAGTATATGCAGCGGGATTAATAACAAGCGCTGCATAATCTTTAGCCTTTTGAATTAAATCCACTATCCCGCCTTCGTGATTGGACTGCCTGATATCAATTTCCACGCCAAGTTCCAACGCGAGTCTTTTAAGCGACTCATTAATGTCCTCAAGAGTTTTCGTCCCATACACGTCGGATTCTCTTGTGCCGAGAAGATTGAGATTCGGTCCGTTAATAATTAATATCTTCATAGGTTCTCCCTGAATCTTAATATTATGTAATAGTTCACCGGGTATCTAAGATACCCGGTGAAGAAGTCAGGAGTCAGTAGCCAGAATCCAGAATTGCTTTGGAATATGTCTCTAACAATTTACTTATTTCTTTTAATTGATGAGCTTTTAGGCATACTATCAAATCTTGAAACTGTTTAGCTTTTTTTCTTTTCATTCTGACTCCTGACTCCTGGCTTCTGAATTCTCGTTAAACATTTTCCTATAGGTGAACTATTACAATATTATTTATCTGATTCCAGCATTCTATCTAAAATAACATTGGCAACTTCGATCTTTTTCATTATCGGATATCCAGTAATTTCACCCTTCTTGTTAATTAATGTAACCACGTTGGTGTCAACATCAAATCCTGCGCCTTGCTGTGATATATCATTTAAAACTATCAGGTCAAGATTTTTTTCCTTCAATTTGTTTTTTGCACTTCTGATATCCTTCCCTGACTCTGCTGCAAAACCTATGAGAATTCTTCTCCCTTTCTGTTTCCCGAGTTTCAGGAGTATATCACTGTTTTTCTTTAAATTTAAGGCCATTGCATCTGTTTTTTTAAGTTTTACTTTAGCTGTGTCAGAGGGAAAATAATCAGACACAGCAGCAGCCATAATAACCGATGTAGCCTTTTTAAGATGTTTAAAAACCACGGCCTCCATTTCAGACGCTTTTTCTATTGCTATGAAAGAAGCACCCTGGGGTGGTTTCAGAGACGACGGCCCACTAATCAGCGTAACATCGGCCCCGCGTCTTAAGGCAGCCTGCGCAATTGCATAGCCCATTTTCCCGGAAGAACGGTTTGAAATAAATCTGACGGGATCTATCGGCTCTATAGTAGGTCCGGCGGTAACTAAAATATTCCAGCCGGTTAAATCATCAGGCGTCAAAGCCGATACAGCAGCTTCAACAATCTCAGGAATTTCAACCATTCTGCCTTCGCCTTCCTCTCCACATGCAAGACTGCCGGATACCGGCCCGACAAATTGCACCCCTGATTTTTTTAATTCCCGGATATGTTTTTTTACTAACGGATTGCGGTACATCCTGAAATTCATGGCAGGCGCCATTAATACAGGGCCTTCATACGTAAGCCATAGATTGCTCAGGAGATTATCTGCAATTCCACATGACAATTTATTAATTGTGTTGGCCGTTGCAGGGGCAATGATGAACAGATGAGATTCTTTCGATAGATTTATATGACTGAAAGGTTCCCTGAAAAGGTCGCAATGAACAGGGTTACGGGTCACGGCTTCAAATGTATAAGGCGTAATAAAACGGCATGCCGCCTCAGTCATAACTACTCTCACATCGGCCCCCTCATCTATAAGCCGCCGCGCTATGTCAACAGATCTGTACGCCGCTATACTTCCGGTAACTCCCAAAAGGATATTTCGATTTCCAGGCACTTAACTATCTCCAAATATATCCTCGATTGTTTTCTTCTGTTCTGTTTCACCTTTTTCACTGAGATATACTTTCAGATCCTTTTCAAGCTCTGTCATGTCTTCCGGCATTGTCACCTTCTGTTGAGCTTCGTCCATCATTCGTTTGTGAGTGAGCTTTTTCGCTTCCTCACTGGCCTTAAGAGCTTCCTCACCCGTGAGGATTTTTACAGCGCCTGTTGCAACTTCTTCAATAGCAAGCGTAGTAATTTTTTGCACCTTGGAAGGGATAGCCGGAAGCGCTCCCTGTGATAAGTCCTTTGCCCTTTTAACGGCAGCGATTACCAGCCTGTAAGTCCCGTCAATTTTTTCCCTGTCAAATTCTATGGGTAATGAAATTATTTCCATAAAGCCTCCCTTAATTTGTAAGATTTTTTATCCATTTATGATCAGCATTTTCTGTTCTGAGTTTTGTCGCAATAATTATACTTTCGAGTTCCCGATAGGCTTTATCCAGCCTGTCATTAATAATGATATAATCATAATTCCTATAGCTTGCGATTTCAGTCTTTGCGTTGTCAAGGCGCCTGGCTATTGTATCTTCTGATTCGGTTTTGCGATTTACAAGTCTTTTTTCCAGGGCATCTATAGATGGGGGAAGAATAAAAATATAGACGGCATTCTCATAATTACTCTTCAACTGCATGGCTCCGTGAGTATCAATATCAAGTATTATATCATAACCTTCTGCGGTTAATTTTTTTAGTCTTTTCATGGAAGTGCCGTAGAGATTGCCGTGAACCGTTGCCCATTCCGCAAACTCTCCTCTCTCAATCATGCCCATAAATTTTCTTTTAGTGACAAAGGTGTAATCAACATCATTCGCCTCCCCTTTTCGTGGTTCCCTGGTAGTATAAGAAACAGAGAGCCTGAGCCCCGGCATTTTTTTTAACAATTTGTGACATAACGTTGTTTTACCGGCGCCCGAAGGGGCGGATATGACAAATAAAATTCCTTTGCCGGCAAATTTTCCGGCCTTCCCTGTTTTAGTTCCCGCCACTTTATTTTTCCAGTGTAAATCTTTGGGTAATAGTTTCCACCTGAAGCGCAGAAAGTATTACATGATCACTGTCGGTTATAATTATGGCCCTCGTTTTACGCCCCTGTGTCGCATCAATCAACTTGCCTCTTTCACCCGCTTCTTCCCTCATCCTTTTCATGGGTGACGATCCCGGCGCAACAACCGCTATCACACGGGGAGCAGATACAACATTGCCAAAGCCGACATTTATGAGCGTCAGGCCCTTATTGGATTTTTTCATTAAACCGCCTCCCGATTGCATGTTACTGCAAATTCTGTATCTGTTCTCTTATTTTTTCGAGCTCATGCTTGACTTCAACAACATTATTCGCAATCCCGGAATCCTGCGCCTTGGAGCCTATGGTATTTATCTCTCTTCGCAGTTCCTGGATAATGAAGTCCAGTTTTTTTCCGATTGTATCACCGGACTTTAATGCCTCTTCAAAATGCCCCAGATGGCTTTTTATTCTCACAATTTCTTCAGTGATGTCTGATTTTTCGACCAGAATAGCGGTCTCCTGAATTAAACGGTACTCATCAATCTGCATGTCACCGAGAAACTCTTTCAGTCTCTCATGGAGTCTTTCCCTTGCAGTAGCAGTGAAGTCCGCCCTCTTTTGTTCAATATTTGCTGTATATTGTTCTATAAGCCGGATTCTTTCCGTAATATCATGAATCAGATTTTCCCCTTCTTCAACCCTGGTCTTATTCAACTCTTCCAACGCTGCCTCAAGTGTTGCGTAAAATCCGGAAATATCAATCTCCGGCTCATCCAGCAAAAAAATATCCCTTTGCGATGCCAGCACATCAATTCTTATATTGTCGGAGATTGAAAGTTCATCCCTTAATGAAACAAGGGCATTATAGTATTCCCTTGCGAGGGGTTTATTCACCTTCAGTTTTATATTATCTGCTTCCTGTTTGCGGACATATATCTCTATACGCCCGCGACTGAATTTTTTCTTTACTATTTTTTTTATCCCGGGTTCACAGGAAAACAGATAAGACGGGGCATTGATCTGGATATCAAGATTTTTATGGTTAGAAGAACGAATTTCCACCCTGAATTTTTCGGAAATATCTCTCCCGTAACCTGTCATTGACTGGGGTATCATAATCATATATAATTCTCCTGAAATAATTTCATATGCAGAACATAACACTATATAATACTTAAAAAAAATAAGTCAATCTCGCTGCAAACAGTTCGTCATTAAAATCAGGATTAAAAAATTTGTTGACATTCCGATTTAACTTAATTTATATTTTTATTATGTTCAACAAAAACCTGTCAGCCAAAGTCGTCGTTAGAGCAGCATGGCATATAAACGCCGTGGCTGAAGGGGAATTCTGTTAACTGATATTGGATAGCATGATAAACTCAGAGGCCACGGTTGAAAAACCGTGGCCTTTTTATTTTAACAATGGGCGGAAGGGAGCGAGATGAAGATATATATTGATGGGAAATATTATGGCAGGGAAGATGCACGGGTATCGGTTTTCAACCACGGACTCCTCTATGGTGACGGAGTTTTTGAGGGCATAAGGATTTACAATGGAAAGGTCTTCAGACTTAAAGAGCATATAGAGAGACTTTATCAAAGTGCAAAAGCCATTTTACTTGAAATCCCCGTAAAAAAAGAAGAGATGAAAAATGCAGTCCTGGAGACTGTAAAGATAAATGCAAAGGAGAACGGCTATATTCGTCTCATTGTAACAAGAGGAGAGGGGTCACTGGGGATAGACCCGGCACAATGCAACGCGGCAACAATAATAATCATTGTTGCCGACATTCAACTCTATCCTGAGGAGCATTACAAAAACGGGATTGAAATAATCACGGCTTCATCAAGACGCATCCCCCCGGACAGTCTTGACCCCCGCATAAAGTCGCTTAACTACCTCAACAATATCATGGCAAAGCTTGAGGCACGGCAGGCAGGCTGTCTTGAAGCCGTGATGCTTAACAGGGAAGGATTCGTGTCGGAATGTACAGGTGACAATATCTTTATTCTAAAAAACAATGAGCTGCTTACTCCCGCACCTTATCACGGCGCCCTTGACGGTATAACCATGAGGACGGTAATGGAAATAGCAGAATCCCTCGGCATCAGAACCAGGGAGACCACACTTACCCGATATGACCTGTACAATGCAGATGAATGTTTCATGACAGGCACAGGGGCCGAGATTATCCCGGTTATAAAAGCTGACAGCAGAATAATCGGGGATGGAATGCCCGGCACTATAACGCGATCACTTACAGATAGATTTAAGCAGTATGTTTTGCAGAGAGCTTTTTGATTCCGGATATTATTGTGCTGAAAACGTCCTTCTTGCTATTGCTGAAAGCCAGGGTATTCAATCAGATCTAATCCCGAAAATAGCTACCGGATTTTGCAGCGGCATATCCAGGACCTGCGGGATGTGCGGCGCCTTGAGCGGCGCAATTATGAGTCTTAACTTATTGTACGGTAGAAGCTCTCCCGAAGAGAATGATATAATCAATCTGAAATTATATTTCAGACAAAAGCCGTTAAGTCTTAAGCAGGATTACGTTTGATGAGAAGATATGACATTATTATAATAGGGGCAGGGATCAGCGGATTGAGTCTGGCGCATTACTGTGCCGGAGAAGGACTCAAGACCTTAGTAATCGAAAAGAGCGAAAAAGTGGGAGGCACCTTCCACTCCCATCGGTTTGAGAATGAGGCTAAGGGTTTCTGGATCGAATTAGGAGCCCACACCTGTTACAATTCCTATCGTAATCTACTGGAAATCATAGAAGATTGCCGGATTCTTGACCGGTTGATTAAACGTGAGAAGGTCGGCTTTAAGATGTTGGTAGACAATAAGTTAAAATCGATCCCTTCGCAGCTTAATTTTGCAGAACTGTTTTTTACAGCGCCCCGCATGCTGACCCTGAAAAAGGGGGGACAAAGTGTTGAGTCCTATTATTCCAGAATCGTTGGACGCCATAATTTCGAGAGAGTGCTTGCCCCGGCTTTTAACGCAGTAATTTCTCAAAGAGCAAATGACTTTCCCGCAGACATGCTGTTTAAAAAAAGAGAGCGTCGTAAAGAGATAATGAAAAAATTCACACTGACTGACGGAATCCAGACAATTACAGACTCAATTGCCTCACAGGAAAATATTCAACTCATAAAAGGAAAAGACGTGCAGGCTATTAAGTCTGGTGATGATTTTTTTAAGGTTACTACTGCAGATGGGACTAATTACGAGTCTCTCAATCTGGCGCTTGCCACCCCGGCCCCGATTACAGCACAGCTCCTTCAAATTTCCTTTCCGGAGGTCGCTCAACAATTATCACAAATCAGAATGGCAACCGTCGAATCACTGGGAGTAGCAGTAAAAAAGGATATGCTTTCTTTAGAGCGGGTTGCAGGAATCATACCAACAGATAACGGTTTCTATTCGGTTGTATCCAGAGATATTGTTCGACATAATAATTATCGCGGCTTCACCTTTCATTTCAGGCCCGGCCTCATGGATCATGAAACAAAGCTTAACCGGATCAGTCAGGTGCTTGGAGTACAACGTAATCGATTGGATCATCTCATTACAAAAGAAAACTTTGTCCCCTCACTCAGGGTCGGACATGATAAATTAATCAATGAGGTTGACAGGCTCATAGCCGGCAAAAGGCTTCTTTTAACGGGAAATTATTTTTCAGGGATGGCAATCGAAGACTGTGTTTCCAGGTCACTGAAAGAGTTTTCCCGGCTGAAAGGTTTAATCAAAGTGTAATCACTCGAATTTGCCGGAGAGGATATTGGCCTTTTTTTGTGCTCAATTAAATCCTGGAGGATCGCCTTTCAACTCCCGGCAAAGGATTTTTGCACGGAATTTTTTGAATATACCGGCAATGTAATAGACTCACTGGGCATCGGGGAATTTTACAAAAACTGGAAAATACCATGGTATTTTCCGTCAAAAGATGAATATAAATCGATCCTCAACAATGCAGGATTTGGCAATATCGAAGTCTATTACCGGGATTATGTCCTTGTCTTTGACAATATAAATGAAGTGCTCGGCTGGTGGTGCTCAGCCGGGCTGAGACCGTTTCTGGAACGACTGCCTGAAAAAGAACAGGAGCATTTCAAATATGCCTTTGCAATGAATTTCGAGAATAACAGGACAGACAGGGGGATAGAGTTTGGCTTCAGAAGGCTTTTTGCATTTGCAGAAAAGTAAAAAACAAGCACAGAATTTGAAATATCTGCCGAAGAAAAATTGAAAGGAAAAATCATGACGGAATTCAACAAATCAAGATGGGCAAATGCAGAGTTTTCTCAGGAGTACAGGGATAATGCAGATATTTTTATTGTTGAGCGCAGAAGACTGCTGGAGGTCATGAAATCCTTTTACAGGTATTTCATTCTCAGCAATGAAAATAATAATATTCTTGATCTCGGGTGCGGGGATGGTATTATCACCCTCAATCTTCTGGAAATTGATAAGTCAATATCAGCCACTTTAATTGATGCATCCGACGATATGCTGAATAAGGCAAGTGATCGTTTAAGTGGCTTTGAAAATATCAATTTCATCAAGGCAAGCTTTCAGGAGATTCTGGAGAAAGATATCCTACACGGGAATTTTGATTTTGCAGTTTCCTCGCTGGCAATACATCATTTAACAATGAACGAGAAGAGAGATTTCTTCAAAGAGATATATTCACATCTGCATGCCGGTGGTTATTTCATGAATATCGATGTCATGCTCGCTCCGACAGACACCCTCGAACAGTGGTATATGCAAATGTGGAGGGAATGGATTGATGAAACAAAAACATCCCTTGGCATAGAGGGTAACATCTTTGATGACATAACAAGGAGATACAAAGAATTTGATGATAACAAGCCTGATACACTTGACGATCAGTTAAATGCCTTAAGAGATATTGGATTCAAGGAAGTAGACTGCTTTTATAAGTACGGGGTATTTGCTGTTTACGGCGGCAGGAAGTAAACTCATCCGCAGATTATTTCGTTATTCATTATACGTTATTATAAACAACATCACACCTGCTATTGCTGAAAATTTGTATCTTCTTTTATATCAGAATTTTCATATACAGTATGATAAGATTATAAAGAAACAATAAGGCGTTAAGAAAAACAGGAAAAGGATAACCATGGCAAAAATAGAAGGATTCAGGATTAAGAATTACCGTGTATTGAAAGACGTGACACTCGGAAAACTATGGAATATGCAACAATCTAAGCCATTGACACCTATGACTGCTGTTATCGGGAAAAACGGTGTCGGCAAGAGTTCTCTGTTCGATGCTTTTGGCTTCCTCGCTGATTGCCTTAAATTGGGTGTTGAAGAGGCCTGCGATACCAGGGGTCGGGGAGGATTTGACCGTATTCGTTCTCAGGGAAGAAATGATCCGATTGAATTCCAAATCTATTATAAGCAAGAGGGGAATGCCAGGCCGATCACCTATGAACTTGCAATTGATGCAGATAGAACCGGTCGCCCCTATGTGAAACTGGAACGTCTTCGCCAGCGTCGCAAAGAACAGAAACATGGCTGGCCTTTTTCTTTTCTTATGTTGAATGAAGGCAAAGGTGTCGTATGGAAAGGAGAGGAATGGGGAAAGCAGATTGATGAAGGTAAAGCAGGTGTTGACTTGTTCAAGTTGATTGAGGAAATTGAAGCAACATCACAAAAAGAAGAAAGCCGTGAAACAGAGATTGTTGAACTTCAGGACAAGCGTAAACTTGGGATCGCAACCCTTGGCGCACTGAAGCAACATCCCCGGATATCGGCCTTTCGCCAGTTTATCGAAGGATGGTATTTAAGTTATTTTACACCAGATGCTGCCCGCAGCCTGCCCCTGGCTGGTCCACAAAGGCATTTGAATATCCACGGAGACAATCTCGGCAATGTTGTTCAGTTCATGCAGCGTGAACATCCTAAACGCTTTAAGAGTATCCTTGATCGCATTGCTGAGAAAATCCCCGGGATTGACAGGATCGATACTGAAGAGAGCCCGGATAAACGGTTGCTTCTCCGTTTTAATGATAAAGGCTTTGATGATCCTTTTTATGCTCAGCAAATGTCTGATGGCACATTGAAAGTCTTTGCCTATTTGCTATTATTGGAAGATCCGACACCACCGCCATTTATCTGTATTGAAGAACCTGAAAACGGTCTTTATCACAAACTCCTTGAGACTTTGGCCACTGAATTCCGTACACATGCAACCGGCAGGAAAAATTCACCGCAACTCTTTATCACAACTCACCAACCCTATTTTGTCGATGCGCTCTCGCCGGACGAGACATGGATTCTTGAAAAGGGTCCTGATGGTTTTTCGAGCATCCGGAGGGCCAGCGATGACGCAACGGTCAAAGCCATGGTAGAAGAGGGATTACCGCTTGGCAGCCTCTGGTACAGCGATTATCTGGATGCGAGGTGAGAAATGCACTTTGAAATCCTCGTAGAAGATGTGTCAGGAAAAATTGCACTGGAATCTATTCTGAAAAAAATTCTCGGCCCAAACGGGCAAGATCACACTTATAAAATAATTCCCTACAAAGGCATTGGCCATATTCCAAAAGATCTGAGAGGAACGACAGATCCGCAAAAGCGGATTCTTCTGGATCGATTGCCCAGGTTACTCAGAGGCTATGGGAAAAGCCTTCATGACTTTCCTGCTGCGGTTGTTGTGGTCGTAGACCTGGATGATAAAGACTGTCTGGTGTTCAAACAAGAAATGCTCGATATTCTGGATGACTGTAATCCACAGCCAACAACACTATTCAGGATTGCGATAGAGGAAGGCGAAGCCTGGTTGTTGGGAGACCGTAATGCCGTAACAGCTGCCTACCCACGTGCAAAAGAACGGGTTTTGAACACTTACGCGCAAGACAGCATTTGCGGCACATGGGAAAAGCTTGCGGATGCCGTCTATCCTGGTGGCTCTCAAAAGCTCAAACAATTGGGATGGCCCCATACAGGACAGGCTAAATGTGAATGGGCGAAGAATATTGCTCCCCGCCTTGATGTAGAGGCTAATCAGTCGAGAAGCTTTCAGGTGTTTTGTAACGGTATCAGAAATCTGGCGGGAATCGTAAAAAATTAGAAGTTGATTGAAGTTAAGCATGGAGGCAATATGAGTTTCTTTAAAGAATCCGGGTTAATGGGCAAACAGGTGATTGAAGGCATTACCCTGAAATCCGTTTCAGGCAAGAAAACAATGATGACCATTTTTGAATTTGAACCAAACTCCGTAATTCCATCTCACAAGCACCCGCATGAGCAGATAACATATGTCATTGAGGGTGAGATGGAGTTTTTACTTGAAGGAGAGTCAAAGGTCTTACAGGCCGGTGACGGGGTTGTAATTCCATCCAATCAGGAACACAGTGCAAGGGTTTTATCAAAGCCGGCAAAAGCAGTTGATGCCTGGTATCCGATCAGGGAGGACTATGTATTCGGAAAGAAATGAGATTCAAGGGCGATTAAGTGTAATTTTTTTATCAACCTGATTATTATATTCTATTGGAGAGAGAAACATTGTGAAGATGCAAGTGCAAGTCGGACTGGACATATTTGAGAAAGAGTGGCCTGATAAGTTAAAAGGTTCACGCGCAGGGCTTCTTGTACATCCGGCATCTGTAAACAGAAAACTGGAACATGCAGTTGACTGCCTGCTTAAAACCGGAAAACTTAAACTGAAAGCTCTCTTCGGTCCCCAGCATGGAATACGCGGCGAAACCCAGGACAATATGATTGAGTGGAAAGGCTTTAATGATAAAAAAACAGGACTTCCTGTTTACAGCCTCTACAGCAATACCCGAAAACCCGATCCTTCCATCTTAGAGGATATTGATGTAATGGTAATTGATATGCAGGATGTGGGCTCCCGCTATTATACATTCATATGGACAATGGAATTGTGTATGCAGGCATGTGATGAGATGGGCAAATCGGTTCTTATCCTGGACAGACCGAATCCCATAGGAGGAGAACTTACCGAAGGCCCGGTGCTTGATATGACTTATGCATCTTTTGTCGGGCAGCGCCCTTTGCCGGTGCGCCATGGAATGACTATAGGAGAAACAGGCGCTTATCTGAAAAATGAATTTTATTCATCGCTGGATTTTCACGTCATTCCAATGCAGGGCTGGA
Organism: bacterium BMS3Abin06; assembly: GCA_002897895.1. Lineage (GTDB taxonomy): Bacteria > Nitrospirota > Thermodesulfovibrionia > UBA6902 > UBA6902 > BMS3ABIN06. The sequence goes on from BDSY01000025.1 coordinate 48,808, forward strand.
GGCGGGAGATCTGTTTTGATGAAACAGGTCTTCCATGGGTTATGCCTTCCCCGAATATGCCGACTCTGGATACAGCAATTGTATATCCCGGCATCTGTCTGCTGGAGGGCACTAATTTAAGCGAAGGACGGGGAACAACGCGTCCGTTTGAGATATTCGGAGCGCCCTTTATAGAGCCTGAAACTCTTGTGAAAGAGCTTGAGGCATTTAAACTCTCAGGCGCTGTATTCAGACCACTCTATTTTCAGCCGGCTTTTCAAAAGCATGCAGGCAAACTATGCGGAGGGGCCCAGATTCATGTCATGAACAGGGAGAAATTCAAACCATTTAAGACAGGCGCTGCAGTTATCAAGGCAGTACATGATCTTTACCCTGAACATTTTAAATGGAAACAACCTCCATATGAATATGAAACAGAAAAGATGCCGATTGATATCCTTGCAGGTACGGACAGATTCAGAAAAGATATAGAAAACGGGAAACCACTTGAGCAGATGGAGGATTGGTGGAGAGCGCAGTGTCTTGAATTTAACAGGGGAGCAAGAAAAAAATATTTAATTTATGAGTAATCCCTTTAACATTTTTATCCTTGCCGCCGGCCCCGGTAAAAGGCTTCGACCCATAACAAACCATATCCCGAAACCGCTTGTGCCTGTTTTAGGTAAACCTGTTTTGCAGTATATTCTTGAGAATATATCATCCCTGCCTTTTAATAAAATAGGCATAAACCTCAATCACAAAAAAGAGTCTATTGAAAAATGGGTTTCAGAATGTTCATTAAAAGAAAGAATCATTCTCTTCCATGAAGAAACCGAACTGGATACAGGCGGGGCATTAAAGAATGCTGAGAGATTTTTAAATAAAGGGACTTTCCTTGTACACAATTCAGATATACTCTCCAACATAAATTTGGCAGCATTGCTTGAACATCATCTTTCATCAAAAAACATTATCACACTTGCAGTCCATGATTATCCGGAATTTAACAATCTCATCATCGATGAAAAGGGATTTCTCAAGGGGATCGGAAAGACTTCTGCTCTGCCTTCAGAAGACGGGCAAAAATCAGCCTTTACAGGCATTGCTGTCTATGAGCCTGAATTTCTGGAATTCCTGCCTGTTGGTGCATCCGGTGTTGTCAATGCATGGCTGAATGCCATGAGTGCCGGATTCAAGGTAGGAACGTTCGATGTATGTAGGGGCGGGTTTCAAACCCGCCCCTACTGGAACGATATCGGCACTCCCTCTGCATATGCCTCAGCAGTATTTGATGCATTAAGGGATAAGGGAGAAGTTATATTTATTCATCCGTCAATGAAAAAATGTAATGCAGTTGATCTGCAGGGGCGCGTTGTAATTGAGGAGAAATGCAAGCTCAGCAAAAACATTTCCCTGAAAAACTGTATTCTGCTTCCTGATAGTAATGTTGAAACAGGAACAGGGGCAATTCATGAATTGGACCTGCTTGAAAACTGTATCATCGGTCCCGGCTTTAAAATTGACCTCGTCGAATCAGAGATATTGAGTGTTGAAGAAGACGGAAGACAACTGATCGGGACCGGAGGGTCGGACAGAAAATATTACAGGGGCAAGCTAAACGATAAATCCGTAGTGATTATGCAAAGCTCCGGTAATGACCCTGACTTTGAGCGTCAAATAGAATATACACGTTTTTTCCTGAAACACTCCATCCCTGTTCCTGAATTAATAAAGGTGGATTCCAACAGGATGCAGGCAATATTTGAAGATGCGGGGGATATTTCTCTTTATAGTTATCTGAAATGTCCCCGTGAAAAAACAGAAATAGAGGATAGTTACAGAAGCGTTATTAATGTAATGACCCTGATTCATACCAGGGCAACAAAGCATATATCTGAATCTCCTCTTCTTCAAAAAAGGATCTTTGATTATGATTATTTCCGCTGGGAGACGGATTATTTTATTAAGAGATTTGTAGAAGAAATCAGAAATATAAGAGTTGAAAATGCTTCAGGAATGCAGAGCGAATTTCATCGCCTTGCATTGAAGGCAGACTCATTCCCGAAGACTATTATCCATCGTGACTTCCAGTCACAGAACATTATGATTATGAAGGGACAGGAACTGCGAATAATTGATTACCAGGGAGCAAGGATTGGCCCGCCTGCCTATGATGTGGCGTCAATACTCCGGGATCCGTATTATCGCCTTGAGGACAATATGAGAGAACGGCTTCTTGATTATTATATTAATCAAATGAAAGATAAAACAGGTGAAAGATTTGATGAGAATTATTTCAATGATACATTACTTTCATGTTGGCTCCAAAGGCACATGCAGGCGCTTGGTGCATATGGTTTTCTATCCTCAATAAAGGGGAAAAAGTATTTTTTAAAATATGTGCCGGAGGGGTTGAGGTTGCTAAAAGAGGATATATCGCTTGCTAAGGATGAATATCCGGAATTGTATAAACTGATTATGAGGCTTTGATTCGATATCCGTTAATTCGAGACAACCAATAACTAAATAACCTCAATCGCCTTTTCAAACAACACTTCCAGTTCCCTGCTTTCTTCTGCAATCTCTTTGAGAATTCCGGATATAGCCTTTTTTGTTTAACATGCAGAAAGATAGTTTGAAAACAATAAACGTTGAAAGCGAAAAAGTCCCCGCTGGCTCGCATTCAATGTCCAACGCTTGGTTATGCTGCTGTTTCTTTCTTGATTTCCCAACCTGGAAAGACTATAACAGCCGGGTGACACTTCAGTGCTATAGCAATAACCTTAGCTCGCTCTACTCCCAGCTTAACCCGATCATTTTCAATTGCAGATATCGTTGACTGTGGAATTCCAGTTGCCTCAGCTAAATCATTCTGACTCATTTCCTGCAATTCCCTGATGATCCGCACTGAGTCGCCAACCGATACATTTACTGTTTTTTTTGCCTTCTTAAAATCTTTCATTTTACTTCCTCCTATCATCATGAGGAGTAATGTTCACGACTTGAACCAATATGTCTTTTTCAACAACCTTGTAAATCAGGCCATATTTAATACTTATAGTCTTGATGACCTGAAGCCTTTCCAATCACCTCGCAAAGCCTCATCATGAAAGCCCTTAATAAATCCTAATCCTGAAAGGCCTGATATCCTTGCAATATCCTTCCATTTTTCATAACGCTTTAATATTTCAACAGGTAAAGCGCTAAGCTGTTTAGCCACTCGACGATGCTCATATATTTCCCACATGCTTTATTGTATATATACTATATATGATATGTCAATTTATCGCGGCTGTCAATATTATTTATTACTCTGCACAACGACAAGGATAACCCACAACGGAGCAAGGAATAAGGCATTATGAATCAGAAAGACGTGAATAGCAAGAAAAAGTTAAAAAGTCACCTGTGGTAGTCGTTGGGTTCATCCTGTGGTTATCATTTGCTGGCGAGTGGTCTACACTACTGCTTATATACATCTCCTCTGCCCTTGATTGATTTTATCTCAACAGTTCTGCTTTTAATATTTACTTCGTAAATAATTCTAAAGCTACCCATTTTGTAGCGGTATTTACCCTCAAGTTTTCCATGCAATTTTTTAATATGTGGGTTAGAAAGTGGTTCTAAGCTGAGCGTATCTATGCACTTATTTAATCTTCTTTTAGTATCCTTGCTCTGTTTTCTGTAATACTTTTCTGCTTCGTGAGAAATGAAGACGTCATACATTTTCTTTTACCTCTGACCACTTCTTAAAGTGGCCAGACTTGAAGTCCTCGTCTCCTTTCATGATACTTTGAAGAAAATCTTTATCATTGAGTATTTCCTTTGTAGCTTTAAGCTCTTCTTTTACTTTAAGGAAAGTAATAAAGTCTGCTACTTCATTTTTACTTTTTTTTGAGAGCTTTTCAAGATCGGTAAAAATCTTTCCCTCATTAGCAGCCGCTGTCTTGCTCATTGTCTCCTCCAATTATATTTTTAATAAAATTATAACATATAGAAAGGATTAACAATGCTGTCATGAGTGATTAATTTACGTACAGACCGGGTAGGTCGGGAGCCTCACGCCTCCATCGCCCCCCTAAGAACTGTGCAAGCAAGTTTCCCGGCACACAGCTCAAGCCCCTGTAAGGTTAAAACCCGGCAGTTGTTTGTTAACTTTCACTGTTATTGTAGGGCCGGGAGTTCCCGAGATGGCCGATAAAGTATGATTGTCCTGCAACCTGCAAGGACCGAAATATGGTAGGATTGCCGGTTTGGATGACATCTTTCTGAAGTCCCTTGACTTTTATGTACCTAACGGTACTGCTTCGTTATCTTTTTATTTGTTCTTTTCTTTTTTAAAATCTAAGCATGTGAGAAGTAATAGAGCCGCAATCTGAAACCAACTTCATGTCCCGGATGTGTATGACAAATATTGTAGTTTATATCTTCTTTTTTGTCTTTATAATTTTCCGGCGTTCAAAAGCAAATCAGACAATTTGTATTCAATGGGTGGTGTCAGGGAAATCTGAAGAATGGAGCCCTGACACTGACACCACCTTTTTTTTGTTTGCAGACCTGTAGGATATTAACATGCTTGAAACCGTTTTAAAAATAAAAACTATCAAAAACCAGAACGACGCCGCTGGTCTGCATTTTATTCCAACCCCTTTATTTGTTTAACCCGACGGTCATTTTCATTTAAATGGATTTCTATCTGTTTCCCTGTGTTCATTCCGATATATGGATCTGATGCGGCAACTAATATAGGGAACACCTCTCGGAGGTCCCCACTGCTACCAGAACTTGTCACCGTTGTCTTCCAAAGTTGTTGCATGGTTTTGTCCTGACGATAAACATCAAGATCAATACAAACAATAATCAAGTATCGAGAATAAGATGGCTGGGGCTTGGGGGGGGAAAGGTCTGTCAAAGAAGTATTCAGATTAGTTGACTTTGTTATACTCCCATATGTCTCAGAATATCTACCTGAGCTATATGAAGATGCTTTAAAAGTACTCGTTTCAGCACCAATTTTCGGAAAGACGAGCCGAGGGGAAGAAATCGGATTAACTTGAGGGTCACTTATTCCATAGCGTAAGAAAATCGCAACATCAGCAGAATTGAAGTCAGTCGTTTCTTTGAAGCCATGCCTTGAGAGGGCTCGCTTTACGTATAGTGAATACTCTTGGAATTGAAGATCGTTAACATTCACTCCTTCATTGGAGGGCAATAAAATATAATTCTTTTTTTGTGATTCATACCCTGCGTTAATTGAATCAACTTTAACCATATACATTTGACCAGTACATCCTGCTCCAACTAATAACAAATACAAAACCAACAAATATTTTAAATGTCGCATGTGCTACATCCCCCCTTGCATATTTTTGGAACTATGTATTCTGTTTTATGGCTAACAATGAAGCCTAAAGGTACTATCAGGTTATATGTTTTTAATATTTGTCAATGCCGTTACTACAAACAATATAAACATTAAAAATTGAGCTACAGTATAATTGCCTTGCCAAAATAAATTTTTCACTGCTCTGCGAGAAGGCGTTAAACGATCTCGCAAACCTGTTGTAAATTCTTTCATTAATTTCTTATGAATGATTTTAGGAAATGCCTTACAGTATTCAGTTGATATAACATTCACATCGATATTCGTTTGTACTTCTAAATTATGCTTTTCAGCCATTTCCAGGATTTTTTCTTCATCCATTTCATGTTTTTCCATGATAGACATAACTCTTATGTTTATTTCTTCTCTTATCGATTGCATAATCTGGCAATGGAGGGCTTTGTATTTGGCTAGAAATCCAAACAAGGCAGATATAACCAAACAATAAATTGAATATTTTATTCCATTTGCACCGAGCACAGGTATAAGCTTGTCAATATTGGAAATCATTAATGCTGCTGTAGCGCCAGTACCTGCTAAAAGCCACATCGAAAACTTATCAATAATAGAGCTGCTACTTAATGCTCCTATAAACATTCCTTCAACAAAGCCTATTTCAGCATTACCTTTATTAATTGACGCCCAGTTATCAAGAGCTTTTTTTAAATCATCCGATGGATTTGTCATTTTAATTTCTTATATAACGATGTCTGATGCTCAACCTGTACGATATGTATAGCTAAGGTGTCGTTTGTACATCTAAAGATAGCGAAAGTCAAAAAGGCTCCTGCGGTTGAGCATTCATGACCATCAATTTGATACTAATAAAGACCTCCACTTCATCATGCCGGAATACGGTATGATGAAGTATCCCAAAAACTTTATTTCAAGGAGGTCTGTATGAGATTTTACAGCAAGCAACACAAACATTATTGTGGAGTTGATCTCCACGCCAAAACCATGTATGTGTGTATTATTGACAAGGAGGCGAAGATAGTCAAGCAAAAAAACATCAAGTCCAATCCTGCTGCATTTTTGAAGGCAATCGACAAATGTCGTGATGATATTGTCGTATCCGCAGAATGCATGTTCACCTGGTACTGGCTGGCTGATCTGTGCGCAGAGGAAAACATACCTTTTATCCTCGGACATGCTTTGTATATGAAAGCTATTCATGGAGGCAAGGCAAAGAATGACAGAATCGATGCATATAAAATTGCATACCTTTTACGAGGTGGCAATATCCCAATGGCATATGTCTATCCGCCTGAGATGAGGGCAACACGTGATCTCATGAGAAGAAGAAACCATCTTGTGAGAAAGAGGGGCGAACTGCTGGCTCATATTCAGAACACCAATCACCAGTATAATCTGCCGCCCCTGGTGAAAAAAATCCGTTACAAAGGAAACCAGGAAGGTCTTATTGAACACTTCGGAGATGAATGTGTTCAAAAGAGCATGGAAACGAACCTTTCTCTTATTGACCATTATGGCGCGCTTTTGAGCAAGCTTGAATATTAGCCTGGATTTTCACATAAATAATTCACCTAACAATTTATCATAAAATTCATTAATTATCGAAGTTGGCGAATCTTAATACCCCCCGAATTATAAGGCTTCTGTTAAGAAACCTACCCGGATGAACAATTCTTTTGTGTTTTTAGATTATCTAAATTAAAAATAGTTGCAATAATGTTACATGTATATTATGATAACTGTGTAGTCTTTATATGTACTGTAAATACAACGTATTTTTACATTCATTATTTATGGCTATCAAAAGAAAAAAATTAATAAGTGGTATTAAATTAACTAATTCGCTAACAAAAGAGGCCAAA
>BDSY01000026.1 GCA_002897895.1 bacterium BMS3Abin06
ATTAGATCCTTTTGCTTGAAAAATCGATCATGCCTGAAAAAATGGAAATTGTGCGAAAAGTTTTTTTACTTATTCCTTAAACTCATTGTTTTTCAGAATAAAATAAGTTTACCGAGAATTGCTGCTTTAGAAGGTTCCGAAAGCGACGGTAACAGTCGACCTTTCTCTGGACATTCCCGACATCTTTTTTCCTGATAACCTGACAACGTCTTTTACCCTCAAAATTAGTTAATAAGGTCCAGTGCCGGTGAGAGGGCTTCCTGGCACAATGACAATTTGGTTTGCCGCAAGTCCGCAGAACTTCTGATGTTTACTTCTGTATGCAGCCCGGTCTATGGTGAGAAGAAGCTGGTTATTTCATACTATTGCATTGACCTGTTGTGGCGGCCGATAGGACATCTGATTCGTTTTGTTCTCGTTAACCATCCCGTCAGGGGGAATATCATTCTCATGACTACTATGCTTGATCTTGACCCTCTGAAGGTTATCTCTATATACGGCTATCGATTCAAAATCGAGGTGGCTTTTAAACAGGCTATCAGGACTCTGGGTACTTATGCTTACCATTTCTGGATGAAGGCTATGTCTCCTTTAAAAAGGGGCTCCGGTAATCAGCATCTGCACAAAACCTCCAGAAACTACCGAAAACAGATAAAAAGAAAAATCAGGGCTTATCATTGTTATATTCAGATCGGTTGTATTGCTCAGGGGTTGCTTTTACACCTGTCAATTAATTTCGGATCCCTCGTTTGGGACTCTTTTCGCAGTTGGTTGAGAACTATGAAAAAAAACTTGCCCCCTTCTGAGATGGTTGTCTCTTATGCCCTGCGTTCAACCCTTCCTGAATTTCTCGTAGGCAGCAATTTAGACCATCCCCTCGAGAAATTCATCGCTCAGAACGCTGATCCTGATCTTTTGCCCGATTGGATGTTGTATGTCGCTTAGAGTACTTGGCACTGTCCAGTAATTAAGCTTTTTAAGTTAATCAGATTTAACTATACAACCGATTTCAGTGCCTTATGGTAAAATTTTGCCACATACTCTTTTACCATTCTGCGTGCGCTGAATCCGGCCCCTGTATTTTTTATTGCCTCTTTCATGATCTTCACCCAGTTATGTGGCATGCCGTTGTCATCCAGATTGTAATACAGGGGGATGATCTTTTGCTCAAGCAGATTATAAATTGATTCCGCGTCACTCTTATCCCCGTTTCCTTCAAAGGCCCATCCGTTCTTACCGTTATATCCCTCAATCCACCAGCCATCAAGTATGCTCAAGTGCGGCACTCCGTTCAGGGCTGCCTTCATGCCGCTGGTTCCGCTTGCCTCCATTGGAGGCACGGGATTGTTGAGCCAGAGGTCTACGCCGTGCACCATGTATTGCGCCAGTTGCTCATCATAGTTTTCGACAAAGGCAATCCTTCCTCCAAAATCAGGGTTATCAGCGAAATTGAATATGCGCTGGAGTATGCGTTTCCCGTCGTCGTCTGCAGGGTGGGCCTTGCCGGCAAATATGATCTGGAGAGGTCTCCAGCGGTTATTCAGCAATTTTTTGAGACGTTCCAGATCATGGAATATCAGGTCCGCCCTTTTGTAAGACGCGAAACGGCGGGCAAAACCTATCGTGAGCGTCATCGGGTCCAGCAGCGTGCCGCCGGCCACGACATTCAAAGGACTTGTTCTGTCTTCCACCCAGCGTTTTCTTGTCCGCTCCCGTATAAAATTAACAAGTTTAATCTTGACCCATATGTATGCCTGCCACAGTTCTTTATCAGGAATATCATCAACAGACTTCCATATCCCGGGATTATCATGATCTTTCAGCCAGTCTTGACCGAGGTATTTATTGAAAAGAAGTTCCATCTTTGGTTCTATCCACGTAGGGACATGTATACCATTGGTTATAGAATCAATCGGCACGTCTTCTTCTTTAAGCTCAGGCCAGAGCGGCTGCCACATTTTGCGCGCGACTTCACCGTGTTTTTTGCTTACGCCGTTATGATAGCCCGACATTCTCAGCGCAAATGCAGTCATATTAAATCCTTCAGCCGGCTTCTCCGGATGTATTCCCATTTGCAGAAATGCGTCGCGGTCCAATCCGAGCATAGGGTAGTAGCTGCTGAAATACTTGTCCATGAGATGGAAAGGAAAAACATCATGGCCTGCAGGCACAGGAGTGTGGGTCGTAAAAACTGTAGTAGCACGAACCTGTCCGGCTGCATCTTCAAAGCTCAGGCCGTCTTCCATCCGCTCCCTTACTTTTTCCAGGAGGGCAAAGGCAGGATGTCCTTCATTAAGATGCAATACGGAATGCCTGATGCCGAGGGTGTCCAGAATCTCGCGGCCCCCGATTCCGAGCACAATTTCCTGGCGCAGCCGCTGTTCAATATCACCTGTGTAGAGACGGGCGGATATCAGCCGGTTCCACGGGTCATTCAACTCTATGTCCGTATCCATCAGGTAAAGCGGCACATTGCCTACGGAAACCTTCCATACCGCAACATGTACAGGGGGATCAATAAACGGCACCTTGACTATAAGCTGTTGCCCTTCTTTATTGAAAACCCTTTCGATTGGCGCTGCATCCCTGTCGAGGACTTCGTCTGCATGTTCCTGCCAGCCGTCTACACGGATTTTCTGACGGAGATATCCTTCAGGGTACATGAAACCAACCGCTGTTACGGGTATACCCAGATCACTGCATTCCTTGAGGTGGTCCCCTGCAAGAAAACCCAGGCCTCCTGCGTAAAAGGGCAGGGAGTGGTGCAATCCGTATTCAGCGGAAAAATAGGCGACTGGTAAACATTCCGCAGCCGCAACATTTTCTGTAAACCAGCAGGATTTTGCTTTCAGTTCATTATGAAATCTCGAAAGCAGGGTATCATAATGCTGCAGGAAATCAGGATTGTTTGCAGCTGATTCGAGGATTTTACGGGGAATCTCTCTCAGCATTCTTACCGGGTTATGAACGCTTTCCTTCCAGGCGGGCCTGTCTATCATCTTAAAGAGCATCCTCGCGGCAGGATGCCAGCTCCACCACAGGTTGTATGAGAGTTCACCCAATCCGATAATTCTCTCCGGAAGATTCGGGAATACGTCTTTGATTTCTTTAGAGTGGTTCATAAATGATCCTCTTCAGCGATTACCTGCTTCATTTTTACGTAGCTGATAATCCCCTTGATTAAAACCAGTATGCCTAAAGGGATTAACAGCCACCCTATTATTGCATAAACCATATTGCCAAAAAACTTGATGAAAGATACGCCTGCCACAAAGAGAGTCAGGGAAGTCCTGATGTAGGCAAGGTATGTTCTTTCATTTGCGAGCATGGTCCTTTGCGCTGCAAGGTGATC
>BDSY01000027.1 GCA_002897895.1 bacterium BMS3Abin06
CGACGATCACGGGAATATGCCCTGCAAATCCTTTTCCAGCTTGAACTAACAGGCGCTGAATTAAACGATGAGGTACTCCGGGAGTTCTGGGAGGGTAATGACGAAGACAGGGAAGTCAGGGAATTTACTTTTAATATTGTTAAAAACACCCTGGAGCATAAAAATACAATAGATGAAACAATAAAGAATGCGGCACAACACTGGTCCATTGAAAGAATGGCGGTTATTGACAGGAATATACTGAGGGCAGCCACATATGAACTTGTCTATAGAAAAGATATCCCGCCACCGGTAGTAATCAATGAAGCCCTTGAGATTGCAAAAAAATACTCAACAGAGGACTCAGCGCCTTTTATAAACGGAATATTAGATAAAATTGCTTATCTGCAAACCAGAAAACAGGTAAGCACAAGAGCAGAAAACAGGGGATAAAAAGAGTTTTGTAAAATTTATAGTCAAGGTCTTCCGGATCAATGTACGGAACAGGATATGCAGGGGTCATATGCCCTTACGAGCATTGCTGTAAGCAGTTCGAGTTCTCTGTCGGTTTTCCCCTGTGCAGCATATTTTTCAGCAATGCCTTCAAGGTCATGTTGAATATTGGCATGATTCTGGCCCGTAGGAATTACGCAGTCACATTTTACGATTTTTCCATTATCGTCAAACTCGTAAGAGTGATACAAAATTCCTCTCGGGACTTCTACTGCTGCTACTCCAATGCCGCTCCCGGCTGCATCCTTTGCCGCGGGGTGGAGAAATTCAAAGTTATTATTCAGCCTGGCCAATGCGCCTACTGCAAAAGAGTCCCGTGAAAGACGGCACCACTTGGATGTAGACTGGTCCGTCATATACTCATTAGTCATCTTTTTATACTCTTCTTCCCTCATCCGTACACCGTCACTTGATACCATGTCTCCTCCGATGAATGGATAACTGTCTTCCCCTTTCAAAGATACAAACTCTGTTTCCCTGGTAAAATCCGGCAGGTTGAATCCTTTTACAAGCTCAGCCACCAGCATGAGGTCTTCTATTATGTCTTTCAGACGGTCGCCGAAACCGCGCAATTCCTCCTTTTCCGGGAGCATTGTAAATCCGCCGACTACTGTCCTTGTAGGATGCATACGGCGGCCCCCGATACAGTCACATACATCGTTGGCAAGTTTTTTTATTTTTGCGGCCCGGAGCACAACATCACCATGAGTCTTTATCAAAGGGAAGACACTGCCGGTGTTCATGAAATCAGGCAAAACCAGGAAGCAGAGATGCAGTGTATGGCTTTGAAGTGTCTCCATATGTTTTAAAAGTATCCGGAGTTTCCGGGTTTGCTCGTCAGGAACAATTCCGAATGCATTCTCTACGGCGCGGATACTTGCAAGGGTGTGGCCTATAGAGCAGATTCCGCATATTCTGCCGGTTATCCACGGGGCATTGTCCCATTTTTTCCCTTTCAGTATGGCTTCAAAGAACCGGGGTGTCTCAATAACTTCCCACTTTGCCTCCTGCAGTTTTCCGTTTTTGATTTTTATGCGTATATTGCCGTGGCCTTCAACCCTTGTGAGGGGTTTGATATTCACATTACAGGTCTTCTTCATTTAGTGTTTCCTTTCCCCATAAGGGACGAAAAGCCTCCGAAACATTCCAGCCGGTCCAGAATCGTTTCTTCGGAAAAACCGTACTCCTCCATGATCTTTTTCATCTGCTCCATATTCGGCTCATCAGCAGGTCCGCGGCATCCCCAGCATCCGGCCCTGCTGTTGGGACACCATGAATCACATCCAGCCCTTGTAACAGGCCCGAGACATGGTTCACCGAGTTCAAATAAACATATGTTTTCGTTTCTCTTGCACTCCATGCAGACCGGGTATTTCGGTAAGACTATTGACTTTCCGATAGCAATGTGAAGAACGATTTTTTCCACTTCTTCCTTTTTTACCGGGCATCCGTATATCTTTAAGTCAACCTTTACAATATCCTCCAGGGTCCTTACAGGGCCACTCTCTATCGGACGCTTGCCGTATACTTCTTTATTTACCCGGTTGAGATCCTTAAACCGGTTTTTAAGCTGATTGACTCCGCCGAAACATGCACATGAGCCCAGCGCTACAAGTACCTTTGCTTTTTTTCGTATCTTCTTCAGCCTCTTTACCTCATCATCCCTTGTAATACTTCCCTCCACAAAGGCAATCTCATAGTCATCAGACCGGGCGGTCATGGCCTCGCGGAAGTTTACTACCTCAACCAGGGAGAGGAAGTCCAGTAAAGTAGATTCATTGTTCAATATCTGCAGTTGACAGCCCTCACAGGATGAAAATTCAAAGAATGCAACCCTCGGACGATACAGCGGAACCCCGAGATATGTCCTTGTTCCGGTTTCTCCGGCTTCCATATTCAGATCGCCTCCTTAAGGTTCATGACAGTCCAGTAGTCGAATACCGGCCCCGTAAGACAGGTATATGTTGATCCTACATTGCAGCGGCAGCATTTTCCCATTCCGCAGTGCATTCGCCTCTCAAGTGAGACAAACATCTTCTGCATGGGGATATGAAATTCATTCAGCATATTACAGACAAATTTAAACATTACCGGGGGTCCGCAGACTATGGCATATGTATTATGATAATATTCGTCGTCCCTCCCTGAGAGGATATCCTCCAGTGGATCCGTTATAAGCCCGGACGGGCCTTTCCATGACTTGTCCTGCTTCTCAACGATTATCTCCAGATCAATGTCGTCCTTGCGCCATATTTCGTACTGGTAGGTAAACAGTAGCTGTGCCGGGGTCTTCGTGCCGTATATAATATTCACATCCCTGAAGTGGCTGCGATTCTCCATGACATATTCAATAGGCGAACGCAGCGGTACAAGGCCAAGTCCGCCCGCGATAAGGAGCACACTCTGTCCGTGCATTTCCTCCACTGGAAATCCTGTTCCGAAAGGTCCGCGGATACCCACATGTGTTCCCCGTTTAACCCTCGGGAGAAAATTTGTCAGGTTGCCAACCTTCCTTATGCACAGCTCTACCTCTCCGTGTATACTCGGCGAAGAGGATATGGAAAAAGGCGCCTCGCCTATCCCCGGCATTTCAAGCATCAGGAACTGCCCCGGCGTAAACGTAAAACGCCTTCGTTCCTCCGGATCAACTATCTGGATACGATAGAGAGTCTCCATCTCCGTAAGCGGATAAATACTGGTAATTTCCGCCCTGAAGGTATATTCAAAGCTTTCGAGATCATCTCTCCTTTTCTGTGGGGCGTACGGTTGTGCAGCAACATCTGTAAATTTCAGTTCAGGGTTCATTTATTTATTCCTCCAGTTGCCGCGGACACTGTCTATCACTTCGGGGACAGTTATATTTGCAAGGCATGACTCACCGCAGCGACCGCATCCCACGCAGAGAGATTCCTCAAATGCCTCAACAAATCCCCTGTGTTTGTGGTAGTAGCGGTATTTCAGCCGGCTGTGTCTTTCGGGCCTGAAGTTGTGTCCTCCTGCGACCGCGGCGAAGTCTATGAGGTTACAGGAGTGGAGCATCTTCGTTTTCCTTGCGCCTTTGAGATCAATATCCACTGTTTCATCCACACCGTAGCAGTAACAGGTCGGACAGACATTAGAGCATGTCCCGCAGGCAAGACACTTGTCCCCCCAGTACTTCCAGACCTCTGCCTGGAACTCCATGTCGAGTATCTTCGTAAGGTCGGTGGTATCCACCTGTGTGGTAAATTCATTGTTCCTCTTTGCAACGACCTTCATATACTGTATGTGGTCAACCTCCTCCGGTTCCCCGGTCTTTATGTTTTTCAAAAAATTGTATGCAGTGTCCGTAAGTATTTCCACGAAATATCTGCTGCCGAGATCGGTAATAAACATGTCAAATCCGTGAAGGGCAGTATCAGACCCCATAGAGCGGCAGAAGCAGTAGGGCTGAGGAACACAGTCCATGCCTACTATAAACATGTTCTTTCTTTTTGCCGCATAGTAGGGCATGGGATATACGCTGTGCAGGAGAACCTTGTCAAGTTTATTCAGCGCATTTATGTCACAGGGATGAAGGCCGAAAAATATTAAAGGCCTCTCAACATTGTAACTGATCTCCTTCCGCCAGTCACCGTTCTCTATTTTGAAAGTAGAGAGGTCTTCCTTAAAAGGCAGGAAGAAGCGTTTTGCAGGGAGTTTTGTAATCGAATAGTCCAGTCTTATATCGTTATACTCCGGGACATCGGCAAAGGCATAAACAGGTTGCCCCTTCCTGTCTCTTCCTGTCTCAACAGGGCCTATGATCCTGTTATGAGCTGCCAGGATATCAAACAGCTTTTTCAGCTCTTGTTTTTCAAATGTCCTGAAAATCATTTATATAGGAATATTTAGTATCGGCAATTTTTAACTACCTATACATATCGACCATTTATATTTTTTCTTTAACCTCGACCATGAGGAGATTTAACATACTGCATATAATAAGAAACCTGGCTGAAAGATTCAATCATTCGGGTTGCCCGGTTTATTTATGCGTCAATTAAATGACAAGCATTTTTTGAAAATCGTCAAATTGATCCCGATTCGGACGCGGGCTGACTGATAATATCTTTATATTTCAAAACGTTGCCATCATATGGATAATGGGCACGTTATTTGCTCAGTGTCTAAGACATCAAATAAAGAAAAAGATTTAATTGCAAAATGGAAATTAAAAACAGGAAAGTTCTTGTTACAGGGGCAGACGGTTTTATCGGCAGCCATCTTGTTGAGAGACTGGTGGAAGAGGGCTGTCAGGTAAAGGCCTTTGTGTTTTATAACTCATTTAATTCATGGGGCTGGCTTGATACGTATTCAAACGGTTTTATGAAAGAGATTGAGATATTCCCCGGCGATGTTCGTGATCCGAATGGAGTAAGGAAGGCTGTTAAAGATGTAAACCTCGTTTTTCATCTCGCTGCGTTAATAGCTATACCGTTTTCGTATCATTCACCTGATTCTTATATTGATACAAACATAAAAGGCACCCTGAATGTCCTTCAGGCATGCAGGGATTTTGACATCGAGAGGGTTATTGTCACGTCCACTTCCGAGGTATATGGTACGGCACAGTATGTTCCGATTGATGAAAGTCATCCCCTGCAGGGCCAGTCTCCGTACTCGGCCACAAAGATAGCGGCGGATAAAATCGCCGAATCTTTCTACAGGTCTTTTGACCTGCCTGTAATTACGGCAAGGCCTTTTAATACTTATGGGCCGAGGCAGTCGGCCCGGGCCGTATTGCCCACGATTATTACACAGTTGCTGTCAGGGGGAATAGAGATAAAGTTAGGTTCTTTACACCCGACGAGAGATTTGAATTATGTCAGGGATATATGTGAGGGATTTATTGCCATTGCAAGGTCTGAACAAACAATCGGGAAAGAGATAAATATTTGCAGCAATAAGGAGATATCCGTCGGCAATCTGGCTCAGATGCTGGTTGATATGATAAATCCGGAAGCTGCAATTATAAATGATGAACAGAGGACAAGACCCGGTAACAGTGAAGTCGAAAGATTAATGGGAAACAATGAAAAGATTAAAAAACTGACCGGTTGGAATCCTGATTACACATTGGATTCAGGACTAAAAGAAACGATTGAATGGTTCAAAAAGAAAGAAAATCTCAGGCGGTATAAAACGAAAATTTACAATGTATAAAGAAATTTATTTAGATGCTCCGAATATCGGGGAACTTGAAAAACTCTATCTGAATAAAGCGATAGACAGCGGGTATATATCGTCAGTAGGTCCCTCTGTTCCTGAATTTGAAGAGAAATGCGCTGATTATCTGCAGATCAAAAAATCCGTTTCAACTAACTCCGGTACGTCCGCCCTGCATATAGCCTTATACGATCTTGGAATCGGAACAGGCGATGAGGTGATTGTTCCTGCTTTAACCTTCATAGCAACTGCAAACCCCGTTATATATGTTGGAGCAACTCCGGTATTAGTTGATGTCGATACACGGACATGGGACATATATCCAGTGGCAATTGAAAAAGCTGTAACGGAAAAAACAAAGGCGATCATACCTGTCCACCTGTACGGCAACCCCTGCGATATGAATGAAATCAATCGAATCGCAAAAAAATATAATCTGTATGTTATTGAGGATGCAGCGGAAAGTCTGGGCGCAAAATATGGAGGCAAATTTACAGGAACTCTCGGTGATCTCGGATGTTTCAGTTTTAACGGGAACAAGACAATTACTACAGGCGGCGGCGGCATGGTCGCCGGGAATGACGAACAGCGATTGGATCATATTAAATTTCTCATTAATCAGGCGAGAGATAACCCCGGCGAAATATACCATTCGGAGATTGGTTTTAATTATAGAATGACAAATCTGCAAGCCGCAATAGGTCTTGCCCAGTTTGAGAGATTGGAAGAACTTCTTGCGAAAAAGAGGGCATTCAATAGCGCGTATAAAGAGGAGCTGAAAGACCTTAAAACTGTCCGCTTCCAGAAAGAATATGAAACGGCAGAGAGTTCATCCTGGTTTACGGGCATTATTGCTGAGGATGCAACTATAAGAAGTGATTTACAGAAAAGACTGAAAGAAAGAGGTATCCCGACGAGAAGGGTTTTCAGACCACTCAATGAATTCCCTCCTTACCGGAATTGCAGATTTATAGACCACGGCAATTCACATTACATTTATGAGAGAGGAATCTGTCTGCCGGGTTCAACTCTTAACGAAATAGAAGACGTTAATTATATATGTAAAACATTAAAGGAGTTTTATTGTGAAGGCAGTTTCGTCTGCTAATACAGGAAACAGGGTTTATTGCCGGATATTTTGAAGGATTGTGATGGAAGGACGCGAAAAAATTATTTTATTGGGCGGCGGTGGACACTCGAAGGTTCTGGCAGAACTTATACGATTGTCGGGGAAATATGAAATCATGGGGATATTAGATTCAGAGCTTGAAGCAGGTGCTACTATTTGCGGGATTACTGTTCTTGGTAATGATGAACTGCTTCCCGGTTTAAATGTAAACGGGATAAAGAATGCATGTATAGCTGTCGGAAGCGTTAAAGATAACAGGAAAAGAAAAAAACTTTATGAGTTAGTCAGAAGCTCCGGGTTTTATGTGCCGTATTTAATTCATCCGCAGGCAATTGTATCGCAGACTGATACAGATATTTCCGAGGGTGTGCAGATAATGGCAGGCGCAATTGTCCAGGCAGGAAGCATCATTGGTGAGAATACCATTATTAATACCGGTGCAATAGTCGAGCATGATTGCACAATCGGCAAAAATGTACATATTTGTCCGGGGGCTGTTGTATGCGGCGGCAGTACCATCGGCGATAATTCCTTTATAGGCGCAGGCGCAACAGTGATACAGGGAATTGAAATTGGTAAAGACACTGTAGTCGGGGCAGGAGCATTGGTTCATAAAAATTTGACTGAAGGAGTTTTGGTAAAGGGGGCTCATACGAAATGAAAACCTTTATCATTGCAGAGGCAGGCGTAAACCACAACGGTAAAATAGATATCGCCAGAAAGCTTGTTGACGCTGCTGTGGATTCAGGCGCGGATGCAGTTAAATTCCAGACTTTCAAAGCAGAAAAACTGGTAAGCCGTTATGCGCCTAAAGCTGAATATCAAGCTCAGACAACTGACAGAAACGAGTCGCAATACGAAATGCTGAAAAGGCTGGAGCTGGATGCCGGGGCATTTAAGGAACTGGTCAGCTACAGCAGGAAAAGAGGAATTGTATTTTTATCTACGGCGTTTGATTTGGAGAGTATTGATTTCCTGAATGAACTCGATCTGGAAATATTCAAGATCCCATCCGGTGAAATTACCAATCTGCCGTATCTGTGGAGAGCAGGAAGTTTATCGAAGAAAATAATTATATCAACCGGCATGGCAGACATGGGAGAGATAGAAGATGCCCTCGATGTTCTTACAGAGGCAGGAACTCCTAAAGAAAATATAACGGTTTTACACTGTAATACAGAGTACCCCACTCCTTTTGAGGATGTGAATCTGCTTGCCATGCAGACTATCAGAGATGCATTCAAAATCAAGGCAGGTTATTCGGATCATACACAGGGCATAGAAGTATCTGTTGCCGCAGCCGCGCTCGGGGCAGCAGTCATAGAAAAACATTTCACACTCGATAAAAAGATGCCGGGTCCTGACCACAGCGCCTCTCTGGAACCATATGAACTTAAGGCAATGGTAATGGCAGTAAGGAATATCGAAAAAGCCATAGGCAGCGGAATTAAAAAACCTTCGCCTTCAGAATTGAAAAACAGGGCTGCAGCCCGCAAGAGCATAGTAGCATTAAGAAATATAAGAAAAGGGGAACTCTTGTCAGAGGAAATAATAACCACGAAGAGGCCGGGGACAGGGATCAGCCCCATGCAGTGGGATAAGGTGGTAGGCCAAACCGCGCTGAAAGATTTTGAAGCCGATGCGCTTATAGAAATTTAAAAATTATTCAGGCAGGCACAAAGGCACATAGTGGCAAAGGCACAAAGTGAAAAAAAGAATGAAAAACTTTTCTTGTATTCCTGTAACCCTTTGTGCCTATGTGCCTTTGCCACTTTGTGCCTATGTGCCTTTGCCACTTTGTGCCTGAGTAGTTACGAAATTTAAAAACTTATGGAGACGGGAATGTCGGAAACCCTGAAACAGATAAAACCGAAGCAGCACCACAATTACGTTGCATTCTTTCTGACCCTGGCATGCAATCTGCGCTGTCCCTATTGCATCAATCTGCATGATGGTGGATTGCGATATAAAAAGGCAAAAAGAAGGCAGATGAAGGCAGATGACTGGATAAAGGCGGCAAACAGGCTGGTTCTGAGGGATGATCTGCCCCTTTCACTTCAGGGGGGCGAGGCAACCCTTTACAGGGACTTTTACAGGTTTGTTAATGAAGTGAAGGAAGAAATAAAAATGGATTTGTTGACCAACATGATGTTTGATGTCGATGAATTCATCAAAAATGTTCCGCTGTGGAGATTCACAAGGGAAGCGCCCTATGCAGCCATACGGGCCAGTTATCATCCCGGTCAGAACAACATAGATGATCTGATTGAAAAGACCTGCAAACTTCAGGATGCCGGTTTCAGGATCGGGATTTACGGTATCGATCATCCGTCCATTACAGATCATATTCTTGAGACAAAGGAAAGATGTCTGAAGCAGGGCATTGATTTCAGGACAAAAGAGTTTCTTGGAGAATGGGAAGACAAACTCTATGGGACGTTTAAGTATGAAGGCTCTGTGCGTGGAGATGAAATGAAACACCGCGAATGCAGAACTACTGAAATAATCGTGGATCCGGCAGGGTATGTATATAAATGCCATTCAGACCTTTACAACGGAAGAAATCCTTTTGCCCATATACTGGATGATGACTTTAACGAGGACGAAATAGAAAAGTTCAGGCCCTGTGATTTTTATGGTGACTGCAACCCATGTGATGTAAAGGTCAAGACAAACAGGTTCCAGATATTCGGCCATACGAGCGTGGAGATAAGGAACCTGAAAGACCTGATGGAAAATAAAAAAGTAAAGGAAATGCATTTAGCTGCAAAGGAATAATGGATAAGTATCTTATAGACAGTCATAAACTGCTCTGGCATCTCGACAGGGTCACAGAATGGCAGGACAAAAGGGTCATTGCACCTGTTTATATTGAGATCAGCCCGGTCTCATTCTGTAACCACAAATGTATCTTCTGCGGAATCGACTTTGCGAGAGACAAGGGCTTCAAGCTGGAGAGGGAGGCACTCTGTAAAAGACTTGAAGAAATGGGGAAGGCAGGTGTAAAGAGCGTAATGTTTGCCGGAGAAGGTGAGCCTTTATTGCATAAAGACCTGCCGGAATTTATCAGGACTGCAAGCAATGCCGGCATCGATGTTTCGGTAACAACAAACGGAACCTTGGGAAATTATGATTTATGGAAAGAGACACTCCCTCATCTTACCTGGATAAGATTCAGTGTGGATGCCGGAACTGCCGGGGTACATGCCAGGGTCCATAATGTTCCGGAAACTTTTTTTGAGAGGACAGTTGAGAGCATTGAACAGGCTGTCAAGGTAAAAAAGGTGCAAGGGCTTGATGTCACTGTAGGTGTTCAGTTTTTGATAATCGAGGAAAACCTGAATGATATTGAAAATGCCCTGAGCCTGTTTTCAGGACTTGGGGTTGATTACATAAGCCTTAAACCGTACTCCCTGCATCCACAGATGATAAAGAAAAAAGAGACCGTTTACACGGATGAAGTAATAAGACATATAGATGATGTAGTTGATGGGTACAGGAAGAACTCAGGTCTGAACATAATTTTCAGGAAAGAGGCGCTAAAGAAATATATGACTAAGATAAAAATGTTTAAACACTGCTCTGCTCTTCCATTCTGGGGATACATATCTTCAAAAGGCGATTTCTACACATGCAGTGTATTCATCGGCGATGAGAGATTTAAAACCGGGAACATTCATGAAAACAATATAGATCAGATTTTTTTCGGACAAAAAAGAAAGCAGTCAATACGATACGGAGAGGACGGACTGGTTATTAAAGAAGAGTGCAGACTGAACTGCAGAATGGCGCGGATAAACGAGTTCCTCGAAATTATTGAAAATAAGCCGGAGCATGCAAACTTTATTTAGGAGGCCGTATG
Organism: bacterium BMS3Abin06; assembly: GCA_002897895.1. Taxonomy (GTDB): domain Bacteria; phylum Nitrospirota; class Thermodesulfovibrionia; order UBA6902; family UBA6902; genus BMS3ABIN06. The sequence goes on from BDSY01000027.1 coordinate 10,671, forward strand.
GCTACAAAAGTACTCATAATTAAACTCGGTTATTCAGAGACACTGGACCAGGAGATAGGAAGGATTCCGAGCCTCGGGGATGTCCTTAGAACGACCCCGATCCTCTGGGGATTTAAAGAAAAGTATCCTGACAGTCATATAACATGGCTTGTTTCACGTGAAGCGGAACCACTGCTTACAGGCAACAAGTTCATTGACAGGCTAATGATATGGGATGAATTTGTTCCTTATCAACTGATGAGAGAAAAGTTTGATGTAATGGTAAACCTTGAAAAGATTCCGGGAGTATGTGCGCTGTCCGATATGATTGATGCATGGGTTAAATATGGATTCCGTTTTGAAAGTGTTAGCGGAACATACCATGCCTATGAGAAAGGTCTGAACTTCATTGAGTATATAAAAGATAAGCAGAACAGGAAAAAGAGCAAGGACCACTGGCAGCAGGTATTGATAGAAATGGTCGGTGTTAAGTGGAGGGGACAGGGTTATATCCTGGGATATGATCCCAGGTCTACAGAGAAATACGACATTGGATTTAACTACAATGTCGGAAAGAAATTTCAGACCAAGGCCATGTCGATCGGGAAATGGAAAGCACTTGAAAGCAGTCTCGAAGAGCAGGGGTACAATGTATCATGGCAGGAAGGGTTAAAAGATCTTAATGATTATATTGAATGGATTAACTCCTGCAGACTTTTGATAACACAGGACAGTCTTGGGGTCCATATAGCCCTTGCCCTTAAAAAGAGGATGATAGGATTGTTCGGCCCCACGGATGCACAGGAGATATACTTCCATAATTTCGGCAAGTCAATATATTCAAGGCAGGAGTGTCACCTTATGCATTGCTATAGTCCCACATGTTTGACTGGATTGAACTGTATGGAATATCTGAATACGGATGAGATACTGAAAGCAGTCGATGAAATGCTCGGAGCAAAGAAGGTAAGTTTGGCAAATTAAAAGGAGATTACGAAAACATTTTAAACAAAACGTCATCCGATTGACATCTCCATCTCTAAAAAACTTTAAAACTAAGTGGTTAGCTTTGGCATGTATATTGCTTTTATGCCTTGCATGAGAAAAATATCTGTTCTGAAGTGCAAAGGTGAGTCAGCGTCATGAGTTCAAATGTAAAAAGCGCTGTAAAGAATATTTTTAAATACCGGCATATTATTTTCGATTTTGACGGAGTGCTGGCTGATACGAATCCGATACGGATTGAAGGATTCGCTAAACTCTTTAAAGAGTATCCCCCTGAGCAGGTGGATGAGATAATTGCGTTTGCCAACGCCAACGGCGGGCTTTCACGTTTCAAGAAAATCCGCTATTTCTTTAATGAGATCAGGAAGGAATCTTTGTCCAACAAAGAGCTCTCTGGCTGGGCTGAAAAATATTCCGATATCGTCAAACAGGATGTAATAAACGCGGAGGCAGTTGAAGGGGCTGTTGAATTCCTGACGGGATTTAACGAGTGTCACAACTTTGCTCTTATTTCCGGATCAGAAGAGCGGGAGCTTCGCGATGTATGCCGGCAGAGGAAGATCGACCGGTATTTTGTAATGATACTCGGATCGCCTTCAACAAAGGAAGAGAACATTCATGAATTATTTAAACGTATGCCATGGCAAAAAGAAGAGAGTGTATTTGTCGGTGATTCGGTCAATGATTACACGGCAGCAAAGGCAGTAGGACTCGGTTTTATCGGCCGGAATTCAGGAATGACAGACTGGTCGGCTTACGGGGATGTGTATAGTTTTGATGATTTTAATGAATTGATAAGAAGAAAAGAATAATTAAAAAGGAGCTTGGTGTGAGATCTGTAATAATAACTGCCCAGAATTTTCAGGATGAGGAATTAACGTATCCGTATTACCGGCTTAAGGAAGAAGGGATTATAGTGGATGTGGCTACGCCGGACAAGATGGAGTGTTTCGGTAAATATGGTGTACCGGCACGGCCTACTGTTGATACGAAGGACTTGAAGGCGGAAGATTATGACCTTGTGGTCCTGCCTGGTGGTTTTGAGGCGCCGGACCGTCTGAGGTTGCGCAAAGAGGTTCTTAAGTTTATTAAGGACATGTATGAAGGCGGAAAGGTCGTTGCCGCGATCTGTCACGGGCCGTGGCTATGTGTTTCGGCCGGGATTTTAAAGGGCAAAAAGGCGACAGCTTTTCAGTCCATAGCTGATGATGTCCGAAATGCCGGGGCTGAATATCTTGACCGGGATGTTGTTGTGGATGGAAACCTTGTGACCTCGCCCCATTACAGGAACAATGGGGATTTTATGAAGGCCACACTTAATTTGCTCAGAGTAAAAACAGAGTAAGGGAAGATGATATATTCAATTTTAGAACAGAAAAACATGGATGTTACATCAGAAGATGCGGGACCGTCGTCAGCCGAGGGTACTGATTATAACAATGTTATTGTCAAGAAGCCATGGGGATATGAGTACCTGGCTTTTGAGAATGAACACGTAGCCATATGGATCCTTCAGCTTGTCCGTAAAAGAAAGACATCAATGCATTGCCACCCCAGAAAAAAGACTTCATTAATCCTCCTGCAGGGGCAGGCAGTATTTCATCATCTGGACGGCAATGTTTCTTTAGGGGACATGGATGGAGTTGTTATCAAAAATGGAGTTTTTCACTCGACAGAAGCTTATAATCCTCTGCCCATTACTCCACAATCCGAAAACGGAATATGGGTCATGGAGATTGAATCACCTCCTTATAAATCCGATCTTGTACGCATGCAGGATGCGTATGGACGGGCAGGGACTGCTTATGAAGGATCGAGCCATATGGTGCAGGAACCCGAAAGTTACCTGCAGCTGCGGGTGCCGGATTCTTCAGAAGATCTAAAACAGAAGTTTTTTGACTGTATCTTTACTGTTCATAAAGGCGTCTTTGATAAAGAACTGCCGGCTGATGATGCTCTGATATCAGTGATTGCGCGCGGCGGGGAGAATGGAAGTAAGAATCCGGCTTTTTCGGTAGGCGGGTTATCTGAATTCAGGGAATTCAGGAAGAGCGTGGAAAATGTGGACCTCGATGGATATGTTTTTTTGATTATTGAAAAAGAGAAAAAGATCATGAGGACTGCTGACTATGTTTTTAACCGAATTGCCGAGTTAGGTGTGAAAGAAGTATTTGCAGTCTCGGGCGGCGGGGCCATGCATCTTGTGGATGCCGCAGGAAAAAACGAAGACATTAACTATGTCGCGGTCTACCATGAACAGGCAGCTGCCATGGCCGCGGAAGGATATGCACGCATAACCGGTAAACCGGGAGTCACGCTCGTTACTTCAGGCCCTGGTGGTACGAATACCATTACCGGTCTCTGCGGGGCATGGATTGATTCAATACCGACGATCTTTATTTCAGGACAGGTGACGACCAATACACTGCTGGAAGGGACCGGCCTCCGGCAGTTCGGCATTCAGGAATCAGACATTGTCAGTCTGGTTAAACCGGTCACAAAATACGCGGTGACAGTAAAAGATCCGGAGATGATCCGGTACCATATTGAAGAAGCGATCTATCATGCGACCAGTGGACGCCCCGGTCCTGTATGGCTGGACATCCCGCTTGATATTCAGAGCAGACTTATTAATCCCGATGAACTCAGACAGTTCAATCCCCATAGTAAATCTATCCGGGTAGTTTCGGATGATCTTAAGGGGAAGGTGTCTAAGTGTATAGATTTAATAAAGAAAGCTGAAAGGCCAGTTGTAATCAGTGGTTATGGGATAAGGCTTTCGCATGGAGAAGAGGAATTTATCCGGTTAGTTGAAATGATAGGGGCGCCTGTTATTTCTTCATGGACGAGCAGCGATTTAATCCCGTCCGATCATGATCTCTATATCGGGCGCAGCGGGATCATGGGAGACAGGGCCGGTAACTTTACTGTCCAGAATGCTGACCTGCTGCTGGTCATTGGATCAAGGATGTCGATCCCCCAGGTTGGTTACAACTTCAAGGTATTTGCACGGGAGGCCAAAAAGATAGTTGTAGACATTGACAGGGCCGAGCTTGAAAAGGAGTCGCTCCGGACTGACCTCCCGATCCAGAGTGACGCAAAGGAATTCATTGAGGAATTGATAAGACAGTTGGAAGAATCAGGCGCAGAGGCCGGATCTCGGAGCTGGCTTGATCAATGCAGAAAGTGGAAAGAGAAATATCCGGTTGTCCTGCCTGAATATGAAGGCAATGAAGATGCAGTGAACTCATTTTATTTCGTGGATCTGCTTTCGAAGAAGCTCGATAAGGATGCGGTCATTGTTACGGACATGGGGACAAGTTTTACCTGTACCATGCAGACATTCAAAATCAAAGCGGAGCAGAGGCTCTTTACTTCAAGCGGCCACGCATCCATGGGTTTCGGACTGCCAGGGGCAATAGGGGCATGCTTCGCGCACGGGAAGAAGACTATATGCATTAGCGGTGACGGAGGTCTCCAGATGAACATCCAGGAATTTCAGACACTGGTCCAGTATAAACTGCCGGTCATCCTGTTTGTCTTGAATAATCAGGGGTATCTCACAATTAAATTAATGCAGCAAAATCATTTTGGCAGATATGTTGGATCTGATCCGTCCAGCGGAGTCGGAACCCCGGATATTGTAAAGATTGCTCAGGCTTATGGAATTAAAGCGGATCGCATTGCAGACCATAAAGAATTAAATCAGAAGATTGATTCCATCCTTGCGGAAGATGGCCCGTTTGTATGTGAGGTGATGATGCCGCCGGAACAGCAGTTGATTCCGAGGGTTTCTTCCCTGAAAAAACCTGACGGAACTATTATTTCAAAACCACTGGAAGATTTATACCCATTTCTGGACAGAGAAGAATTTCTGGAAAATATGATTGTGAAACCGGTGGAACCGCTAAAGTGACCATGACAACTAATGTAGAAAAATCTGTTTATGATGCCGTGATAGTAATGAATACTGAGCATGATCAAACAGCGATTGCAAAAGTCGACATTGAAGCAGGGGAAGCGATTACAGATAATGGTATTGTCATTGAAATCAGGAATTCTGTAAAAAAGGGGGAGAGGTTTGCGATCAGGGAGATCCCCCAGGGTGAATATGTCCGTCAGAATGGATATGCGTTTGGCCGGTCAAAGGGAATAGAAAAAGGTGAGATTATCTCTTCTCTCAATATTATAAATATGATTCCTGATACTGACCTGGAAGAATACAGTGAACCGGCAGATACAGAATATAATGAAGAATTGTGCAGAAAGACATTTTCAGGTTATCCGCGAAAAGACGGTACGGCGGGGACAAGAAATTATTATTTAGTAATTCCTACATCAATGTGTGCCAGTGAAGTTGCTCTGCAGGTTGCATCATCTTTTGCAGATAACGAGAATCTGCTGGAAAAATATTCGTCACTGGACGGCATTATTGCAATACCTCATACAGAGGGGTGCGGATGCGATTCGGAGATTTCGATCAGCAGGCTCATGAGGGTGCTGGCAGGGTATGCGCGCCACCCCAATGTCGGCGGATGTCTTATTATCGACCTTGGATGTGAACAGACTAATTACAGGGTGATGCATTCGTATATGGAGCAGGAGATCCCAAAAAATCTGAAGCCGATCGACTGGATTACCATTGAAGAGAACGGGGGTGTGGAGGCGTCGATAAAAAAAGCGCGGGAAATAATCATCGGACAATTAAGAGAGCTTAATGAGAACAGAAGACAGGACTGTCCGATTGAAAAACTTGTCGTTGGCACGGAATGCGGGGCTTCGGATTCCTTCTCGGGTCTTACGGCCAACCCCCTGATAGGGAATGTAGCAGACAGAATCGTTTTGGGGAAAGGGATGGTCATCCTCTCCGAGATACCTGAACTGGTCGGGACTGAGCAGATGCTGCATTCACGGTTCAGCAATCTGAACGTGTCTAAGAAATTCCGGAACTTGATTAAATGGTATGAAGATCTTGCAGGTAAACTGGGTATGACATTAGAATCCAATCTTGTTCCCAAAAATGTTGAAGGCGGATTATTTAATACGTATATAAAAAGTCTGGGCGCTGTGTTAAAAGGCGGGACAACAGTAATTGAAGATGTTGTTGATTATGGAGAACCTCTTGTGAAAAGCGGACTGAATATCATGCAGGGTCCGGGAGGTGACCTTGAATCCGTGACAGGCATGGTAGCGTCCGGGGCAAACATGGTCCTGTTTTCAACAGGGCAGGGCACCCCGACAGGAAATGCGATATGTCCGGTAATCAAGGTTGCATCCAACAGCGATGTTTTTTTGAAACTGAGTAATGATCTGGATTTTAACGGTGGTCGGCTGTTTGATGAGTATGAGACTATTGAATCATTAGGAGATGAACTGCTGAATATGGTCATTGAAGTTGCGTCCGGAAAGCAGACGGCAGCCGAAAAATTGAAACAGCGGCAGTTTCAGATATGGACAGCGGGGAAGTTGCCATTGTGAAAACAATTAAGAATTATGAATTACGAATGAAGGAAAAATAATTACGAATCAAAGATTCGTAATTCGTAATTGATTTTAAAGGAGGTTGTTGTGTTAAGGAAACCGAACAATCCGAATAATATTAATTTGACAAAGGAATCTCTTGTTACACCGAATCAGGATGAGATAATCAAGTATCACAGCCGCAAGGGGGCTTTTTATACCGCGTTTCCGTCCCCAGGTTTGTGGGAAGATAGTTTTCAGTATCCGCAGTACCGCGACTCTCTGAAAGATGTATATGGTACGGAGCCGGACCTGCCGACACAGTTTTATGTCCATTTTCCGTTTTGTAAAACACAGTGCTGGTACTGCCAGTGCTTCCAGGTCGTCTCAAGAAACCAGGAGAAGATGGACCACTTTATGGAATATATGTTCAAGGAGATAGACCTGCATCTGGAGTTCTTTGAGCAGAATGGGATTAAACCGAATTTTAACGAGATCCATCTCGGGGGCGGGACACCTTCGTATATATCCCCCCAAATGTTCGATAAGATGATCGCCAAATTGCGCACGTTTATCGATATTGATAATATTGAAGAATTTGCAATCGAGATAGACCCCCGTACAACTGACAAGGAAAAACTTCAGGCTTATCGCGATGCAGGGATCAACCGCGTCTCTTTCGGGATACAGGACTTTGATCTGAAAGTACAGAAGGCGATCAACCGTGTCCAGCCGGTCGAAATGATCGAGGAGCTACTTGAGATGCGCCACCTGTTTAAGGGAGTCAATTTTGATCTGATTTATGGAATGCCGTTACAGACACGGGAGTCATTGCGGAAGACGTTAGAGACGGTCATGCGTCTGTCCCCGGACCGGATTGCCTTCAGTATCCTCGGGTACCGGCCGGATGTATTCCGGCATAACGCTAATATCAATGCCGACGATATCCCGGGGTTTATCGAGAAGGCGTATATGTGGGAAGACTCGTTCCCGTTTTTCCTGGAGCATGGGTATGAGCGTGTCGGGATGGACCACTTTGCCAGGCCTGACGATGAATTGACCATTGCAAAGAACAATGAGGTACTGTTCCGAAATCAGATGGGCTACTCGCCCGGCCGGTTTGCGGACAACCTGGGAATCGGCCCGTCCGGCATGAGCCGTCTTAAGAATTATTATACCTGCAACAGCTATAGTCTGGATGACTACAAAAAGATGATTGATGAAAAGACATTCCCGGTTATCAGAGGGATTACATTAAACAGGGACCTCGAAATCCGGCGGGATGTGATGAACAAGATCATGGTCTATTATCATGTTAATTTCACTTATTTTAATCATCTCTACAATATTGAGTTTAAGGACTATTTCAAAAAAGAACTCGAAGCTATGCGGGAATTCGTGGAGATCGGGGCACTGGAGATCAATGAAGACAGCTTTTCGATGACACCTTACGGCAATTTTTTCCTGCGGAACATCTGCATCATCTTCGATAACCTCGGTAAGGAATATAAACATAATATGGAAACAGGGGTAAAGATCGCTGCCTGTTAGGAGACGCGTATGGGAAAAGTCCAGTTTGGCCTGGAAGATAAAGGCGTTCTCATTACAGGCGCCTCAAAAGGATTAGGGGCTGTATGCGCGGGTGCGCTGAGTGAAGAAGGGGCGCGTCTGGTCCTGATGGCCCGCTCAGGAGACAGGCTTGAAGAGGTGCGGAAGAATTGCAGGGACAGAGACAGACATTTGAGTATTGCCCTGGACCTGTGTGATATGCAGGCGCTTGAAAGTGCGGTGAAAAAAGCAGAGGAGTTTCTGGGTGATATTGATGTTGTCCTGCATGTTGCCGGCGGCGGCCTGGGTATGCGTGATCCATTGTTAAGTGCGGATGAGTTCTTTAAATTGTTTTCGCTTAATGTTGCCGCGTCTGTACAGATCAATAAAATGGTTGCCCCTAAGATGATGGAAAGAAAACAGGGAAACCTCGTTCATGTCTGTTCCATTTCATCAAGTGAAGCAACCGGTTCTGTTGGTTACAACACTGTCAAGGCGGCTCTGGCCGCATATGTGCGCTCTCTGGGACGGGAGATTGCGGGATCAGGTGTTGTGGCAACAGGTATCCTGCCCGGTGGTTTTTATGCGCCGGAAAATGCGTTTGCCCGATTGAAAGAAAGAAATCCGGAAGGGTTTAAAGACTTTGTTGAAAGACGTCTCCCACGCAAAGTTATCGGAAGAGCAGAAGAGCTTGTCCCGATGATACTTCTATTATCTTCTGAAGCAGCATCCATGATGGGCGGGTGTCTGGTCCCTATTGATGCAGGTGAAGGATTGAATTTTATAACGTCATGATAGAAACTGAAACAATGATCCCGGTGGTCAGTCACGAGAACGCTGAATTTGATAACAGCAAACTGGAAGCGTATGTACGGGAGCTGCGCCGGAAGTTTCATCTGAACAACCGGCTTCTTCTGGTGCAGACCCTTCAGTTTCAATTAGACGCGTTTAATATCGAGGTAGCACGTAATCGGGGATACTATGCATATCCTCCGGCAGGGCTGCAGTGTTTAGTCAAGGCTTTGAAAGACCAGGGGCTTGAGATCGAGATACTGGACCTGAATTATGAACTGCTGAAAAGGGTTATCGAGGATGAAACATTTGATCATACGGATTGGCTCACTATTCTGGATGAAACACTTGAGCGGTTTGGGCCGACCATGGTGGGTGTAACCTGTATAGGAGTGGCCGCGCAATTATCAAAACCTTCACATCCTCTGACTGGTGTCCTGAGGCATCTTGCGGAAAAAAATAAATATGTACTTATGGCAGGTGGGCCGATCGCGACTGATGAGAAGTATGGGTATCTTTTTGAAGAACTCTGTCATTTTGTTGTTGAGAGTGAAGGAGAAAATAAAATCAATGTTCTTATAGATCATCTTCTGGATAAAGAAGAGAAGCATAAGCCAACACCCGGTATCTGTTTTAAATATGAAGGTGAATTTGAACAGTCCCGGGGGGCGGAGGATAAAGTGAGAGTCGAAGGGAATTTGATTGATTATTACAAATACCCGATTGCTGATTATTGCAGGGCTGGTTCCCTGAATCCTTTTTCGAGAATGGCAGGGCAGGATGTGCCGTTTGCCTCGATCCAGTTGAACAGGGGGTGCCGCTCCAACTGCCGGTTTTGCGGAGTCACAAAGTTTATGGGACCCGGTGTGCGTCAGGCGCCGGTGCAAGCTGTTTATAATGAAATAGTTTATCTTGTAGAAGAGAAGGGCATCAGGCATTTTGAACTCCTTGATGATGATTTTTTCGGTCCGCCGGGACTTCGAGCAGGAGTTAATGAATTGTTGGGCAACATGTGTAAATTAAAGGAAACGTATGGCATAAGCTGGTCAGCCGGAAACGGTTTGATCGCAGGTTCTATTGATGACAATCTCATGCAGTTAATTCATGACTCGGGCTGCATAGGTTTTCGCATAGGGATCGAGTCGGGAAATACGGAGATCCTGGAAAAAATGCGCAAACCCGCATCTGTCAAATCTATAAAAACGTTTGCATCAAAGACAAAGGATTATCCGGACATGTTTGTGAGTGCGAATTATATTATCGGCTTATACGGTGAAGAGACCTTCGGACAGATGATGGATACTTATCGCATGTCATGTGAACTGGACCTTGATTGGTCATCGTATTCGACATTTCAGTTTTCGAGCAAATCAACGAGCAGGATCGAGGGATTGAGAGATGATGATAAGGGCGCCACTGAATGTATTCCGAGCAAAGACAGTGTATCCCGTGAGATCACAAGGAAAGAAGGTCTCCTCTCTGGCGCTGAGATATTTAATATCCCGGAGGAGACGGTTCCTTCAAGGGAGCAGGTGATAGAGATATGGTACACCTTTAATTTCCTTTCGAATTATATCTATAACAAAAACCTCAGACCCGGAGGGAACCACCGAAAACTCGTTTCATGGATAAAGGCTCTCCAGTTGACCTATCCGAATAACGCATATATGCCGCTTTTTACAGGATTGGGATATGTCCTCTGTAATGATCCGGAAAAGGCTAAAGAAGAGCTTGAGAAAACAAAAACAAATATAAGGCATTCAGAGGAAGCCGCGTCACGGTTCGCAGAGTTTCACCTGACAGGCCTGGTCGATGACTTTCCGTCTGAAAAGGAAGAAGTTTATCAGCGTCTGGAAGAAATTGGAAAGAGATTTCCTCATTGAGATAATGTGATGAACGATAACAAAACAAAAAAAGGGATCTATATAGCTCAATTCGGGACAGGATCAACTATTAACCTTCTGCCTCTGGCTGCGGGGCTTCTCGTCTCACGTTTGAAAGAGGAGAAGGAGTTTTTAAAAAAATATCATCTTGGGGAGATTATTTTTCAAAGGCCGGATAACCCTGAAGAGTTCGTTGCGTCCCTCAGGGAAGTATTCGTAATGGGTTTATCATTTTCGCTCTGGAATATGAACATTAATTTTACCATTGCCGGAGAGGTAAGGAAAATGTTCCCTGATGCCTTAATTGTCGGGGGTGGTCCCTCGATTGCCAAGGACCCGGAACTGGTAGATGCCTTTTTTAAAGAACATCCTTATATTGATGTAATTGCGGCCGGGGAGGGTGAGGAAGCGTTTGTCTCTTTATGCAAACATCATGATGAGGGCAGGAGTTTTGACGATATACCGGGGATCATTTATCGTAACCGGAAAACAGGTGAAGTCCATTACGGCCGGCCGGATGAGATACTGCAGATGGAGAAGCTGCCGTCTCCTTTTCTGGACGGGACGTTTGATGACCTGTATGAAAAGTACCATGATGTGTTCTCCGGAATGATCTGGGAAACCAACCGTGGATGTCCGTTTACATGCTCGTACTGCACGTGGGGTAACTATTCTTCAAGAAAGATACGGATGAATTCCATGGAGCGTATACGAAGCGAAGTGGAGTGGATCGGGAAAAATAATATCGGCTATATTGCTATGAGTGACGCGAATTTCGGAATTAAAGCACGCGATGTCGAGATAGCAGGCATGCTGGCTGAATGTAAGAAGAAGTATGGTGTGCCGAATTTCATCTCGGTCAGTTGGGTAAAGAATATAGCGGACAGGGTCCTTCAGATATCGGATATTTTAAAGACTGCCGGGATAGGGTTCCGGGTTACCATGGCGCTGCAGAGCCATAATGAAGATGTTGTTGAGGCGGTGAATCGAAAGAATGTAAAGAAGAGTACGTTCACCAGGATCAAGGACGTTTACCATTCGCAGAGGCTTTATTCCTATACTGAACTGATACTGGGTCTGCCGCTTGAGACGTATGAATCATTTGTTTCAGGAGTTGAGAAGAGTTTAAGTGAGAGTGTGTTTGATCAGGTCTATATTTACCCCTGTTTTCTTTTTCCGAACACGCAGCTTTCTTCCCCCCGGAGTATTGAGCGGTACGGGATAAAGAGCAAAGAGACAGCCGGCGGATATACCAAAAGCAAGGGTTCTTCAAAGATCGGGGAGAAGATGGATATTGTTGTCGGGACAGATGCCATGCCAATGGAAAAATGGGTTGATTCGTTTGTAGAAGGATATTTTATGACAGGGCTGCATGATGACCGCCTGGCTTTTTTTGTGTTCCAGTATCTGAAGAAAACATTCGGGATAAAGGTGAAGAATATTATTGTGTTTATGCGCGGGAGAAGCTCGCCGGACAGAACACCGCTTATCAGCAGGGAGTTTAGAAGGATCGAAAGGACCGCAGAAAATGTCCAGTCTCACGGGGAGTCGCACCTAATGGAGCTTCCTGACTATGGCGGGATTATCTATGACTCGCCGGATGCAGTTTTTCTGGACCTGCTGTATAAACGCGATGCGTTCTATATAGAGATGCAATCGCTGGTTGAGATGTATCTTAATGAAGCGCAGGTGGGATTTGATCAGACAAAGCTGGATGACCTGTTCATTTTTCAAAAGGCGGTCATGGCGCATCCGGACGGCCCTGGCGCTGACGCGGTCGATTTACAGTATGACTGGATAAAGTATTTCCGGTTTGCCTTTAATTATGCTGAGGAACCTCTTCAGGAGAAGACAGACCGATTACAGATTATTGATACTGCTCCTTCTGATGGAGACGGAGAACAATTCTTAAAGAACCATTTTAATGTGCGGGGTGAACCGGCATTTAATCTTTTGGTGGATGAAGATGGGACGATTGTGTTCCCGTCTGTTTTGATTACGCGTACCGGTGGCAGGGAATATTCCGGGGAAGAAAGAAAGTTTAATGATAAAAGAGTAAAGGAACTTGTTGGATAGTTTCCGGAGAGGGACCAGTAATGAGAGAATTTAATGCGTTAAGAGTTTATCCTCAGCCTTCAAAACCGCGTTATGTCGGTAAGCATATTCGTACGATCCATAACCGTATCATTGCGTCTTACAGGGGGGAGGAATACTACGACGGAGACCGTAACAACGGGTATGGCGGGTTCAAGTATGACGGGCGATGGAAAAAGATCGTTGACTCCATGCGCAAAGATTACGGCATAGACGAAAACACAAAGATATTGCAGCTGGGATGTGAAAAAGGATTTCTATTGCATGATTTTAAGGAGAAGTTTCCTGGTATGAATATCCGTGGTTATGAAATGGGCGGGTATCCGGTTGATAATGCGATGCCGTCGGTAAAGGAGTTTATTGATCAGGGCGAATATAAAAAATTGCCATACATGGACAATCAATTTGATTTTGTGATTGCTATAGGGGTCATTTATACTTTAACCCTGGCAGATGCCATCTCTTGCATTAAGGAGATTCAGAGAGTCGGCAAGGGAAAAAGTTTTATTACATTAGGATCTTATCGTGATGATGAGGAACAGAAGCTGTTTAACATGTGGACTGTTCTGGGCTCAACGATCCTGCACGTGGATGACTGGACCGAGGTGCTGAAACATGCCGGGTATACCGGCGACTATCTTTTCACCACCTCCGGGTATCTGAATTTAGTTGAGGTGAATGAAGGGGTGACTGAATTGTGAAAGAATCCGGACGTGGAGTGAAAACTGTTAAACCGGCAGATTACGTAAATATTTATTTTTAGTGAAAGGGACACCGAATGGGTATTTTATACACGAAGATGAAGATATTTCATTATAAAGACAAAATAGAGTCGCTGAATATGAATACGGATAAAATAATGCCGCCTGTCCATATAAGGATAAAACCGACAAATGTATGCCCACATAACTGCCGTTATTGCGCTTACCGGGCGGACAATCTGCAACTTGGCAAAGATATGCGTCTGGCAGATTATATACCGAAAAAAAGAATGATGGAAATCATAGATGATATTGTGGAAATGAGAGTCAAAGCCGTAACTTTCAGTGGGGGAGGCGACCCTTTTTACTACCCTTATTTACTCGATACGGTCAGGAAACTCTCAAAGACACCGGTGAAATTTGCATCTCTAACAAATGGAGCAGGGCTTAATGGTGAGGTTGCAGAGATTTTCGCACATAAAGGTACCTGGCTCAGGATTTCCATGGATGGATGGGATAATGAGAGTTACTCTTTTTACAGGAAGGTGCCGGAAGGGGAGTTTACAAAAGTAATGAATAATATGGAGGATTTCAAGAAACTCGGAGGCGGATGCTTCCTCGGAGTCAGCCTGATCGTTGACAGGAAGAATTCAGATCATGTTTTCGATTTTATCCGCAGGCTTAAAGAGATCGGAGTGGACAGTGTAAAGGTTTCTCCCTGCATTGTAAGCAATGACGGAGAAGCTAATAACGAATATCACCGGCCTGTATTTGAAAAAGTAAAAGAACAGATGAAGAGCGCAATGGAAGATATGGATGATAAGGACTTCGAGATCTTTGACGCTTATCACGAACTGGATAATAAATTCATTAAAGAATATACCTGGTGTCCCTATCTGCAGATTTTGCCTGTAATAGGGGCTGATCTTAACATATATCCCTGCCAGGACAAGGCATATAATCTGGAAGAGGGACTTGTCGGTTCGATTAAAGATCAAAGTTTCAGGGATTTCTGGTTTAATGACAAGAACAAGTTTTACAAAATAAACCCTTCAATTGTCTGTAATCACCACTGTGTGGCTAATACAAAAAACAAAATAGTACTGGAGTATCTGGATACGGATAAAGAACATATGGGGTTTGTTTGAGTGAGAGGCTCATTTTAAAGAAAGGATAGAGTTTAATCATGCTTAAATTAAAAGAACGACCACGTGAAAAATATCCTTACTATTCGAGTAAATCAATGAACTATAAAATTCTGGTTACCCTCGGGCCGAGCTCACTTAGTGAGCAGATCATTAATCTTATTGAAAAACAGGATATTTATCTCTTCAGGATTAATTTATCCCATACTCCACTGGATCATGTTGAGGAAAGAATAAATGAAATTAAAAAATATACTGATATCCCCATTTGCTTAGATTCGGAAGGGGCCCAAATTCGTAATCGTATAATGGGGGAGGGCGCAGTTTTTTTACGCGAAGACAGCATGATAAAGGTTCATTTTGATGATGTGCTGGGTGATTCTTTCAATATTTCGTTTTCACCGGATTATATTGCCACTCAGCTTCAAATTGGTGATGAAATTAGCGTTGATTTTGATGCAGCTACAATCAGGATCACTGAGAAGCACAAAGATTATTGTTTAGCGAAAGTGATTGTTCCTGGAAACGTCGGCAGCAATAAAGCTGCGGATTTGCTGAATAGAAAGCTTGAACTCGATCCGATTACTGAAAAAGACAAGAAGGCAATAGCAATAGGAGAAAAATATGGGATAAAAAATTTCGCACTCTCTTTTGCCGGTAATAAAGATAATGTAAAACAGTTTCGTGAATTAGCAGGGAAAGATTCAATGATTATCTCTAAGATAGAGAGTCGTTCCGGTCTACGCAACCTTGACGGAATACTCGAAGAAAGCAATGAAATTCTGATAGATCGCGGAGATCTTTCCCGTCAGGTACCTTTGGAAAAAATCCCTTTCTTCCAAAGAAAAATTATCTCTTTTGCCAGGAATAAAATGACCCCGGTTTATGTTGCAACTAATTTGCTTGAATCAATGATTATATCGGCTCAACCCACCAGAGCTGAGGTTAATGATGTGATCAGTACTTTGATGGATGGAGCGAATGGCCTCGTTCTGGCTGCCGAAACTGCGGTTGGTAAATTTCCGGTCAAATCCGTTGAGATGATAAGGCGGCTTATGGATCAACTGGAACGCTGGACGCCAAATACCAGTATTCAGGAGTTAATGGATTATTGAACTTGATTGTGTTCAATTGTGATAGCTGTTAAGGCTTATGTTTTTTTAAAAAAAGGATAGATATTTTATGAACCCTATAATTTGGATAATGGGACCAACTTCAAGCGGCAAAACTACACTTGCGACAGGGCTGTTAAAAAAAATTCGCGGAGCTCAGATTAAATCTATTACATTTGATGGTGATGAGGTACGTGATTTTTTTGGAAAAGATATCGGGTTTGAACCCGCAGATCGTTTAAGGGTTGTTAGTACTATTGTTCATCTATCCAATAAAGCCAGAGAGGCCGGGTTAGTGGTGATAGTTTCAGCCTTAACCGCCAATCAGGATGCTCGAGACTATATTTTGGAGCAATTGAATGAGTACCTGATTGTTTATGTCGATTGTAGTATTAAGGCTTGTGCAAAGAGAGACCCAAAAGGTCTTTATGCTTTAGCTGAAAATGGCGCGATTGATTCACTTATTGGTTTTAATAACGACTATCTGCCCCCGGTTAACCCTGACATAGTCATTCAGACGGAATCTGAAACCAAGGAAGAGAGTATAAATTGTCTAATTGAATATTTAAAAAAATGCCATCCAGTTATTGAAAGGAACATATAAATCATATGAAATAAAAAGTTGTACGCGACCACTTTCCGTAGAAGATATAACGGAAAAATATTGTAGTTGGCTAAATAATGAAGAGAAAAATCGAAAAAAACAATAAAGATTGCCCGGATGGAAACGAGTATAAATTCTCACCGGCTCTTTTACGATTGGAGGCGCTATGATCTTGCAAGAAATTGTTCAGTTAGGGGAACAGTTTTTTTTAAATAAGCCACTGAACAACGCGGTTGAAAATCTCAAAAAATATTTGAGCAGAGAAAAAGATAAGATACAAGAGCTGGCCGTATTGGGCTTCCAGAATGAACATATCCCGTTTTTAAATGCCCTGTCTGAGTCATTCCCCGAGTTGACTATCCGTTCTATCAATATTCCTCAAGAAAATTATCTCTGGAGAAGGTATACAGGACCGGAACAAACACAGCTTGATTACCCGTTTTCGCACATAATACTCATTGCTCACCCGGATGGATTCCGGAAATTAATTAGATTTGTGAGATTCATGGTGGGGTATGAGACAAAAATAATATTACCCTTTTCCAAGACGGATAAAATAGAGGTGGATAAAGAGTATACTCTTGATTTGGAACCGTTGGTCAGAACAAAAATTGGTCTTTTTGGGCCGAATCATGGATCCGGATTACTCTCAAGGCAGTTGATGCCATTATTTGAGGGGCTTGATATCATGTTTGACCACACTGCGAAAGAGGCCCACCATGATGTCCGTTTTACAAGAAGTATCTCGCCTGAAAATTTATGTAAAGGTGTTGTTGGTACACGAGGGCAACTCATTCCTGCCGATAAGGTGGATGATTATTACATATCCCTTTTAAAGCTCTACCCAACCTATGACCGTTGGTTTTTTATCCATTGCTTTGTTAGCCTGGAAAAACTTGTTGAACAGACCCCCCCGGATATTGATTATATTTATTTAATCAGAGACCCAAGGGCAGTGGTAAATACTACGTATCATAGAGTAATGCACGACAACATGGAGCTGGATTTTGGCCATCTGAAAAAAATGTCAAAAGAAGAATTACTTTCATTTATTATTGACGGGTGGGAGTACCTGAGAAAGGACTACTTTCTAAGATATCCTTCTGTTCCGGATATGGTAAGGAATTCTCTATTTGCATATGAGTCGAAATTACCTAATCTCAATTATATTAAATACGAGGATGCAATGGTTTCACCTCAAGAAACTTACAGGAATTTATTAAAAAACATTCGATTCGGAGAAAACGGGTTTACCGCTGTTTCTGATGTTGCTCTCCAAAACGCAATTGACGCAGGTTCTTTTGAAAAAATTTCAGGAGGCAAGCGAAAAAAAGGAGAGGATAACGTAGGTATTATAAAAGATGGCTATGGCACAATTACTCTCAGAAAAGGCGTCTTGCGAGATTGGGAAAATATTTTCACCACCCCGATTAAAAATAAAATAAAAGATTTGATAGGCGATGAACTCATCAGGCTTGGATATGAGAAAGATCATGACTGGTAATTTTTGGGTTGGTTAAAAGTTCTTTCAATAGTAATCAAATAAAACGCTATGCAGGAAATAATTGAAATAGAGGAGGCGTGTGCCTCCGGTAATCATGAAACAGTAGTTTCAATGCTGGAGTCTATAGATTCTTTTGATATAAAAAAAGAGGCGTTTCTGAAAATTATCGGATATTATGAAAACAAATCTCTATTCGCAACAGGCTATGTGCTTTCCTTTGTGAAGTGGCTGATATTTAATCGTGATTATAAAACAGCAATGGAATATATAAATAAATGCAGGAAAAAGAGTGTTGCGGAAGAAAGGTTATCACAACTTATTTTTGAAAGTCTTATAAAGCCGGATGAAACCTTTTACAAAGAGAAATTTAATAAAAACCTTCGACTGCTCCGGGAAAACAACATATTATTTTCAGAACAGGAGTTTGATTTTGATCAAATAAAAAAACAGTTATTGATAATTGCAGATTACCAGCCTGCCATTCCAGAGAGCCTGCTCGAAAAAGTTAATGGCAAGAGACCGTTACTGATAGATATTATTAACGTTGAATTTATAAATAATCTCCTCAATGTTAATTATGTTTATCTTGTTTATAATGATGTGAAATTGTTTTACTATATGCTTCTGTTTGAAGACTTTTCCGGAATAGATCAATACATCAAGCAAAAAAGGCTCATATTTTTTCTTGGTAAAGAGAAAAAAATCCTGGAAGATTTTTTCTTGAACTCATCCACTATAACGCCTGCTTTCTGTCTTGGCGAATCAATAAATGAGAAATATACTGAAATCATTAATGAGATAGTGAATGTCAGAGAAGAGAAACACCAATCCACTTTAAGGGCGCTTAATGATATTTATAAAGATCATGATTACAGATATTACAGGGACCTTTTTGCGAAAGGACCGTCAGACATAAAAATTATGCTGATAACGTCAGATAAAACCGAAATCAATCAGTTTATTGTAAGGAACTGGTATGAAGCCTTTTTGCAGATGGGATATCAGGTAAAACTGGTAATAGAAAGTGAACCCTATGAATATGTCTGCAATCATCTTATTTGCGATTCAATGAATGAATTTAAGCCGGACATTGTATTTTATATAAATTTTACGGTTAATGATATTTTCCATGATGAGGGGGAAGCAGGCAGAAATATATTATGGATATCAAGATACAGGGACTCTGTAGGCAGTGAGCTGTATCACGCTGAACCGGGTTATAAATATAATAATATGTTTATCTTGCCTGTAGCATTGGAATGGGAAGAGGAATTGAAAAAAATTGGTGTGCCTGAAAACAGAATATTGAGCACATCCGATGGAATAAACATTAATATATTTACAAAAAAGGAGAAAATAAACAAACAGCATGCCTGTGACATTGTAAACGTTAATAATGCAGTCGGAAGTTTGAATTTCAGATTGAATTATTATCTTGAAAACATAACAAATGAAAATGTAAAAAAGGTAATTCTTGAACTGGTTGATGAGTTGAAAGAAATAGTTAGTGATGAAACGGTTATTTTTTATCTGCCCAATTCTGATAATTTTATAGACAGGTTAAACAAAAGGATAGCACATTATGGAGGTGATTTGACTAAAAGCGGTAAAATATACATGGATAATTTTTTCCTTCATATAATGGATTCGTTATGTCGCGCTACGGTTATGGAATGGATTATTGATTCTGGAATTACCAAAAATATCAGACTCTGGGGTAAAGGCTGGTCTAATTGTGAGAAGTTTAAAAAATACCATATGGGTGTGGCACAACATGGTGAAGAATTGTCAGCTATCTACAGAAGTAGTAAAATCTCCATATCAGACAGTTCATGGGCGCTTCATGAAAGGAATTTTGAAATTATGGCGAGCGGAGGATTTCCCTTAATAAGATATGTACAAACTCCGGAAGTCGAAGAAATGAACAAAATCACAAATCATTTTAAAGAAAATGAAGAGGTTGTGCTGTTTTATAGTAAGGATGATTTATTGAACAAGATTCAGTACTACCTTGATAACCCCGAAGAACGGGAAAGAATAGCTGAAAATGGCAGAAATGTTGTAATGCATGATTTCACTAATATTGCAATTGCAAGGAAGACAATGGAGTTTATTGGAAGTTACTATAGAGAGTGATCTGAAAAATGTCTTCCTTTATCCCCAGATCTCTTTGAGAGGGATGTTAAAATCCGGGAACAGGGAAGGTTTGAATTCATCCTCCCCTGCAATGCCTGACACAAGGCGGCAAGTTTTTTTCTGTCAAGCTCAAAGCTCTCGATGGTCTGGTTCTCCGGGTCTATAAGCCAGAGGTGTTTAATGCCATACTTTGCATAGATCTTCATCTTAACAATACGGTATTTTTGTATGGTCCAGTCTGACAGGATTTCAATGATGAGGTTAGGGGTTCCCTTGCCATTAAATAGCTTGAAATTGGGCTACCATTGGGTTATCATGAAGATGTAGCAGAATTCCGGAGGGCTTATGAAAAATATAAAAATTGACTACATTCCAAGGTATACTTACAATGACTATCTAAACTGGGAGGGTAGATGGGAATTAATTGAGGGACTTCCCTATGCTATGACTCCGCTGCCAATTATTGAACATCAGGAGGTCAGTAAAAATATTCTTTTACAACTTTCAGAACGATTAAAAGACTGCATAAAATGTAAGGCGTTACTCCCGGTAGACTGGAAGATAGATAACGACACGGTTTTACAGCCGGATAATTCAGTAGTCTGTGAAGAGGTTGGAGGCAAGTATCTAACGAAACCTCCCTCAATGATATTTGAGATAGTCTCACCTGCAACAGCTTTTAAAGATAAGAATATCAAACACAAGATATATGAATCTGAAGGGGTTAAATATTATATCATTGTAGATATTGTTGCCAAAGTAGCCGAAGTTTTCCATCTCGATGATGGCAGTTATAAAAAACTCAAAGATGCTCAGGATGATGTGATAACTTTTAATTTAGGTGAGTGCGCGATAAATTTTGATTTCGGGACGATATGGGACATTTAATTGTTGGTGGATCCGTAAAAAGTCTGAAATTGCTTTATATACAGACCCGCAATGTCTGACACAAGGTGATGTGTAATGTCAATTCATTGACAAACCTCTGCATATCACAGGAAAAATATTCCCGGAAAGAAAAAATATCTGAATTTTTTCTATATCCCCCGTAAAAATACCCGCATGAAAATTTACGATTTATTGTCTGTAGCATTCTTTTTTCTTAATAATAACAGGCGGTTATGGATGTGTGAATAATATTCCGTAATTTCTCCATGAATTCAAATCAGTACATGTTAATAAGTTAAAGATTCTGGCACTTTATTTGCAGTCTTTAAAATGTGCATATATATAAGTATTTAACCGGCAGGAATAACACTTTCAAATTAATAGATTTTAATTTTAAAAAGAGTTAAGAAATTATATAACTCAACTAATAGTTTCCCGGAAGATAATCAGGAAAAGGATGCTGCATATTTCAAAAAAAAAGATTTGCATTGTTACCGGAACAAGGGCTGAGTACGGGCTATTTTATCCGCTGCTAAAAAGACTTGAAAACAATGCAACATTTGATTTGCAAATAGTTGCAACAGGCATGCACCTTTCTCCTGAATTTGGAATGACATATCAAGAAATTGAAGAAGACGGCTTTGACATAAAGGAGAAGGTTGAAATGCTTCTTTCAAGTGATACCGGGGTTGGTATTTCAAAATCAATCGGTATCGGGATGTTATCTTTTGCAGATGTCTTTGAAAGATTGAAACCTGACCTGCTAATAGTGCTTGGTGACAGATTTGAAATTTTTGCGGCAGTCCTGTCGGCATTTATAGCAAAAATCCCAATCGCTCATTTACACGGCGGAGAGTTGACCGAGGGAGTTATTGATGATGCCTTGCGACATTCCATCACAAAGATGTCCTGTTTTCATTTTACATCTACAGAAAAATACAGAAAGCGGGTTATCCAGCTTGGAGAATCTCCTGACAGGGTTTTTAATGTCGGGGCAATCGGTCTTGACAATATAAATGAGACTGAACTCCTGCAAAAAGAAGAACTGGAAAACCGGATCTATTTTAAATTCAATGGAAAAACAGCTTTGGTTACTTTTCATCCTGTTACTCTGGAAAACAATAGTTCGGAGAAACAGTTTAAAGAGTTGCTGTATGCCCTGGAAGAGATAAAGGAATTAAAAATTATCTTCACAAAACCAAATGCCGATACAGACGGCAGGGTAATTATCGAATTGATTAATGAATACGGGAAGAGTAATCCGGGAAAAGCCATATCCTTTTCATCTATGGGAAGACTGAATTACTTGTCCGCAATGAAATATGTTGAACTGGTTATTGGAAATTCCTCAAGCGGGATTATAGAATTTCCATCGTTTGGAAAACCCACGGTAAATATCGGGGAGAGGCAGAGAGGGAGAATAAAGGCTGAGAGCGTAATCGATTGCGGACCTGTCAAAGATGATATTAAAGCCGCAATAAAAAAGGCCTTATCCGATGATTTTCGGGGGTCATGCGAAGAGATGAAGAACCCTTATGGAAATGGCGGCGCTTCAGAAAAGATAGTAAATATCCTGAAAGATAAACTGTCCGGACCCATAAACTTAAAAAAAGCTTTCTTTGATATTAAGAAATTTTCATTGGATGAGATGAAGGCGGATAAAATTGAGAACAGAGGAGATGTTAATGCTGCAGAAAGATATATTCATTGCTGAAAATGAATCTGTAAAAGATGTATTAAAAAAATTAGACAGGACGGCTGAGAAACTCCTGTTAGTCACTGACCGGAAAAACAGGCTTCTCGGAACAATAAGTGATGGAGATATAAGGCGCTATCTGTTGATGGGAAAAAGCCTTGAGGAGAATATTGAGGATGTCTATTATAAAAATCCCACGTTTCTCAGGAAAGGTGAGTTTTCGATGGAGTCCGCGAAAAAGATTTTTTTAAAGAAAAAAATAGATCTCATTCCTGTCCTGGACGAAGAGGACACGGTGGTGGATTACATAATCTGGAACCAGGCCTTTTCAGAAGAAGTAAGGCCGCCTAAAAACGGCAAGATAAAAGTTCCCGTGGTTATTATGGCAGGCGGAAAAGGCACAAGACTGGAACCTTTTACGAAGATACTTCCCAAGCCACTGATACCTGTAAATGACAAACCCATTATTGAATTAATAATAGAGGAATTTAAGAGACAGGGAGGTAAAAAGTTTTATCTGATATTGAATTCCAAGGGAGAAATGATAGAGGCTTATTTTAACGGTATTAAAAAAGATTATGAAGTGAAATATGTCCGGGAAAATAATTTTCTCGGGACAGCCGGCGGATTAAAATTGCTGAAGAGGATGGGTACGGATCTTTTTATCGTTTCAAACTGTGATGTTATTGTAAAGGCTGATTTTCAGCAGGTCATTACACGTCATAAAAAACAGAATGCTGTAATGACGGTATTATCTTCCATTCAGCACCACAAGATACCTTACGGTGTCATAAATTTCAGGGAAAAGGGGCTGGTCACTGATATCCATGAAAAACCTGAATATACAGTGACAATAAATACGGGCGTATATATATTGAGCAGGGAGGCATTAAAGTTTATACCGGAAAATACTTTTTTTGACATGACCGACTTAATCAAGAAGTTGATCGAAAACAATAAAAAGGTAGCGACGTATCCGGTGAATGAGAATGATTATATAGATATAGGCCAGTGGGAGGAGTACAAAAATGCAGTTGAGAAACTACGGGTATTCAGGTAATCCCGATGCTTTTAAAAAGGTGTATCGGATTTCGTAATGTATAAGGAGAGGACCATAATTGGAATTATTCCCGCGCGCGGAGGCTCCAAAGGGTTGCCGCGAAAAAATGTTCGGGAGATATCCGGTAAGCCTTTGATCGCATGGTCAATAGAACGCGCCCTTTCTTCCAGGCATCTTGACAGGGTCATTGTGAGTACGGACGATCAGGAAATTGCGGAGACCTCAAAAAAATTCGGCGCTGAAGTTCCGTTTTTAAGACCGCCGGAAATTGCCGGAGACAAGACCCCGATGATAGATGTAATTATTCATGCTATAGAATTTTATAAAAATATAAACAGGGTTTTTGACTATATCGCGCTATTGGAGCCCACTTCACCTTTAAGGAAAATCAATGATATTGATTCTGCCATAGAAAAGTTAATCGACCATGAGGCAGAAGCGGACAGCCTTGTGAGCGTTGGAGAAGTCCAGCTTGAACATCCATCGATTATGAAGGGGATAGACGGAGATTACGTGAAACCATATGAAACGAATGCGCGAATAATAACGAGGAGACAGGAGCTGGATAAAGTCTTTTTTCCCTATGGAGTCATCTATCTTTCAAAAACAGAGAAGCTGATTAAACACGGGACATTTTACCATGAGCGGACAATTCCGTATTTCATAGAGAGATGGCAGAATTATGAAGTAGACGATATATATGACTTTATATGTATAGATGCCGTGATGAAACAGAAGCTAAAGGAGGCCGGTAAATGAAAGCAGTGCAGATAGGTCTGGGTTCCATGGGTAAAAGGAGGATAAGAAACCTTTTATCCGTTGGTATAAATGATATAACGGGTTTTGATAAGAGGGAAGACAGACGCAGGGAGGCGGAAGACAAATATCAGATAAAGACATCTGCTGAGCTTACCGCTGATCTGTTGTCGGAAAGCGATATCCTTATTGTTTCAACTCCGCCTGACAGGCACCTTGAGTATCTGAGGCTCGCTGTAGAGCATGGCAAGCCGGCCTTTGTCGAGGCCAGTGTTATCAGGGACGGTCTTGAGGAGGTTTCAGAGCGTGCAAAGGAAGCAAATGTACTGATCGCACCTTCCTGTACTTTCAGGTTTCACCCCGGTGTAAAGACAATCAAGGATATTGTCCTGAGCGGGAAATACGGCAAGCTCTGCAATTTTATCTATATCATGGGACAGTATCTTCCTGACTGGCATCCATGGGAGAACATAAAGGATTTTTATGTGAGTAAAAGGGAGACAAGCGCAAGCAGGGAAATGGTGCCTTTTGAGTTGACATGGCTTCTGGATATAACCGGCCGGCCGGAAGAGGTCTTTGCCTTCTACGGCAGCACCCATAATATGGGCGTTGATATTGACGATACATATAACGTGAATTTTAAATTTAAAGATTTCCTGGGAACCCTCATTGTTGATGTTGTTTCCCGTTTTGCCACAAGAAGCCTGGTAATGAATCTTGAAAAGGCGCAGATAAGATGGAACTGGGAAGAGAGGAGAATCAGACTCTATGAAGCTGAAAATAAAAGCTGGAAACATTTTGATGAACCCGCGGGCAAGGCAGAGTCAGAGTACAATAAAAATATTATTGAGGAAATGTATGTTGATGAGATGAGCGCCTTTGTTGATTCGGCAAAGGGGATCAAACCATTTCCAAATACACTTGATGAGGACATCGGAATCCTTACAATCCTTGAAAAGGCAGAACAGACCAATAAGGGCGTGAGCCTGAACGGGGAACTGGGGAACAGAGAAACGGAGAAGGGGTGAAACGGGGACGATCCGGGAGACGGAGACGCGGAGAGACGGGGAGACGGAGAGGCATGGAGAAAATTTAATGAATTGTCATACGGGCATTGATTTATATAAGCGGGCCAAAAAAATTATTCCGGGCGGGACCCAGCTTCTCTCAAAGAGGCCGGAACTGTTTTTGCCCGGGCAGTGGCCAGCATACTACAGCAAGTGTAATGGGGTTGAAGTCAGTGACCTTGACGGCAATGAATTTATTGACATGAGTATATGCGGTGTAGGCGCGTGTATTCTTGGTTATGCGGATCCGGACGTGGACAGAGCTGTTAAGAACGCCATAGACAGCGGTACGATGTGTACACTCAATTGTCCGGAGGAAGTTGAACTTGCGGAATTGCTGTGTGAACTTCATCCATGGGCGGATATGGTGCGATTCGCAAGGGGTGGTGGTGAAGCCATGTCTGTTGCAGTCAGAATTGCACGGGCAGCAACGGGCAGGGACAGGGTTGCCTTCTGCGGATATCACGGCTGGCACGACTGGTATCTGGCTGCTAATCTCGCTGATGACAGCAACCTGGACGGGCAATTACTTCCGGGACTTGCACCTGCGGGTATCCCACGCTCCCTGCAGGCCACTGCGATACCTTTTAACTATAATCAGCCTGAATCACTTGATGCAATCGTTGACGAAGATGAGCAGAAACCGGCGGCAATTGTAATGGAACCTGTAAGGCATTCAGAGCCGGAAGCCGGATTTTTAGAGTATGTCAGAGAAACTGCTGACCGGACAGGGGCAGTACTGATTTTTGATGAAGTTACATCCGGCTGGAGAATGAACAACGGGGGCATACATCTTCTTTATGGTGTTAATCCGGACATTGCTGTTTTTGCAAAGGGCATAAGTAACGGATATCCAATGGCAGCTTTAATCGGATGCAGCCCTGTGATGGAGGCGGCTCAGAGATCGTTCATAAGCAGTACATACTGGACAGAAAAGATCGGACCGGCGGCAGCGCTGGCGACAATAAGAAAAATGATGTCCTGCAATGTCCCCGAATACCTGAACCGGACGGGGATATCTATAAGAAAAATATGGAGAGACAATGCGCGCAAGTATGGTATTAAGGCAATGATCCACGGTATTCCCCCGCTCAGCGTATTGTCTTTTAAATATGAAGATATGTCACAGGCGCTCCATACTCTTTTTACACAGGAGATGCTGAACAGGGGTTTTCTGGCATCAAAGGCTTTTTATGCAACTTATGTACATAACGAAGAGCATATTAATGCTTATGAGAAGGCTGTTGAAGAGGTCTTTAAGATAATTGCGGATACGATAAATGAAAACAGTCCGGATGTTTACCTGAAAGGGCCGGTAGCGCATAACGGGTTTAAGAGACTGGCATAATTTTCGGGAATTACAAATTATTGGTTTGTTAATATCGGTGGTAAAATATGGTTGTAAAGGCAGGTAAAAAGAAGATGAACCGTCATGGCAGGACGGTTGATTCACCACAAAGTCTTACTGATATACTCGCAGAGGCGATCAGGCTTCACCAGTCCGGGAATCTTGCAGAAGCCGAATCATTGTACCGTCAAATCCTGCTGAATGACCCTGACCATGCCGATGCATTGCATTTGCTTGGAGTAACAGCTTACCAGAGAGGCAACAACAAACAGGCTGTTGAAAATATAGAAAGGGCCATAACAATAAATCCTTCTGTATCTTTTTACCACAATAACCTGGGTAATGCATTCATGAGTTTAAATGAAAATGATAAGGCCCTCCAGTGTTTCAAAGAAGCGCTTCGCTTAAAGCCTGATAATGTTGAAGCATGCAATAACCTGGGGAATACCCTGAGAAAGCAGGGTAAAAATAAAGAAGCCCTCGTTCAATATATAAAGGCCGTAGAGATGGACCCTGATTATGTTGCTGCCATCAATAATCTTGCCAATCTGTTAAAAGGGGATGAAGCAATTATGCATTACCGCAGGGCCATAAGATTGCAGCCTGACCTTGCGGAGGCATACTACAATCTCGGAAATGCATTGAAGGAATCAGATGAAACCGAAGAAGCCGTTGAACAATACCGCAAGGCAATATCTATTAATCCCGGTTTTGCGGATGCGTATAATAATCTCGCCAATGTCCTTAAAAGGCAGAAAGAGTATGTTGAAGCTGCAGAGCATTACCATAAGGCGATATCGATTAATCCGGATTTTACAGAAGCATACACTAACCTGGGAGATACTTACAGGGAAGAGGGCAGGTTTGATGAAGCCCTCAAAGAGTGCCGGAAAGCCATAAGCCTGAACCCTGCTTTTGAAGAGGCATATGTTAACCTCGGCAATATATTTCTTGATCGGGGAAATTTCCGGCAAGCTGTAGAGCAATATAACAGAGCAATTGATCTGAATCCGGATTTAGCTGATGCCCATTACAATAAGGGGCTTGTGCTGCTTTTGAAGGGTGAATTTGAAGAAGGCTGGAAGGAATATGAATGGCGTTTTCAGAGCAGGGAGATTTCAAGAGATATTGGTTATACAAATAATGAAATAACTGTCTGGGACGGCTCACCGCTTAACGGTAAAACGATTTTAATAATCTCGGAGCAGGGTATGGGCGACCATATTCAGTTTGTCCGTTATATCCCCCTCGTAAAAAAGCTGGGTGGCAGGGTTGTGTTTGAAAGCCGCCGGGAACTGATGCGCCTGTTTGAAGGTTATGAGGGCATTGATCTGCTTTTGGAGGAATCTAAGAGCAGTGAATCTGATATTAATCCGGATACCTGTGTTCAGTTACTAAGCCTGCCGCGTATATTCGGTGCAACCCTTGATACCATATTTGCCGATGTACCGTACCTGAAGGCCGATCCTGAAACAACAGATAAATGGAAATCACGTTTTAATCATGAGTTATTCAATGTAGGACTGGTATGGTCAGGCAGTACGGCACACAGGAATGACTGTAACAGGTCGTGTAGTCTTGCGGATTTTGTTCCATTGGCGGATATTCCGGGCGTAGCCCTGTTCAGCCTGCAAAAGGGTGGTATAAGTGAAAATGGAGCGGGTATGCGGATTAAAGATATTGGAAAGGACCTTGATGATTTTTATGATACGGCAGCGGCAATAGAAAATATGGACCTTGTGATATCAGTAGATACATCCGTTGCCCATCTGGCCGGAGCATTAGGCAGACCGGTCTGGACTCTGCTCCCTTTTGTTCCGGACTGGCGCTGGATGCTGAAACGTGAAGATACCCCATGGTATCCGACAATGCGTCTCCTGCGTCAAACAGTACCCGGAGACTGGGCAAGTGTAATGAAACGTGTTGCTGCCGAATTAAAAAACCTGACATTTGAAAGGAGCGCCAAATGAGCATTGATAATAAGCATACATTTGACTTTGCAGATCTGGATGAATTCATCCGGTTACCCGAGAAGAAAAGGTTTGACAGACAGGATTTTTCCACAAATAATACCTATCAAAAAAATCTTGAGGCCCTTGGCAAGCATCATCCTGAGTTGGTAGATACTATTGAATCCATATCTGTTGATGAAAGCAGAATTAAGATACTTGATTCTGAAAGCGGCAACCCAAGGATTGTTTATGAGAGAGAGGACGGGGAAAAGATTAATATTCATAGCACGGATGATCCGGTTGCATGCGCAAACAGGGCTATTGAGCTGCTTGGTAAAATTGAAAAAGAGGGGATTGTAGTACTGTTCGGGTTTGGTCTCGGCTATTTCGTTGAGGAACTGTTTAACAGATTTGAAAAGGGACATATCGTTCTTGTATACGAAGCAACACCTGAAGTCTTTAAGTTCGCTATGCAAGTAAAGGATTTTTCAGTCCTCTTCAGTTCGGAAAAAGTCAAAATAATTCTTGGAGAGAATGCGGACAATTTTTCAGTTATTCACAGTCACCATCATCTTATCGTTAACGGAAAGTTCTGGGTTGTAGAGCACAAGCCTTCCGTCAAATTAAATGCGGATGCATATGGTAATTTCTTCAAAAGATTAAATGAAGAGAAACGTGTCAGTGATACAGGAGTTGCCACTAATATTCAGAGGGGAAAAGAGTTTATTAATGCCTTCTTTTCAAATCTACATTCAATAGTCAGGAAGCCGGGTGTTAATGGTTTGAAAGATGTTTTTAAGGGTTGTACGGCAATAGTTGTATCAGCAGGGCCGTCCCTGGATAAAAACGTGCATTTATTGAGAAAAGCAAAAGGGAAGGCCGTTATAATTGCCACCGGAGGCGCGCTTCCGACACTCCTTTCTTCTGATATTGTTCCTGATTTGCTGGTGGAAATAGATCCTGTAAGTGACAATATAGAAGATAAATTTCAGGGGATTCCTGCACTGATGAATGTTCCGTTCATCTGTCTTGCTCAGTATACACCTGAACTCGTCAATATATATCCCGGGCCAATGTTTATAAACAGTGTAAGCGGGAATATCGCATTTGAATGGCTAAAAGGTTTTTGGGATGAAAAGGGCTTGATTGAGTGCTTCGGCGGCTCTGTTGCCCACCTTGCATTTGCAGCCGCTGAATTTATAGGTGCAGATGTTATCGGCTTTGTCGGCCAGGACCTTTCATATAAAGACGATAGACTGCATACCATAGGCTATTCGGATAATATGGACAGACTGTTGGAAGAAGGAGTAAAAAAGAAACAGGATAATATAATTGGAGGAGTGCATGTACGTGATATCTTCGATGAAGAAGTCCTTGCGATTAGGCAGTTCCTGGTTTTCAAAAGTTCATTTGAGAACAGGATCAAGGGAACAAATAGAGTTGTTATAAACGCGACTGAATTCGGACTCCCGATAGATGGTGCAACAAATTTGAGGCTGGTGGACTTTATGGATGAATACTGCGATGGTCAAAAAGAAATAGATACATTTTCAGTCTTGTCAGGTTTGTTAAACAGCAACACAGACTGCAGACTTGATGATCTTATAGAAGAAGTATCAGCGGCAAGGAAGAAATTTGCAAGTATTAAGAAGACCTCCAGCCAGATATTGAAATATACAAAAAGAGTAAAGAAACTTAAAGGAAGTGAAAATAAAGACTCTCAAGAACTTCATAATATACTTAAAAAAGTCGGACTACTTATAGAAAAAGTCAAACATCCCTTGCTTAATCTATTAATGGGATATAACTACGGACTGGAACTTTATCTGAAAAAGCAGGAAATTCAGGACATAGATGAGATAGAAGATAAATGGGAAATGCTTGATAAACAGCTTGAAAGAGGACAGATATATTACGATGAAATTGTAGGGGCAATACGTTTATTTAATAAGCAACTGGATAAAGCAATTACTGCACTTCAGAGGGAAAAGAGGGTGGATTCAATCCTTAATGATGGAAGTATTGAAGAAACGGAGAAATTCTACAGGGCAGCTATAATTTATAAAAGGGCAGGTATGGCAACACAGGCAGTAAGGTATTTGGAGAAAGTAGTCAGTAGTCAGGAGTCAGAAGTCAGAAGTCAGAAAGCCTTGATCCCGCTTGCTGAGATGTATATAAAGCAATTCAGGTTCTATGAAGCAAAAGAAATATTAACAGAAGTCAGAAGTCAGAAGTCACGCATTACGGAATTACGTGAGGTTTGCAATAAAAAAATAAGGGAATGGGAAGAAAGAAAGCTAAAGATGAATAAAATGCTTAAAGAGGCTGAAGCAAACTATGGCTCCCATCTTGAGTCGGGATATTTTTACTTCAGGATAAAGAATTTTGAAATGGCGGAAAAGGCATATTTAAAGGCAGTAAGTAATGAAGAGGCAGGAGGCAGGGAGCAGGGGGCAGGGGTAGCTGCTTGCTATGGCCTTGCACATACATACCTTGCCATGGACGATCCTGAGAAGGCTGTCGATGCCTTTGAGAAAGCGATAGAAAGGGAACCGGATAATCCAGTATTATATCGCGATCTGGGTTTTTTGGCCTTCCAGAACAATAATGTTTCATCTGCCGAGATTTTTTTTGCCAGGGCAATAGAACTGGCGCCTGACGCAGCCGAGCTGTATAAACCTTTAGCTGATCTTTATATGGGCATCGGAGAGAGAGAAAAGGCGGTTGCCCTTTATGAGAATGCACTGCAGGCCAACCCGGCTAATCCGGTTATTCAGCAAGACCTCGCAGTGCTTTTTAAAGAGACTATTGCAGAAACAGAGGGATGCTAATCAGTAAGTATTCTGTGAAGTATTTTATTTTTTAATTACCATTCTATTTTTTCCAAAAAAGCGCTTTCATCCAGCGTATCCTCAAATATATCTTTTCTAAAAAAAATTTTACACTTCCGGTAAAGCTTTTGTATCAAAGCGGCTAAAGATTTCTAAAAAAAATCCGATAAGAGAGTCGAATGAACGAAAGGTGACGGTCCGGAAAGGGGTGATGAATGCTGACTGAGCTGGAAACGCAGAAAGAAGGCATGAACAGTTCAGTTAATGTGACCTAACCCTTCTGAAATGTAAAAGCAAGCTTTAGCTTGCAAAAAACAGGCAAGGAAGCCTGAAAAGTCAAAGGCCGGAAAAAATGGCTGATGATGGAACAAACTTCAAGGAGGAAAGACTATGAGTTTAGTTGTTAACACTAATATGGCCTCTCTCAACTCGCAGAGACAGTTGGGGAGAACCAGCAGCAAGCTGTCCAAATCTATCGAGAGACTCTCTTCAGGTCTGAGAATTAACTCGGCGTCAGATGACGCTGCGGGTATGGCGATTGCTTCAAAAATGGGCGCTCAGGTCAGGGGTCTCAATCAGGCAGTAAGAAACGCGAACAATGCAATTACTCTTACGCAGACCGCTGAAGGTGGATTAGACACGGTTACGAACATGCTTCAAAGGTTGAGGGAGCTTGCGGTACAGTCATCTTCAGATGACAATACCTCTTCCGACCGCACAACCCTGGTAAGTGAGGCTGACAACCTCATTTCAGAGATGACAAGGCTGGTTAACACAACAGAGTATAACACCATGGGGCTTCTGGATGGGTCATTCAGCAGTAAATATTTCCAGGTCGGCGCTAACTACGGACAGAAAGTTACATTTACTATAAGCGATTCCCGTGGTAAATCCATTGGTGGCAGAGCACAGTATGATGCTGATATTGCTGACGGTGTATTAAACGCTGAAAATGGTAATTTCGGTTCCAGCGAATTGAAAATTAACGGTTACGGCGTTAAAGCCACGAGTTCTTCTGATGACCAGTATTCTGTAATGGAAGTAATGTCAACCAGTTTATCGAATTATGCAACGGATGGAGCATTGTCTAATGTTTCCGGTACTTACACAATGATGATAAACAACACTACTGTAAATCTTATTACGATTGCCAGTGGTACAGCTCTTACGGCAGCATCCATAGTAGACACGATTGTCAGCGCCATTAACGCGGCCTCAATAACCAATGTTTCCGCTTTCACAGTAGGCAGCACATGGGGAATAAGGGCTACTAACGGTGCAGACCTTGAGTTGACAACATCCAATGTTGCAACCGGTGGCGCAGCATCAACTGCTGCTCTTGCTTTAACTACACTTGGAATGAACGCTGTAGCCTCAATGTTCGGTTCCGTTGTTGCTTCCGGAAGTGACATACTGAATGCTAACGGACAATCCAGCGCCATTGCAAAAGCTGCTGCTATAAATGAGATTAAAGCTAGTTCCGGTGTTACAGCGAATGCACAGGCAAACACTATTACCGGGACTGCTGCTATTTCAGCAGGCTCTATCACCTCAGGCTCTGTTTATATCAATGGAGTGAATCTGGGAGCTGTAACAGTAACTGCAAGTGATGGGACGGGC
Source organism: bacterium BMS3Abin06 (assembly GCA_002897895.1). GTDB lineage: Bacteria > Nitrospirota > Thermodesulfovibrionia > UBA6902 > UBA6902 > BMS3ABIN06. The sequence continues at coordinate 43,852 of BDSY01000027.1, forward strand.
GCGCTTGTAAGCGCTATCAATGATATAACATCCTCGACGGGTGTTACAGCTACCACGGATGGAGATAATAAGCTCGTTCTCACGGCAGCTGACGGCAGAAACATTTCACTAACTGTTTCAGACACAGAGGAAACAGGTATCCTTGAACTCGGAGAAACTGCTCAGTGGACTAATAATACTGCTGTCTTCAGGTCTGCTGTAAGGTTAACGAGCGAAAGTGATATTGCATTGACCGGAACTCTCGAGGATCTTTATGAGTCTTCTTCTTCTGCTCCTGCCACTAACACAACTGATACCAGTAAAACTGTTGCTACGGACGGAACAACATATAATGTTGCTGCAGTAGCAGTAGACACCCAGGCCAATGCAGAGGCGGCAATCCTCACTATTGACGCAGCGCTTAACGATATTAACGGCATCAGGGCTGAGATCGGCGCTGTGCAGAACAGGCTTGAGTTTACAGTGGCCAACCTGGAGATCTCATCCGAAAACATGAGCGCGGCTAAAAGCCAGATCATGGATGCTGACTTTGCTTCTGAGACAGCGATATTCACAAGGAACCAGATAATGGTGCAGGCGGCTACCGCTATACTGGCACAGGCCAATACACTGCCGCAGTTAGCACTGCAACTGCTTGGATAGTAGAATGCAAGAGTATTTTGGACAGGGGGGCCTTACGGCTTCCCTGTCCAATCTCTATCTTACGATAGGGGAGGATAGGGGGAAAGATAAATATGGAAGTAAATAACATCAATCCTGTAAAAATAAAACCTGATCGCCCGGAACCGCTGGTATCGATTGCCAACACCAGGAAAGTAAAGCAAGAAAGCAGAGAGACAACTGTTACTAATGAAAGATCTGCTACTGTATCAAAGACTGATCTTGAGAGGGCAGTGGAGAGTGCCAATGAAACAGGGCAACTTTTAAAACGAAAATTAAACTTTTCTGTAGATGAGGCAACGGAGAAGCTTGTTGTTAAGGTGATTGATGAAGAATCCGGCGAAGTTGTGAGGCAGATTCCAGCAAATGAAATGTTGCGAATAGCAGCGCATCTTAAACAATTTCAGGAAATGAATGACAGGGTAATGAGTGCAGTGAAGTCAATTATTCTGGACGTGAGATACTGATTTTTCAGATTTTTTTTATTTCCTCGCAAAAGTCGCCTGTTTGTTATCCTGAATCCGCCGGAATCTCCTTTAGAATCGATCCCGATGACCCCGGGTTCCAATATTTTATAACCAATTGATTTATCGGGGTTCTGAAACAAGATCAGAATAACACCCGACATGTTTTTAAGATTTTTTAAGAGCCTCTAAAGTTTTAATTTGCTTATACCGATAAGATATTCAGGCATATTAATAAGTGAAAGCCATTATAAAAAACGGGGAGGTTAATGATGATTTCGGGTATTGCATCAAGCGGTCTGATATCGGGTCTCGACGTCTATGGACTCGTGGATCAGATACTGGAGATTGATCGAAGGCCGATTACAGTACTTCAGTCAAGACAGAGTGACTATGAACTGGAGATCGCTGCAGTCCTCAATCTTTCAACAAAGCTGTCATCATACAAGACTTCCCTGGAGACGCTGAATGACAGCGAGAAATACAATACAAAGTCGGCATCTGTTACCAAAACCTCAAGCGGCTCGGAACTCCTTACCGTGTCTGCCTCCAGTACGGCAACGGGAGGGAGTTATTCTATCAACGTAAACCAGCTTGCTGCAGCCAACAGAAAGGCTTCGCAGGGGTGGGTTGATCAAAATTCAACAGCCATTGCTTCTTCTACGGGGAGTTTTAAATTCAAGGTCGGCAACAGCGGTGCGGTTACAAGTATCGGCATTACGAGCACAACAACCCTGCAGGGTCTGAGGGATGATATTAACTCTGCTAACGCGGGAGTGACGGCATCTATTATCAATGACGGGACTGGTTCAAACAAATACAGGCTTACTTTAACTGCGGACAATACAGGTTCATCCAATACCGTATATATAACCCAGAATGATACCAACCTTGATTTTTCAAACAAGAAGGTAGAGGCTGGTTATGCGTATACGGACAATACTTATTCAGGAACATTCGCATCAAATGAAGGCAATAATTATACCGGAACTACAAACAAGACATATCTGATAGCGGCAGTCTCAGCCGGGGCATCAGGGACAGCGACATATAAATATTCCGTAGACGGCGGTATAACCTGGCTGGGTTATGGCGGGGCCACGTATGATTCGACAGCGACCGATGATACAAGCGGCGGCGCGATAACTACAAGCGCTTCACTGAAGGCAATTGATGGAGCAGGCACTAGTAATGAGGGCGTCCAGGCTTCTTTTTCATCCGGCAGCGACCTTGCTTCAGGAGATAAATTCAGTATAGATGTATTCAATCCCGAAATGCAGGAGGCAAAGGACGCTGTTATAGAGATTGATAATGCAACCATAGTTAAAAGCACGAATACCATAACCGACGCAATTCCGGGTATAACAATGAACCTCCTTAAGGCGGACACATCCTCGACACTGACATTAACGGTTTCATCAAGCAGTTCATCAGCAAAAAGCTCCATAGAAAGTTTTGTTGATTCATATAATGATCTGTTTGAATTCATAAGTGACCAGTTAAGTTATGATCCTGATGAGGGAGAGGCAAATCCCCTGCTTGGGGACCCGACATTGCTTGAGATAAGGAGGAAGATCGCTGATGCTGTGACAGGTATAGTACCTGGCCTTTCCACGAATTCGTATACAAACCTGTCTCAGATAGGGATCACATCCGATTATCAGACAGGACAGTTATCCATAGACGATACAATACTTGACAATGTTTTAAGCGCAAACCCTGATGATGTTGCAAAGTTGTTTATAGGAACCGCGACTCCTACCAACCAGGCCATAACATTTGAGAGTAAAACCTCAAAAACACAGGCAGGCACCTATAGCATATCTATTGCTACTGCGCCGGAGCAGGCAACACTCACAAGTGACAACGACCTCTCATCTACCGGCTTAGGGAGTGATGAGGTTTTGACATTCAAGTACTCGGACAACTACACACAAACCGACGCCACTACTACTGCGTTTTCAGTTACACTGACTTCAGGCTCAACAATAAACACTATAGTCACTTCGCTTAACAGTGAATTTGCCACTCAGGGTGTAGGGCTTACCGCTTCAAACAGCAGCGGCAAGCTGAAGATTACATCTACCGGTTATGGAAAGGATTTCTGGTTCAAGGTGACTACCGATCAGGGCAATGCAACCAATCAACTGTGGGATACATCCGGTTCAAGGGAGGATGACGGTGTGGATATAGCCGGAACTATAAATAATCATGTGGCCACAGGGGAAGGAAATGTCCTTACCGCTGCATCGGGCTTTTCCGAAGAGGGTCTCAAGATAAGCACAACATCAAACCAGACCGGCCTGTTCGGGACAATAACGGTTTCATTAGGAATGGCAGACCGTCTTCCATCAACGCTGGATTACTATACAGATTCAGAATCGGGGATATTAAAATCAAAAGAATCTTCCCTGCAGGATTCAATTGATGATATAGAATCCCGGATAGAGACGATGGAAAAGAGGCTTGAGGGTAAAGAGGAAAGGCTGCTTGCAGAGTTCACAAGACTCGAGGTGATGCTCGCAAAGTATGATTCATTATCCCAGTATCTCACTGCTTCATTAGATGCATTACCAAGAATCGGTGAATATTAAATAACAATTAGGCCGGAAATAATAATAGAAGAGACTGCCGCAAACTTCAAGTGATTAATTAGGAGGATATTGAAATATGTCGAATACCAGTTTATCACGGTACAGAGAAAGCCAGATCACAGCTACTCCGCCTGAAAAAACAGTTCTCATGTTATATGATGGTGCAATACGCTTTCTCGAGTCGGCTATGAAAGAACTCGAAGAAAATAATAATATGCCGGAAAAGTCCAGGTTAGTAGAAAAAACAGTAAAAATTATAGATCACCTTCAGTCATGTCTTGATCAGGAAAAAGGTGGTGTTATTGCCGGGAATCTCAACAAACTCTATGATTATATGTCGATTAAACTGACTGAAGCCAATCTCAGGAATGATATCCCCAAGATGGGAGAAGTTCTGAATCTTTTGCTGACAATCAGAGATGGCTGGAAAGATATTTGTGATAAAAGCACCGGCAATGATAACAGTAACACAAACTATATCCATCCGTCGGCTGATTCCGGCTTTGATGCAGCAGAATCCCGGCCGGAAAGAAAAGTCGGGGTGAAAGTATGATTGCCGGTATGAGTATCGGCGGCTTACGGAAAGGGAGGAGATAATGAAAACAGATGCAAATAAATTAATTGCATTATACAAAAAAATGCTCGACATTGCTGCGAAAGAGCAAAAAGAGATAGCAGAAAATAATCTCGACAAAATAGAGCACTACTGTTCACTTAAAATTGATATTATAAGAGAGATAGATGAGATAAATAATGGTGAATCACTGACCTACTGTTCTGAAAAAAACGATGAACTTGCGTTACTTATAAAACAGATCATTGTTATCAACAAAGCCAATGCCGAGGCTCTCAGTAAAAAAAGAAATGAGATTATGAGTGAGTTATCTACCGTTCAAAGAAGAAAAACAGCTTTCAGGGCATATGAAACATGTGCTTAAAAACTCAGGGGCAAAGTAGCAGAGGCACAAAGGCACAAAGTTTAAAAGCAACATTAAACCTTACAGGTCTACTTCCGGCATTTTCAGGGCTTTATTCCTGTAGCTGAGATTTGCTCCTATTCGTGTGATGAGATTTCCCGGACTTCTCAGACATCGTTTTAACATGTTCTTTAATGTATAAGTTTTGCGATACACCCACCAGTAGCCCCGCTGAAGCTCATCAGCAGTCATGTTTTCAGGTTTGAATATAACTTCACCTGTATGGTATTTTGACCAGTCCCTGTCTGTTATCCTTCCTTCTTGTTCCATGGCTCTATAGAGTTCCGTGCCTGGAAAGGGTGTTAGTATATGGAACTGTGCTGCGTCGATATTATTTTCCATAATAAAATCAAATGTCTTTTGAAATACTGCGGGGTTATCCTCGTCAAGCCCGAAAATGAAACTGCCTATTATATTAATGCCGGCTTTATGTATCTTTTTTATTGCCTCTTTATACGCATTCGGGGAGTTCCATGATTTGTTCATCTTCCTGAGATTGCTTTCCGAAAGTGTCTCAAAGCCGATAAATGCATATCTTCCCCCGCTCCTTGCGTATAATGAAAGAAGCTCTTCATCGTTTGCGAAGTTTATGGTAGTTTGTCCACCCCAGATACGCTTCAGGGGTATCAGCTCTTTAAAAAGCTCCCTGGCGTATTTTGGCTGACCGGTGATATTATCATCAACGAAAAAAAAGTCCTTAGTATCGAATCCCCTGATCTCATCAATAACTTCGGCTATCGGTCTTGTCCTGTACTTGTTGCCGAAAAAAGCCGTGACCGCGCAATATTCACACTTGAATGGACAGCCTCGGGTAGCTTGCAAAGAATTGAAAGATGAATACATGTTCCTGTCCAGAAGGTCTCTGCGTGAAACAGCCATGCCGGTCATTTCAATTAATTCATCTGAACGGTAGACCTGTTTTAATTCTCCCTTTTCACAATCGCTCAGCAGCTTTTCCCACACGCCTTCAGCTTCACCGACTACCACGCTGTCAGCATGTTGAAGTGCTTCTTCCGGCAGGGCAGAGACATGAATACCGCCCATGACCACTTTTATGCCTTTATTCCTGAAGCCGTCTGCTAATTTATAAGCGCCGGGTATTTCAGCGGTAAATGCTGTAATTCCCACGAGATCAACTTTTTTATCAAAATCTACTGGTGTGGTCCGGGCATCAAGGATTTCTATATCCCAGTCTGACGGGGTCAGGGCGGCAACAGCAGGAAGGCTCAGACGTACAAAACCGGCCTTTCCGTTTTTTGAAACCTTTCCCCAGTAACCCCGTTTGCTACGGGGCAGAATCAGAAGCAGTTTTTTCAATGAATGTTCCTCCGTGAAGAGATGGCTTATAGCATTATTGCAGTTAAAGGCGTATAATTCATTTGCCTGATTTGCTTGATAACGTTGTGTTGCAAGGATAAAATAAAAACTGATAAAATGTCAAAATCCTTTTCCGGTTGACAATTACCGGTAATTAGACATAAATTATTCTGGTTTAAAATTTTATGTGGATCCTTGATCCCCTGACGAAAAAATGTTAGACAAACGATACAATCCGAAAGAGATAGAAAAAAAATGGTATGACTTCTGGCTTGAGAAGGAATATTTCAAAGCCGAACCTCAAAGCAACAAGACTTCGTATTGCATAGTTATCCCTCCACCAAATGTTACAGGTTCCCTGCATATCGGCCATGCACTCGATATTACTCTTCAGGATGTAATGATCAGATGGAAGAGGATGTCGGGGTTTAATACACTCTGGCTGCCGGGGACTGACCATGCCGGCATTGCGACACAGAATGTTGTTGAAAAAGACCTTCAAAATCAGGGAATAGACAGGCACGCACTCGGCAGGGAAAAATTTATTGAAAAGGTCTGGGAGTGGAAGAAGTTGTATGGAGACACGATAATAAATCAGCTTAAAAGCATGGGGGCTTCATGCGACTGGAGCAGGGAGAGGTTTACTCTTGATGAGGGATTGTCTATGGCTGTTAAAGAGGTTTTCGTCAGGCTCTATGAAGAGGGACGTATCTATAGAGGTGATTACATTATAAACTGGTGCCCGCGGTGCCATACTGCTTTATCCGACCTTGAAGTAGAACATGAAGATAAAAAAGGCAAGCTCTGGTATATAAAATATAAATTTGCACGTGAAGCCGGATATATAACAGTTGCAACTACAAGACCTGAGACGTATCTGGGGGATACGGCAGTTGCAGTGAACCCGGATGATAAAAGATATAAAGATTTTATAGGAAAAACCGTTAAGCTGCCGGTTTTAAACAGGGAGATTCCAATAATAGCAGACGGGTTCGTTGATTCCTCTTTTGGCACTGGCGCTGTAAAAGTCACTCCTGCTCATGATCCGAATGATTTTGAAATGGCTAAAAGACATGATCTTCCATTTATAAATATAATGACCGGCGATGCAAAGATGACAGAGGAAGCAGGTCCATACAGCGGGCAGGACAGGTTTGAATGCAGAAAGAATGTCCTTAATGATCTGGAAGACCTTGGTCAGCTTGAAAAGGTTACGGATCATGATCTGGCAATAGGCCATTGTTACAGATGCAAAACAGTTGTCGAACCGTACCTTTCCAAACAGTGGTTTGTAAAAATAAAGCCCCTTGCCGAAGAGGCAATTAAAGCTGTAAAAGACAGCCGTGTCAGGATCATTCCGTCCGGGTGGGAGAATAGCTATTTTGACTGGATGGAGAATATCAAGGACTGGTGCATATCGAGGCAGATATGGTGGGGACACAGGATTCCGGTATGGTACTGTAAAAGTTGCGAAGAGATAATTGTATCAAGAGAGACTCCCGCAAAATGCAAATGCGGGAGCGAAAATTTAAGGCAGGATCAAGATGTGCTTGATACATGGTTTTCATCGGCGCTCTGGCCGTTTTCTACTCTTGGCTGGCCTGATGATACGGATGACCTCAAAACGTTTTATCCCACAAGCGTCCTGATTACGGGTTTTGACATCCTTTTCTTCTGGGTTGCTCGGATGATTATGATGGGATTGAAATTCATGAATAAACAGCCGTTCGATCATGTTTATATTCATGCCCTCATCAGAGACGCTGAAGGCCGGAAGATGAGTAAATCAAAGGGCAATGTTGTCGACCCTCTGAAGATGACCGGGATATACGGCACTGATGCACTCAGGTTTACGCTTGCAGCATATGCAGCGCAGGGAAGGGATATAAAGTTTGATGAGAAGAGGGTAGAGGGGTACAGGCATTTTCTCAACAAGATATGGAATGTTGCAAGATTTATTTCAATGAACATAAAAGAAGGCGAAGAAATCATTTCCGTACCGGAGTTATGCAGGAATGATTCGCAAATCGCCCTTACCCTTGCCGACAGATGGATTTTAAGCCGTTTGTCAAAGGTCTGTTCGGAAGTAAACAAATCACTTGAAGATTACAGATTTAATGACACGGCAAGTATTTTATACCGGTTTATATGGCACGAGTTGTGCGACTGGTATGTTGAGATGATAAAGCCTGAATTATATGGTGAAAATGAGGAATCGAAAAAGGCTGCAATAAGTACATTGGTGCATGTTTTTGAAGCGGCGCTTGCCCTTATACATCCTTTCATGCCGTTTATAAGTGAAGAAATATGGCAGCAGCTCCCGGGGAAAAAAGAAGTCGACAGCCTCTGTATCCGTAAATATCCGACTCCGGAAGATGGAATTGAAGACAAAGAGGCTGAGGAGAAAATGTCTGTTATTATGGATGCCGTAACCGCCATAAGGAGCATAAGAGGTGAATTGAATATATCACCTTCGCTCGAACTCAGGGCATTGATCAGGACCTTTGACAGCGCAGAGGCTATACTGAATACGAATATCACCTATGTTAAAAAACTGGCTAAAGCTAAAGATATTGAAATCGGCAACGATGTTCAGTCACCCAAAAATGCGGCCACTGCAATTAAACCTGCCATGGAGATATTTGTTCCCCTGAAAGGCTTAATTGATATCGATACAGAAATAAACAGGTTAAATAAAGAACTGGCCAGGACTGAAAAGGAACTAATGTTCGTGAAAAAAAAGCTTGCCAATGAAGATTTCATAAGCAAGGCGCCCAGGGCCGTTGTGGAGGAGAATAAAGCCAGGCATAATGATTATGTAGAAAAATTGCAGGGTATACGGAATAGTATTGAAAAGCTTGAACAATGGGGGAAACCGGAAGGGTGATCAAAGGCAGGCACAAAGGGGCAAAGGCACAGAGGCACAAAGTATAATGACGGATAATATTTATAATCAGATTGATGCAGTTATTATAAATGCCCTCAAAGAGGACATAGGCAGCGGTGATGTAACAACATTATCTTTAATCCCTGAAGATAATGTTTCCGAGGCTGTTTTTATCTCTAAAGAAGATTTGGTCCTGGCAGGCCTGCCGTTTGCAGAAAGAGTCTTTCAGTTAGTTGATAAAAGTCTTAAGTTCAAAACTCTCAAAAGAGAAGGGAGCCGGGTCAGGGCAGGCAGTGTTGCAGCAAGAATCAGGGGGAAGACTAAAAGTCTCCTGATTGCCGAGAGGACGGCCCTGAACTTCTTGCAACGGCTTTCCGGGATTGCAACTCTTACAAGTAATTATGTTAAAGCCGTCAAAGGACTGATGGTTAAAATTACGGATACCAGAAAAACCGCTCCGGGACTCAGATTTTTTGACAAATATGCAGTCAGAACCGGGGGAGGGAATAATCATCGCTGCGGGCTTTTTGACGGGGTGCTGATTAAAGATAATCACATTGCGGCAGCAGGAGGCATTGGAAAGGCGGTAAAACTGGCCCGGTCAAAAGTGCATCATCTGTTAAAGGTTGAAGTAGAGGTGAAGAATATCCCGGAGCTGAAAGAGGCATTAACAGCAGGCGCAGACGTTATCATGCTTGACAATATGTCTGTCGGCATGATTAAAAAAGCGGTCAGTATCATACATAGCAAAGACCCTGCTGTAATAATAGAGGCATCGGGCAATATAAATCTGGAAAATGTGCGCAGGATAGCGGAAACCGGAGTAGATATGGTCTCTATAGGGGCGCTTACTCACTCTGCTCCTGCTGTGGACATCAGTCTTGAGATTACTTCCGCATGAATGTTAATTAGTTTGACAAGTAGCTTATGCACTCCTTATAATTTAAAGTCTATTTTGATGCGGAAGATCTTTGATATGCGGCTAAATGTTTCTGATATTCCTGATGATGGATTGCAGGCGGAACTGGATCTGCCTGTTGAAATAAGCGGCAGTGCCGGACCTGAAGTTGTGCATGTCCGTATAAACGCCTCCAGATTCGGTAAGAAGATATTAATTGAAGGCTCTTTAAAGATGTCTTTGTCACTGGAATGCAGCCGTTGTTTGAAGGAATATTCTTTTCCTCTGGATCTGGCTTTCAGAGATGAGTATAACCCGGTTGAGGAATTTGAAAATGAAGATGAACAGGAATTAACAGGCAGGGAATTGGATATCAGTTCTTATAGTAATGATGAAATAGATATTTCGGAATTGATAAAAGAGCAGGTCCTGTTAAATGTCCCCATGAAACCCCTCTGCAGATCCGACTGTCAGGGGATATGTCCGGGATGCGGAAAGCATTTAAATGAGGGATCATGTGAATGTAAAGCAAAAGAAATAGACCCGAGGTTAGCTCCTCTTAAAAAACTTAAAGAATCGATGAAAGATCAGGATGTCTGACCACACAGATATAAATCAAGGAGGAAACAATGGCAAATCCAACTTCTAAACATACCAGGTCCAGGAGAGACAAAAGACGTGCTAACTGGAAGATCAGCGCCCCTAACGTAACCGTTTGTCCTGATTGTCAGGAGCCGAAACTTCCGCACAGGGTCTGCATGAGCTGTGGAAGTTACAATGGAAAAAAGATACTTGAAGTTGTTGAAAAAGAGCCTGTATGAAAATAGCCTTAGATGCAATGGGCGGGGATTTCGCCCCTGCTTCAACTGTTGAAGGTGCGATTGGTGCAATTAACGAGTATCAGGACCTTTCAGTCATACTTGTCGGTGATGAGACGAAAATAAAAAAAGAGCTTGATGAAAGGGATTGTTCCAATCTGCCGGTCAGCATCAGGCATGCTTCCCAAACAGTGGAGATGGATGATTCTCCACTTTCAGCGCTCCGGCACAAAAAGGATTCTTCTATAAGAATAGCTATAGATATTGTGAAATCCAATGACGCCGACGCCATGGTCAGTGCAGGGAATTCAGGTGTGGTAATGGCTACGGCGCTTTACGTTCTGGGAAAACTTCCGGGCGTTGAAAGACCTGCCATAGCTACAGTAATGCCGAGCCTGAAAGATCATTTTGTGCTGCTGGACGCCGGGGCAAATGTGGATTGCAAACCGCTTCACCTCTATCAATTTGCGATTATGGGAGAGGCCTACGCAAGTTTCATTTTTGAAAATGACAATCCCAGGGTCGGACTCCTGAGCATAGGCGAGGAGGATGCAAAAGGGAATGAACTTACGAAAGAGTCATTTAAACTGATAAAAAATTCATCTGTTAATTTTATAGGAAATATTGAAGGCCAGGATATTTTTTCGGGTGAAGCGGATGTTGTAGTGTGTGACGGCTTTGTAGGTAATATTGCCTTAAAGGTCAGCGAGGGGCTGGCTGAAACAATAGCCGTGATGTTAAAAAGAGAGATTATGGAAAAGGCGGCATCGGCCGGGAAGGAAGGCGCACTGTTAATAAAAGAGGCATTCGCTAATTTAAAGAAGAGGACTGATTATTCCGAATACGGCGGGGCTCCGCTTTTAGGAATCAGTAAACCATGTATAATCAGTCACGGCCGCTCAACGGCAAAGGCAATAAAAAATGCCATCAAAGTTGCCGGCGTTTTCCATAAAAAACGTATCCTTGATGTTATTTCAAAGGAATTTAACGAAGGGCTTTCACGGAGGGAGATAATAGTTGCGTCTGAAAAGTAGGATAACAGGCACCGGCTCTTATGTCCCTGCAAAGATACTTGATAATTTTGATCTGGAAAAGAAAGTAGACACATCGGATGAGTGGATTATCGAAAGAACAGGCATCAGGGAACGAAGAATTGTTGAAAATGATGAAACCACATCCGATCTCTCCCTGGAAGCTTCAAAAAAAGCGCTTCAGGCAGCGGGTATTAAACCGAAAGAAATTGATCTGATTATTGTTGCAACAATGACCGGCGATATGCCGATGCCTTCAACCGCATCGTTCCTGCAGAAAAAACTCGGCGCTAAAAATGCCGGGGCGTTTGATCTTAATGCAGCATGCAGTGGGTTCCTGTATGGCCTTTCAGTTGCGGATAATTTTATAAAGGCAGGCACATTTAAAAAAGTGCTTCTTGTCGGAGCCGAGGTGATGTCAAAATTCCTGGACTGGAAGGACAGGACGACATGTGTATTATTCGGCGACGGAGCAGGCGCTGTGGTGCTGGAGACAACAAACGGGAAAAGAGGAATATTATCAACTCATATTTATTCAGACGGTAACTTGTGGGATTTTATTTGTCTGCCGGGGGGTGGCTCTAAACATCCCCCTTCATTAAAAACAATAAAAAACAGGATGCATTTTGTAAAGATGAAGGGTAATGAGACATTCAAGATAGCTGTCAGGACACTTGAAAAGCTTGTTGTAAATACATTGAAGGTGAATAATGTAAAGCCGTCCGAGCTTGCAATGCTGATCCCCCATCAGGCGAATCTCAGGATAATAAGCGCAACCGCCAAAAGGCTTAAGCTGCCTATGGGCAAGGTTGCCGTAAATCTTGATAAATATGGAAACACATCAAGCGCATCAATACCGATCGCCCTTGATGAAGTGGTGAGAGACGGAAGAATCAGGAATGGAGATTACATTCTTTTAGAGGCATTCGGCAGCGGACTGACCTGGGCATCGGCGTTAATTAAATGGTGATAAAAATAAAAAATAAAATATCAAAAATCAAAATTGTGGGAAAAAATTTGTAATTGCCTATGTATCCCCCTTTGGCAAAGTGGGATAAAGAAAATATGCCTGAGCAGTTACAAAAAGTTTTATTTTTGATTTTTCCGGAGGGGGTTGAATGGACTATTTTTTAAATGAAGAACAATTGATGATAAGAGATCTGGCACGGCAGATAGCTGAAGAAAAGGTCATGCCTGTCAGGGCTGAGCTTGATGAAAAAGAAGAATTCCCATGGGATATTATGAATAGTCTTGCACAGTCGGATTTTTTCGGACTTTATATCCCCGAGGAATATGGAGGATTTGGAAAAGGGAGCTTTGAATTAATACTGGCTATCGAAGAACTGAGCAGGGCCTGTCTCGGGGTATCGACAACATATGCGGCAAATGCGCTCGGAACTTATCCGATCCTTCTTTACGGTTCAGAGGAACAAAAGAAGAAACACCTTCCCGACATTGCATCAGGCAAAAAGCTCGTTGCATTTGCACTTACAGAGGCAAGCGCGGGCAGTGACGCTGCAGGCGTGCAGACTACAGCGAAACTTGAAGGCAATGAATATGTCCTTAACGGGACAAAGCAGTGGATAACCAATGGCGGCGAGGCTGAAATTTATACCGTGATTGCAATGACGGACAAGAGCAGAGGGGCAAGGGGGGCATCCGCTTTTATTGTTGAAAAAGGCACCCCGGGATTCAGCTTTGGCAAGAAAGAAAAGAAGATGGGTATAAGGGCATCATCGACAAGGGAGCTGTTATTTGAAGACTGCCGTATCCCCAAGGAAAATATTATTTCCAGACAGGGGATGGGTTTTATAGTGGCAATGAAGACCCTTGATAGTTCGAGGACAGGGGTCGGCGCCCAGGGAGTCGGCGTTGCGCAGGGGGCGTTTGAAACAGCAGCGTCTTATGCAAAAGAGAGACAGCAATTCGGGCAGCCGGTAATCAGTATCCAGGCTGTCCAGCACATGCTTGCCGATATGGCGACCAATATTGAAGCGGCAAGGGCTTTAGTATATTCAGTCGCCAGATTTATAGACAGCGGCGCCAGAGATGTGTCGAAGAATTCTGCAATAGCAAAGCTGTTTGCTACGGATGTTGCAATGAAAGTTACTATAGACGCAGTGCAGGTAATGGGGGGAGCAGGGTATATGAGGGAGTATCCCGTTGAAAAGATGATGCGTGATGCGAAAATCCTGCAGATATATGAAGGGACAAACCAGATACAGAAAAATGTTATCGGCCAGGCACTAATAAAAGAGACGGCAAAGAAAAAATAAATGCAATTTATTTGATACAATATATTTATAGTAAAAATAACGTAACATGATATAAGAGCGGATTATGAAGGCAAAAAATATATTCATGTTTTTAATCGTTATGCTTTTAACCGGACTTCTGGGTTGTGTCCCTTATCTTTCAAAAAGGTCTGCCGGTGTTCAAATAGAAGATAATACGAAAATATTTAAAAATTGCAAATTAAAGGGCACTGTGAAAGGCTCAGCTTCTGTAGGATTGACAAAAGCCCACAAGGTTGAAATCGCCATAGACGAGATAAAGAGCAAAGCCGCTCTTTTAGGGGCAGACACAGTCCTCATAGTCAGCAAAGAATCCATGTTTAAAGAAACGGTAATAACAGGCAGAGCTTATGACTGTCCGCCCAGACTCATGATCAGATCATTCTTCTGATTATTACCCATAAAATCTTCCCTTTGGTCACAACTCTGCCGGGATCAAGAGATATTTCCATTGCCGATACGAGGGTGTCTTTCTTTTCCCCCACAGCGTATTTCCTTGTCACTCATTTGTTGTGTCTGAATCGCAAAATATTACCATGCTATCTTGTTTGATACAAAAAAGGTATGATAAACTTAATCCGTTAACTTGTTGCTGAAGGGAGAGAATGTTTGATGAAACAGATGATAGCCCTGGTGATTTCTTTAATAATTGCCGGATCATTGTTATTTACAACAAGCTGTAAAAAGGCTGAATCTCCTGAATCTTCCAGGGATAAGACTACAGCTTCCGCTCCTCAGAAGCCTGCGTTTAATCCGGATGAACCGGCTCCTGTTCCGGAGGGTACACCGCCGTATTAAGGATTTTTAAAGGAGACCGGCAAGTCACATCTTTTTTATAAATATCTTACAGTCGCCTGCGTTGTATTAGCCGGAAGTTTCACATCATTTCCTGTTATCGCCAGAGAACTTCCATCTGCTGTCACCGAGCTTACGCCGGAGCCGAAACGACAGGGATATATAAAGCTTACATGAGACGGGGGAGGCTGTAATATCTGTATTTCAACAGACCTGGCGGCCTGGTTGTGGGTTAACTTATAGCCGAACAAACTGCCGAAAACAGTCGGCGCATCTGATACACTTATTGATTTACCGTCTCCCAGCCAATGGGGCATAACACCCGGTGCTATATAGATGTGAGGTTCGTTGTCTTCATCTGCTTCAAAAAAGAGGATATCACGCAAAAGCAATAAATACTCTGCACATGCCCAGCCATGGGGAATATCTCCCATGTACCACCAGCGCTGAGGGACCTCAGCAAAATCTTTAGCAGCAGGATAGCAGTGCTGTTCATTCCATGCACCGGACACCACCTGCCACCTGTCGGAAGACTCTCCTTCATAACGGCTGATTTTTGCATATCCGGCATTGACTGCCCAGGCAAGACATTTGTCCATCTTTTCCACATCCCCTGTCAATAAAAAGGCATGAGCCAGCTGGAGAGTCAGATATGGGCCATAGCAGTACCAGGCAGTATCATGCCGGAAGCCGCCTTCCATAAAATGTGCCCAGATTGTTTCAAGCGTCATCTTTGCAGCCCAGTCTATGTCAGCGCCTAATTTTGCGCCCATGTACAGGCGGCAGGGATGAAAATATGCAAGGACTCCGACCATTGTAGAATCCAGTCTTCCCGGGTCTCCCGGGCCCGTAGGGATAAAAGTTTCCCAGAATCCCCGGCGTCTCTGCTCATCCAGTACCCATCTGATAGAGTCTGCCGTTGCACGATTAAGGTCATTATACGCCCACCATATCTCACCCGCTTCCGGTGCGCCGATCCTTTCTGCTAATTTTGCAGCCTCCCAGAGACCGGCCAGACCCCATAAATCATCCCAGAAATGGGGCTTGTGCTTTTCCCCAATATGCTCGGCGCTCCATCCGCTGTGCATTATGCCGTAAGGACTGCGGTTGTCGCGTATCCAGCGCGCGCCTTCAATCACATAAGGTGAAAACATGCTTGCGCCAAAGCCGTTTCCGCTGCCATTAATCCGGTCAAAGCGGCCGATAGCCCACAGGGCCTGACCATTGCTGTCCCATTCAAAATCATTCTTTTCGTGTTCTCCCCCAAAGAAACCATGAAGCGAGACAGGCCCCAGGCGCTCATATCCCAGGTTGAATATGGTTGGATAATGATGGCCGAACTGCCTTGAAGCCAGATTTTTATCGCCGCTGAGGGAACAGGCGATTCCCTCCACTGAAGAATCTCTGACCCAGAAAGAATCGTAAATGGTCGGCCCCGGATGAATCTGGCCGTGGTCGGAAAGAATGAGCAGGTTTGCGCGGCATGTCCGGTAGAGATCAAAGAGATGACGTACAACAGGAGAGAGAGATGCCTGGAGACCGCTGTTATCGAGTTTGTTTGTCCAGAAGGTACGATTATTGTTTTCGAGTGAGTCTGCATCAGCCGAAATAATTTCCATCAGGTCATGAGGCCCCCTGTAATCATCAACTGGAAGCCATATATCAAGGGAAAAGGTACGGCTGCCTGCGGAGAGATTGATCGGCCAGGCAAATACACCTTTGCATAGTCCTGCAATATGGTCTGTTGCCGTATTCCACCCGTTGAGCCCCCCGCTTGAGGCAAGGTCATGGTATGGACTGTTGTCAATATAAAAGTCCGGATCATAAGAACTGCCGTTCCCATAGGTGCCGAAATGTACCGGTGCCTTGTCAAACACAGGCCCCCACGAAGAATTTATAAAGACCCGTTTCTCAGCCCCCAGATATTTTATAAAGGAAAGCCGCCGGTCGGCAATGTACCGGCCTGCCTTATCGTGGCGTTGAAAGCCTGTAGGGCCGGTCGGGGATACTGAAATGCACAACCAGGCGTTGGCAGGCGTTGAGCCTGAAAGTCGTGCGGTGGTTCTGACCAGCACAACACTTCTCTGATCCGCGCCTACTGTAGTGGCGATCACTTTTTGCTCTATTATAATGTTCATGGGAGACCGGTAACTTGTATTCACCACCGGAAGATATCCATCCTCCAGTCCCTGCTCCAAAGGTGACAGGCTTCCGTCGTAGACAGGGTGTTGAGGAAAGTGGAGTTTTTTTGTTGAAGGTTCGAAGAGAAAAAAGCTCAGGGCATATTGGTCATATACGGGCTCTATCTCTCCTGCCTGACCTATCAGGCTCTCCTGACGATGGTCTTTGACGCCGACCATATTCCAGTAGCGATAATGGGCGTTTGATGAAAAGGCCGCCTCTTTTGAGGAAAAAAGTCCGCTGTCATAAGGTTCGACCCAGTGCCTGAAGTACTGCTGCACCCACCAAGGAAGCGGTACCGGTCTGCCCCCGGCCTCTGCCCGCCACATTACTTCATAAAACATCCATTCATGCGTAGTAGCCATAATCCCCCCATGCCTACAAGTTTAAAAAATTCCTCAACAAGTCTTTCCCGACTTTTGTAAGAATTGACTCCGGATGGAACTGGACGCCCTCGATAAGCATCTTTTTGTGTCTTATCCCCATGATCTCATCCTTGTCTGTCCATGCGGTTATTTTAAAATCTTTCGGCAGTGTATCTTTTTTTATGATTAACGAATGATAGCGGGTTGCCTCAAAGGGATTGGGAAGGCCTTTGAAAATTGTCTTCCCGTCGTGATGTATCATGGATGTTTTCCCGTGCATCAATCTTGGTGCGTTCACTATTTCAGCTCCGTAAGCTGCACCTATTGACTGATGTCCAAGACAGACTCCGAGGAGGGGGATTTTTCCGGCAAAATGCTGTACGACATTTATAGATATTCCTGCCTCTTTCGGTGTACAGGGTCCGGGGGAAATAACGATTTTCTCAGGGTTCAGTTTCTCAATCTGGGGAATTGTAATTTTGTCGTTTCTAAAGACCCTTATATCTTCACCCAGCTCACCGAGGTACTGGACCAGGTTGTAGGTGAATGAATCGTAATTGTCTATCATTAGTAACATAAATCCGAACTCCTGACTCTAAACGCAGTAAGGACGTATTGCAATACGCCCCTACAGTTCCTTCTCAGCCATTTCTATGGCCTTGAACATTGCTTTTGCCTTGTTTACGGTTTCCTTGAATTCTTTTTCAGGGTCGGAATCGGCTACTATTCCGGCGCCTGCCTGAATATAGGCTTTTTTGTTTTTGAAGATTATTGTCCTTATTGTAATACACATGTCCATATTCCCGGAAAAGTCAAAATATCCCACAGAGCCTGCGTAGGGCCCGCGCTTTGTGGGCTCCAGTTCTTCAATGATCTCCATGGCCCTTATCTTTGGAGCGCCCGTTACCGTGCCTGCGGGGAAAGATGCCCGGAGCACGTCAAATGCATTATGCTTCTTCCCGAGTTTCCCGACCACGTTGGATGCAAGATGCATGACATGAGAATATCTTTCAACTGTCATTAATTCCGTGACCTCGACAGTGCCTGTTTCTGCAACCCTGCCGGTATCATTTCTGCCGAGGTCGACAAGCATGATATGCTCTGCAATTTCCTTTGGATCAGCCTTGAGTTCTTCTTCATAAAACCGGTCTTCTTCGGGTGTCTTTCCTCTCTTTCTTGTGCCTGCAATCGGTCTCAGCTCTATGGAATCCCCTTCGACCCTGACAAGTATCTCAGGGGAAGACCCTACAATCGTGCTTTTCCCGGTTTCAAGGTAATACATGTAAGGAGAGGGATTTATAACACGAAGCGCCCTGTATGCATTTATAGGCGGGATATCCGTCTCACATTGAAAGTTCTGTGATATCACTGTCTGAATAACATCGCCTGCCTTTACATAGTCTTTTGTTTTTTCTACTGCTTTTAAAAAGTCTTTTTTTGAGAAATTCGAGGTGAATTTTACCTTTCCGGAAACAGCCCCCTTTCGAGGTGATGCCCCTCTGCCGGGTACAACAAATTTTGATCTGAGTTTTTTAACTATGCCGTCAATCTTTTTTTCCGCTTTTTCATAGGCTTTTTTGGGGCTCTCTTCTATATATGCGTTTGATATCACTTTGATCTTATGTGTCAGGTTGTCAAAGACGACCAGAGTGTCGGTAAGCATAAGAAATATATCCGGAAGGTTCAGTCCGGGATGGTCGTTGTCCGGGAGTTTTTCGAAGTATCGCACAGTATCATATCCTATGTAACCGAGAAATCCGCCAAAGAACCTCGGCAGACCGGGGATAATCACAGGCTTATATTTTTTCAGTTCCGCTGATATAACATCCAGAGGGTCCCTGAATTGACTTGTACCGCCATTTCCGATCCGAATCTTTTCTTCTTTCGGGCCTCTTTTTATTGTAAGACTATTTCCTTTGCCCTCGATTATTATGGACGGATTGCTCCCGATAAAGGAGTACCTGGCCCATTTTTCGCCGCCTTCCACACTTTCAAGGAGAAAGCATCTTTTCCCTTTCAGCTTCAGAAATGCGGAGAGCGGGGTGTCGAGGTCGGCAAGGATTTCCCTGTACACAGGAATCAGGTTGCCTTCTTTTGATTTCTTCTTAAATTCGTTAAAATCAGGGGTTAGCATTTGACAAAACAGTCTTTTATTAATTAATATTTTAGTTGTCTATTATAGACTATTTAGTATATTAAGTTAACAGAAGAAAGTTTTTTTGATTCTCAACCCATAACTCTTCACTTTAAGCGTTAACTTTATTTGCGGGAGTAGCTCAGCTGGTAGAGCACAACCTTGCCAAGGTTGGGGTCGCGGGTTCGAATCCCGTCTCCCGCTCCATTCTAAATTTGCTTTACTGCCACTGCCCCTCTCTTTCCATCTCCATCTTTAAACATTACCATCTATAAATTTCAAAAATTCTCCACAGATTTTTACCGTAAGTGTTATAATTTACGGAACAATTTATGGCTTAGTAAGGGACAGTTGGTTGTAACACTGAGCGAGGATGGCAGGCTCTGCATAATTCATGAAGAAGAAGTGGCATATAAATCGAGGATTATCTGCTCAATGGGGTTGTTCGGAGCAGGCCCATAAAATTATGATAATATATAATCTCAAGGCGCTAAGACAGTGAACACCGGAGACAGGATCATGACTGATCTGGACGAGATAAAGAAAACTATAAGGCAGCACAGAGACATTCTGGAAGAAAAGTACGGTATTGCTGTTGTGGGCATCTTCGGCTCCCATGTCAGGGGCGAAGAAAAGCAGGCCAGTGATATAGACCTGCTGGCAGAGATTTTGAAACCAGTAAGCCTTTTGGAGCTTGTTGGCGCCGAGATATACCTGAGTGATCTGCTTGGGATAAAAGTTGATCTTGTGCCTAGGCGCAGCCTGCGGGAAGAATTGAAGGAGTCGATCCTTAAAGAGGCTATGCCGGTATGAGCCGCAATATTACTCTATACATAAAAGATATCCTGCAAAATATGTCGGATGCAGAGGATTTTATCAGCGGCATCTCTTATGAACAGTTTACCAATGACCAAAAGACCCTGAATGCGGTGCTGCGTTCAATTGAGGTAATCGGGGAAGCTGCGAAGAATATTCCCGACAATATCCGCAACCTGTATCAGGATATACCGTGGAGAGAGATGGCAGGAATGCGGGACAAGGTGATTCACTTTTATTTTGGTGTGGATAAAGAGGTTATATGGTTTGTCGTCAAGGAACGTATCCCCGATCTTAAACCCGTGATCAGCCGGTTGCTTCGGGAGCTTGAAGATCAGGGCATATGAATCCGGATAGCCGCAGATCCCGCAAATATCTGAGAGAGTTTAATTTCAAGTCTCTCTTTATAGAAGAACTTGGATGGGATCATTACGACAAAGAACTTGAAATCTTTGCAGACAGTAAAACATTTACTCTCTCTGCAATAGCCGAAAAAAGGGGCATGGCCGCCTTTCTCTGCCCTTGTCCCCGGAATGGGCGTATTCCCGATTATGCCGCAAGAAGAAAAATAGAGAAACAGACAGCCGAATCTGTTCATGAGCATATTATTATTTATACTGACCATGAAGAGACCATGCAGATATGGCAGTGGGTAAAGCGTGAACCCGGCAAACCCGCGGCTTGCCGTGAACATACTTACCATAAGAGTCAGACTGGGGATTCCCTGCTTCAGAAGCTTCAGAATATAGCATTCAGCCTTGAAGATGAAGAAACCCTTACCCTTCCTCACGTTACAGGACGTATGCGTAAAGCCTTTGATGTAGAACGGGTAACAAAGCGCTTTTATGACCGCTTCAAAAAAGAACATGATTCTTTCTTCAGTTTTATCATGGGTATCCCGGATGACGATCTTCACCGCTGGTATGCTTCTGTCATGCTCAACCGCCTGATGTTTATTTACTTCGTACAAAAGAAAGGATTCCTTGATAGTGATAGTGACTATCTGAGAAACAAACTGATGCAGAGCAAACAGCAGGGAAAGGATCTTTTTTACAAAGATGTTCTTTGCCCGCTCTTTTTTGAGGGGTTTGCCAAAAAAGCAAAAGACCGTTCTGAAAAGATAAACAGACTTCTTGGTGAAGTGCCTTATCTGAACGGCGGACTTTTCTTAAAGCATCAGATAGAAGAGCTGCATGGCAGAGATATTCAGATAACCGACAAAGCCTTTGAAAAACTCTTTGATTTTTTTGATCAGTATCAATGGCATCTCGATGAAAGACCACTGAGAAAGGACAATGAAATCAACCCTGATGTGCTTGGATATATTTTTGAAAAATATATCAATCAGAAACAGATGGGGGCGTATTACACAAAAGAGGATATTACTGAATATATCAGCAAAAACACAGTTATTCCATATCTTTTTGACGCTGCAAAAAAGAAATGCAAAATTGCGTTTGAGGGGGTGGATTTTGTAGGGGCAGGTTTGAAACCTGCCCCTACGGTATGGCAATTATTACAGACAGACCCCGACCGTTATATCTATGATGCGGTTAAAAAAGGGGTTGAATTAGAACTGCCTGAAGAAATTGCTGTGGGAATAAAAGATGTATCCAAAAGGACTGAATGGAACAAGCCTGCTGCATCCGAATACGCACTGCCTACGGAAATCTGGAGAGAAGTTGTTGCAAGGCGTCAGAGATATGAAGAAGTCAAATCCAGAATGCTCAATGGCGACATCCGGTCCATCAATGACCTGATAACTTATAATCTTGACATTCGCCAATTTGCACAGGATGTAATCTGGAACTCAGAAGGGCCGGAACTGCTTCGGGCTTTTTATCATGCTATTGAGGATGTAACTGTGCTTGATCCTACCTGTGGCTCAGGGGCGTTTCTTTTTGCTGCATTGAATATTCTTGAGCCTCTTTATGAAGCATGCCTTGACCGGATGCAAGTCTTTGTTGATGAGCTTGAAAGGTCAGAGATAAAGCACCGTAAGGACAAGTATGGCGACTTTAAAGAGATATTAAAGAGGGTCGGTGAACACCCAAACCTTAAATACTTCATTTTCAAATCAATAATCGTAAACAACCTCTATGGCGTTGATATCATGGAAGAGGCTATTGAAATATGTAAGCTTCGCCTGTTTCTCAAGCTCGTAGCTCAAATAGACAGTATTGAGCATATCGAGCCTTTGCCTGATATTGATTTTAATATCCGTGCAGGCAATACACTTGTAGGATTTGCAACTTACGATGAAGTAAAAAAGGCAGTAACCGGCAGAGATCAAATGGCTATGCAGTTTGATGATACGATGCAACGTATTGAAGAACAGGCCGAGGATGTTGATCGCCTGTTCCAGCTCTTTCATAAACAACAGACCGAATTGGGCGGAGAAGTTGCCCCTGAAGATAAACAGGCGCTGAAAGATAAATTGAAAGTCTTGGAAGATGAACTGAACCAATATCTTGCAGGTGAATACGGGATTGATCCGAACAAAAAAACGGCCTATGAAAAGTGGCTCAAATCCCATCATCCTTTTCACTGGTTTATTGAATTTTATGGGATATTGAAAAAAGGCGGATTTGATGTAATTATAGGGAATCCGCCGTATGTGGAGTACAGCAAGATAAAAAATGAATACACGATTAAGAATTATGGAACTGAGAGTTGCGGCAACATTTATGCTTTTACGATTGAGCGAAGTTTAAAAATTGCCTCGACTAAAGCTTTCTCCGGATTAATAGTTCCATTAAGTTTAATGTCAACAGAAAGAATGAGCGAATTGCAATCATTGCTTTTAAATGAAAATCGAATACTATGGATTAGTGCTTATGATGTTTACCCTTGTAAACTTTTCGAGGGAGCTAAACAACGTCTTTCTATACTCTTAACTTCTGCTAAGGTATCAGAAAAACTCCTTTGGACAAGTCGATACAACCGTTGGAAGCCGGAAGAGCGTGAATATCTTTTTCCTCTTCTGTTTTTTTGGAATTCATCACTCGAAAAAAACATCTCTGTCATACCAAAGTTTGGCAATAAGATTTCAAACGTGATTCTTAAGAAAGTATCTAAATATAAGCCAGCATCATTTATACGTAGTAATGAACATGTTTCTTTTTATGTTCACAGAATTCCTTATAATTATGTGAAAGCTTTTGATTTTATACCGTATTTCTATAATGAAAAAGATGGTGTTAAAAAGTCAGAAGATTACAAGCCATATCATCTTCTTGATCCAAAACAAGCAATAGTGATGCTTGCAGTTTTAAATTCAAATCTATTTTTCTGGATGTGGTACACCTTATTTGAAGGTTATCATTGTGGTAGACATGAAATATACTCCTTTCCAATAGGATTGGATAAAATGAGTTCTGACAAGAAAAGTAGTTTAATAGAACTTGCTGAAAAATTAATGAAAGATATCAATAGAAATAAAAATCGGAAAAAGTGCTGGTATAAAAAAACCGGCAAGGTAGTATATGATGAGTTTTATCCTAGATTATCTAAGCCTATCATTGATGAAATTGACCGGGTGTTAGCGAAACATTATGGCTTTACAGATGAAGAACTAGATTTCATCATCAACTACGACATCAAGTATCGGTTGGGGATTGATAGTTAGTAGAGATTTATTATATGAGGAATACGAAAACTTAATATTTATTCTGATTACAGTGGATAGTATATCATTATAAAAATTAAAGACTTATGAAACCTTTTTGATGTGCAATTAGGGAAGGGGAATATGGAAATTCCATGGGTGATAGAGGAGCATACAAAAGTAAAACATCAATTATTAAAAAGTTACATCAATCCTTGGATGGCGATATTATTTAGTCAACAGAAAAGAATGGGATTCCCGGAAAGACTGTTTTACTTTGATGGATTTTCTGGTCCCGGTATTTATTATGAAGACAATTCAGAAAGTTCAACCTGCCTTGGCTCTCCATTAATTGTTGCTGAAATAGCGAATAAATATTTAGATGCTAATTCAAAGAGAGAAATCATTCTCACATGTACAGACAATCATGGAGGATGCGTCAATATGCTCAACCAAAAATTAACTGAAATGAACAAGCATGAGCAGAGATGGAAAGCTTATCACGCTGAATTTGATACAGCTATAAATGCTATATTAGACCTTATCGAAGAAGATGGTTTGAATACTTCTCCAATGTTTTTCTTTATTGATCCTTTTGGATATTCAGGGTTCCCCTTGTCGACAATAGAAAGAATCTTAAAATTTCCGCAAGCCGAACTATTTATAAACTTCATGATATATGACATTATTAGATTTTGTGAGGAGAAGCAATTTGAAGAAAATATGGAAGCATTATTTGGATGCAAAGAATTTAAAAAAGTCAGTGCCCTCAATGGTGAGGAAAAACAAAGCTACTTAGTAAATCTGTATTGTAAACAATTAAAGAATGTTGCGAGAGCGGAATTTGTTATGCCTTTCAGAATTAATACACCTAAACAGGGTAATAGGCCAAAATATTATTTAATTCATGCGTCTAAGAAATTTAAAGCATTAAAGGTGATGAAGGATACTATGGCAAAAATAAGTGATTCGCCATACAGCTTTGTAGCGATAGGAATTTCATCACAGGAAAGCCTTTTTGAAAACCCTGATAAAGTCAGTTTAAGAGAACGGATTAGTAAATATTGTCAAGATAAGTATCCTGATTGGATAGATTACAGCGAAATCGAGGCTTGGACATATTCCAATACAAACGGCATATCTAAAACTATTAAGGAGGCGCTTATAGCTTTGGAAAAAGATAACGCCTTAAATATTAAAAGGAAACCAAGACAGCGTGCAAATACTGTTACAGAAGGCGCTAAGATTGTTTACATAGGGTAACTAATATGAGTGAAGTTTCGAAAATTGAATGGACTGAGGCTTCTTGGAATCCAGTTACTGGTTGTAAGAAAATTAGTCCAGGCTGTAATAATTGTTATGCCCAAACATTTGCTGAAAGATTTAGGGGTGTTTCTAATCATCCGTATCAGCAAGGTTTTGATTTTAAAATATGGCCTCAAAGACTGGTTTTGCCTTTAACATGGAAAAAACCTAAAAAAATATTTGTAAATTCTATGTCTGATTTGTTTCATGAAAAGGTTCCAGATGAGTTCATTGCAAAAGTTTTTGATACTATGACAAAAGCGAATATTCATGTTTTCCAAGTTTTAACTAAAAGAGTTGATAGGATGGTTAAGTGGACATCATCTCAGTACAGTAAGAACGGAAAAGACCGGAAATTGCAATGGCCAGCCAATGTATGGATAGGAGTGAGTGTGGAGAATCAAGATTATATATATAGGATCGAATTGATGAAGAAAGTGCCCGCCAAAATAAAATTTATCTCGTTCGAACCCTTGTTAGGACCTGTTAAGTTAACCAAAAAGATATTAATGGATATAGATTGGGTGATAGTCGGTGGTGAGAGTGGTTATCATGCAAGACTAATGGATGAAAAATGGGTGAGTAATATTTATGAAAAATGTATTGAATCAGGCATCCCTTTTTTCTTTAAGCAGTGGGGAACTTTTAATAGCAAAGGTGTTAAAGTTGGGAAAAAGAAAGCCGGGAGATATTTTAAAAAACGTATTTGGAATGAAATGCCAAGGATATAGTTGAGATATATACATTTTTATAAAAAGGAAAAAGCAGGGTCTACAAAAATACATAATGACATTTAAGAACCTCCGAACATCAAGTTTCGCATGGAACGGGTATAGTAGCGGAAGGATTGAATGAGAATAAAAAACATTCATATAGAAAACTTTCGTTGTTTTACTACCCTTGGAATTTCGTTTGAAAAATTCAATTCGCTCGTTGGTGAGAATGGCACGGGTAAAACCGCAATCTTAGAAGCCATTAACTTGGCTTTGTCTCCTGCTTTTGTTGCTTCCCGTATTGATGAACAGGATTTTAATAATCAGGACTCAGGGGATATAAAAATCAGAATACTCTTTCATGAAACATTTATTGCCAAACTTCCGGACGGATATGCAACTCAAGATGTTCCGTGTATCGGGGTAGAACTTTCAGTAAAACGAAGAAGCCAGGCCGCTCCGGGAAAAGCTCTTTCAGAAGAATTTGTTGTTTCACATTATGTGATGCCTGATGAATCAGTCTCAAAAACACAGAATGGCTGGAGTGTTAAAAGAAAAAGTGGAAGTGATTACAAATTCACTATTCGCCAATTGTCCTTTCCTCTCGATTTAGATAATTTCCCTCGCTGCTTTTATTTTGATAAAAATAGAGAAAAACAATCAAAAATTGGGTTTAATTCAACACTTCAAAAGATAGCACAGGAATATAATTGGCGTTTCAGGAAATCGCTTGAAAATAACAAGAAAGATTTTCAATTAAAATGGGACGAAACATATGAAATGGTTATCAGCAATGTAGATGAGAAGAAGTTGAAGGATACTTTTAAGCCAGTAAAAACAAAACTATTAAGTTTTTTAGGTAGGAAATATGAAGGACTGGAACTGTCAATTTTAAATCTTGAACAGCCATTTTCTAAGAGTTTTTTTTCTTTACGTGACGGCTTAAATCAAATTGAGCTTTCAAAGTTAGGTTCTGGAATCTCTATGATGGTTTCCTATCTTTTACTGGAAACTATTAGCAGCCTTGCAAAGGAACAGTTAATTATCCTTATCGATGAGCCGGAACTGCATCTCCATCCCCAATTGCAGAGCAAATTGATGCAGCACTTTAAAATGAGCTCGACTCAAATAGTTTTATCCACTCATTCAGAGTCTATGATTGATATTGGAGATTGGCGTTCAATCAAAAGATTCGACAAAAATTACAATTGCTGCCCTGATCAAAAAACATTAGACATTATCCTTGACTACAAAGGAACGCCAAAAGCAACAAAAGAACATTTGGAAGAGTTAAAGCAATACTATAAAGACAAAACGATATTCTTCAGAGAGAATAATGAGATACTCTTCGCACGTGCATGTCTATTGGTGGAAGGACCAGTGGACAAGTACGGCATCACAGTTTTGTCTGCATTGTTTGATACTCTTGATCTTACCGACCTCACGGTTATCTCTTGCAATGGAAAAGAGAAAATTCTTTATTATCAGTTAATTTGTAGAGCCTTCGGGATACCGTCTTTCACATTGTTTGACTTGGACAGGAAAGAGGAAACAGACGAGGAGAACCAGATAATAATAAAATGGTCAGAAGGAGAGTGTTGGCATGCATTTCCCAATTCCATAGAACATTTATTTGGGACCCAAAATGCTGAACATAAAGCCTCTGCGACTATGCAGGCGATTGACAATTGCGAAGCTTTGCCCGACGAATTATCAGAGGCTTTTCAAAAAATACAACCATTTCTTTCCAAGATTAAAATATAATGCAAAAGGACGAGATAATCTGGAGGATCAATTGACGAAGGAAGAACGTGCTAAGCAAGCAGCGGAACTCAAGGTTAAGAAAAAGAAATTCAGAAGAAGGTTGAAGATGTTATCAAATTTCCTGATAAAATAGAGAAAGGTTATAAAAACAGATTGGTTGCACAAAAGAAGACAAGTGAGAAACACGTTCTCAGGGTAGTTCATGAAAAAGAAGATGAAAAAATTTTAGTAATAACTCTTTATCCCGGCAGGAGGTCAAGGTATGAGAAAGATTAAATACAGTAAAGATGTAGATGCCCTTCTTATTGAGCTTTCGGATAAACCAATAGATTATGCTGAAGAAGAAGGTCAGATTATAGTCCATTTTTCAGCAGATGGAGAGCCGGTTCTTCTTGAAATCTTTGACGCTAAAGAATTCCTTCTGAGCTCATTTTCAAGCGTATTTAAGGAAAAAGAAGTAGCTATACCTTAACCAAAAGAATGGATTAAATTAAGCTCAAATAAACAGGTTTTTCGAATTTGTGATTGAATTATGTCTCTGTCAGTAAAAAATCCAATCTTGAATCTGTAGAAAACCAAAAAGGGAAGAACCGAAAATGCACAAAAAAGACCTGAAAATAGTCGAGAGATTCAAGGAGCTTGTATCAAAGAAAGTCAAGATACATGAAGTAAGGGTGTTCGGCTCAAGGGCAAGAGGGGATGCTACCGGAGAGTCGGACCTTGACGTGCTTGTTGTTGTAGAACATCTTACCCATTCCATAGAAAAGTACATAAGCGATTGTGCATGGGAAGCAGGTTTTTCTGAAGATGTAGTTGTTATGCCTGTCGCAATAAGCATTGATACTTTAAAAAACAGCCCTATTCGGGCATCTGCTTTTATTAAAAATGTTTATCGCGAGGGGGTTGCTGTATGAAAGATGATTTGCTTTCTCTGATACGATACAGGCTTAAAGAGGCTGACGAGTCTATTCAAGAGGCGGAAATCCTTCTTAAAGAAGGCATGAGTATGCGTGCTGTAATGAACCGGTTGTACTATGCTATGTTCTATGCAGTGCTGGCTCTTTTACAGGAGAAGCAATTAGGCACATCAAAACATATCGGGGCAATCTCACTATTTGACAGAGAATTCATAAAAAATGGCATCTTCGATAAAGAATTCTCCAAAACCCTGCACCGTGCTTTTGAACTCAGACAAAAAGGTGACTACATGGAAGATGCTGAAGTTACAAAAGAAGATATAGATGAAATGTTTCCAAAAACAAGAACCTTCATTAACGAGATAAAGAAACACCTGCTTGAGAAAAGGTAAGGTATTATGGTTCCTTATTTCTTAATATGCATTTGCTTTAATGAGCCGGTTTTTATGGTCAGCGCAAAAAAATCAGGATCAATAGTCAGTGAGGACAGAATTCCCCTCTTGAGAGGGGAAATTTGATAGATGAGTTTTGGCTTCATTTTATACATTCAAAAGGCCTAATATAGATGAACATTAAGTATATAGATTTTAATGACCCTCATTATCCTTCTGCCCTAAAAAAGCACCTTGCTGCTGATGTTCCTAAGACAATAAATGCCATTGGCAATCCCGACATCCTGCAAAATAAAACCCTTGCTATTTTCAACTCGATAAAATGCCCAGGCAAAATCATCATTAAAACTTATGAATATATTCGTCAACTAAGAGAGAGTAATATTACAGTAATCGGGGGCTTCCATTCACCCTTGGAACAAGAATGTCTTAACATCCTCCTGAAGGGAAAACAGCCGGTCATTCTTTGCCCTGCTCGAAGTATTGAAACCATGCGGATTAAGAAAGAATTCAAGAAACCAATCGATGAAGGCGGGTTTCTGATTTTGTCTCCGTTCAGTTTCAACCACAATCGCATATCATCAGGTAGGGCTGATAAACGAAATCATTTTGCAGCTGCAATTGCAGATAAAATTGTTATCCCTTATGCAGCGCCGGGAAGCAAGACTGAATCCCTTTGCAACGAATGGATTAAAAAAGGTAAAACCGTATTCACTTTTAATAGTGATTATAATAAGAATCTCCTTGACTTAGGAGTAGGAGTTGAAGTTATTAAAAAGGATCGTTATGATTAGTGATGATTTGAGAAAGCAATTAATAGATTTTGCAAAAAGCGGGACTGGGAGAAGTTTCATAAGCCAAAAGATACCCCCCGGCAGTATTGAGAGCAAAGTTGACAGCTGAAAAGGGTAATATGTTAAAATTCAACCAGGTTTTGGAGTTATGAGTCAAGAATTATAAAGTCCAAATTCATCAATAGGTTTACTCTTAATCGGCGGCGTACCCAAGTGGCTAAGGGGGAGGTCTGCAAAACCTTTATGCAGCGGTTCGAATCCGCTCGCCGCCTCCATTTATCTCTGCACTACGAAATAGAATATTTATACCTTGAACTGGCGAAGATTTTCATTCAGTCTTACTACCAGTTCCTTTACATTGTTATTTTCTGTCCCCTCTGACCCTCTCAGGGCGGCCTCGAGGTCTTCTGCTGATTTTTTAATTGTTTCAATCTTTTTCTTCCAGTTTGCTACACATATATTAACGGCTTCTGCCAGCTCGTCGACTTCATCACCTTTTCTCAGATGAAATTTCAGAGTCAGATCCCCTTTAGCCAGCTTTTCTTTCAGGTCCCGTTCGATTCTGTACAAAGGCCCGGCAATTTTAATGGGGAAGAAAAGAGTGATAACTATGGAAACGAGAAGTGCGGCGAGCAGGGATAAAACAATAGCAGGCAGTAGAAGGTCGAGGAAGTTTTTTGCATGGATATGAAACTGGCGGTAACTCGAACTTATCTCCCTGTCACTGTAAAAATAAAATATTGCCCCCATAATTCCAACACCGACTATTGCTATGGTAAAGACCTTGATAAAAAGTCTTAGCTGCATTTTTCTTTTAATAGAAAAATTCAGGTGTTTTCTTCTATTTTTATCATTCATGCATTTCTCCTTCACTGATGTTTGTTTTAACCAGGAAGACTATTGCTACAAATAATCTTCTTCTATATGGCATTTGATACACAAATCTTTCCTGAAATCAAATCTGTTAAAATATGTCCTTTCACCTCCATGAGGTTTGTGGCAGGTAATACACGTAATAATTCCGCCTTGAATTGTAGGAAGATCATCCGGTGTCTTAACCTTATCCCCCTTTGCTTTTACGCCGACCGGATGCGATGCATCAGGGGGATGGCATTTATAGCATATGTCTATCTTTAAAAATTTTTCAGAAACAAATCCCCTGCCGTGCCTGATGTCTAACTGCTCAACCTCGTTCAGCCGTACCAGGATTTCAGATGGTTTATTTGCAGAGACCCTTAAATAGAAGCCTTCTTTCCCGTTTATTTTAAATACACGCATAAGGCTTATGAAAGGGTATGGCAAGTCGTTTTCCAGTGGCTTGTTCAGATGAGAGAACTCCTTTGATGTATCGATTATGTATTCTCCGGATTGCAGTATATTTCCGTAGATGTCTCTGGAGATAACGCTGAAGCGGTATCTGCGTTTATGCCTTAAATCCCTCAAAACTATTTTATGCGCTTTGGTATAACTATTGTCCATACTGAATCTGTACGGATATCTGCCCTTTGACAGGTACTCAATTTCAGTAGTTGCAAAGGCATTGGTGTCCCAGGAAATAGTAGCATGAACAAATGAACGTTTCCTGACCTCATCTACCTTTACCCCATACAATTCCTGTAAGGTTTGTAACTTTCCCTGATATTCCCATATCTTTTCAGGGTCTATGGCTATAACAGCAGGCTCACTGCTTTTTTCGGCGGAATCTGTTGCAGTTACTTCCATCCGGTATTTTTTATCTTCGTCGAGTTTGCCTAAGTAAAGGATGTTCTCACTTTGAAATGTGGAAAATTTCAGGCTTTTTCCCCTGCCGGTATCAGAGTTCCGGATGATATGGCATAATGCGCAGTCTTCTGTTGCCACAGTGTGGCGGTAGGGATTAGAAAGGGCTTTCATATATATTTTCTCATGGCATTTCATACACTTATCCGGATTGATGTCTTTTCCTTTTGTAATATTATTAAATAGTATTGTAAAAATGAATAAAAGTGGCAATATAAGAATAAAAGTGCGTATATATCGATACATTTTTTTAACCCTTTCATAGGTTCCGATAGTTATTTTTAATCGGTAAAATCCGACAGATTCTTTAACGCAATCTTCCCGGTACTGAATTAAGTTCAGCATGACGGACCGTGCTGTTTTGTATTTTTAGCAGGAGGCTGTTTAGTGCGACAAACTTTATTTATTTGCATATAAACGGTTCTCATCCCGGTTCACTATTGAGTGTATAAAAAAAACCGGCTGAAACTGATTTATAAGTTCCGGCGGCCTTTACTTTTAAGTTTGATTTTGATAAGTTACATGCTGATGCAACAGGATATGTTTAACTTTGCGAAGGAGGGATCACCTGTGGAAAAGATACAGATGCTTGAAGAGAAAATTACAAAAGTAATCGATAAGATTAAGACCTTAACCGGTGAAAATTCAGCATTAAATGGAAAGATATCCGAGCTGCAGGAAGAGCTGAATAAAAAGGACGAAGAATTAAGGGCCGTTAAAGAGGAATTGAAGAATATCGATACATTAAAGACGGACATTAACAAACTTAGCAGTGAACGTGAGACAGTGAAGTCTCAGGTAGAGAACCTGATCAAGGAGCTTGAGTCTGTAGAGCTTTGATTTTTGTTCCGGGTTTAACCCGCTGCACGCAGCTGATAATTATGCGGTGCATTTAACTTGGTGAGGTGGTGGCAAATGCGTTCCGTTGAGGTACAGATACTGGGGCAGAGTTATGCTATTAAGACTGATGAAGATGAGGCTTATATAAAGTCCCTGGCCGGGTATATTGATGAAAAATTGAAAGAGATATATACTGTTGCTCCGAATATAAACCAGGCAAAGGCAACGGTTATGGCTGCATTCGGCATAGCCGATGAATTGTTTAAAATAAGAATAGAACAGGAAAATCTGGATAAAATGATCGAGGAAAAGACAAGGATCCTCTCAGGTCTGCTTGAATAGAGATTTATCCGGTTGCGGGTTCTCCTATCCATTCTTTAACTCGTAACCCGCACATGTTATTTCCCGTTTATAACTTTAGAAAGGTAGAACCGTGGAAGAGACTAACGAATTGGTACAGGAAAGGATTAAAAAGCTTAACAGGCTCAGAGACGCCGGTGTTGAACCATATGGGGTTCCGTTTGCCGTTAAGGACAGGGCATCGGACATTATTGACCGGTTTGGAGAATTAAGCAAGGAAGAGATTGAGGAGAGAAGCGAGAAATTCACTATTGCAGGCCGGATTATTTCATTCCGGAATTTCGGCAAGACCGCTTTTGCACATATCCAGGATGCATCCGGAAAGATACAGGTCTATTTCAGTAAAGATATCATAGCCGCTAATAAAGATATCTTTAAAAATCTCGATATAGGAGATATAATCGGGGTTAACGGGCTGCTGTTCAGGACAAAGACCGGTGAGCTGACTGTTAAGGTAAACGATTTTACGGTGCTCTGCAAGTCTCTGAGGCCTTTGCCGGAAAAATGGCATGGATTAAAGGATATTGAAACCCGCTGCAGACAGAGATATGTTGATCTTATCGTCAATCCGCATATAAGGGAGCTTTTTACAAAGCGAAGCAGGCTGATTCAGGCGATCAGGAAATTCTTTGACAACAGGGGATTCCTGGAAGTTGAGACGCCGATGATGCATCAGATTCCCGGAGGCGCAACCGCGCGTCCCTTTAAAACCCATCATAATGCATTAGGCATTGATCTTTACCTGAGAATAGCGCCTGAGCTTTATTTGAAAAAACTCCTTGTCGGGGGTTATGAGAAGGTCTACGAGATCAATAAGAATTTCAGGAATGAAGGGATTTCCTCAAAACACAACCCCGAGTTTACCATGCTTGAATTCTATATCTCCTATAAGGATTATAGTTATCTTATGGGGTTTACCGAAGAGCTTATCTCATCTCTCTGCAAGGAGATAAACGGGGACCTTCGCGTGCCGTTCGGCGAGAGTTCCGAAACAGGGGAAGGTGAAATAATCGACTTTACGTCTCCCTGGCCGCGGCTGAGCATGGTTGACGCCATGGAGGAGCAGGGAGTTGATCCTGCTGTTTTCCGGGATGCGGAAAAGGCTAAAGAGTATGCTGATAAAAAGAATTTCGGCATCGATAAAAAGGCCGGCCACGGGAAGATATTAGACGAAATATTCAAGAAAAAGGTTGAACCCCGGCTTATCCAGCCTACATTTATTACGGATTATCCTGTAGAGCTTTCTCCTCTGGCTAAGAGAAAAAAGGATGCGCCTGAGTTTGTCGAGAGATTTGAGTTATTTATTGGCGGAAGGGAAGTGGCCAATGCCTTTTCAGAGCTTAATGATCCCGTTGATCAGAGGGAGAGGTTCCTGGAGCAGGCGGAAGCCAGGAAACAGGGAGATGAAGAGGCTAATTTTATGGACGAAGACTTTGTCAGGGCACTGGAATACGGAATGCCGCCGGCTGCCGGAGAAGGCATAGGCATTGACAGGCTTTTTATGCTTTTAACCAACACTCACTCAATAAGGGATGTGATTTTATTCCCGCATTTAAGACCGGAGAAATAAGACAGTTTACGGTTGTCGGTTATCAGTTAAGAAATATAAATTGCAAAGCCGGTAACCGACATTCTCTAACTTGAAAATTATGAACTTACCTTACCAGTTTTTCATAGCGCTCCGATATTTCAAATCAAAAAAGAAACACAGCGGCGTATCAATAAACACGCTGATATCCATAGCAGGGGTTGCGCTTGGAGTGATGACGCTGATAACTGTGCTTTCCGTAATGAGCGGTTTCCAGGAAGACCTTCAGGAAAAGATACTGGGAGTTAATTCCCATATTGTTACGCTCAGTTATAAAGGTCGGATAAGGGACTATGATGCGGTCAGAGAAAAAATCAGCAGGGTTGAGGGTGTTGTTGATGCGGCCCCCTTTATTTACGGGCAGGCCATGCTCAGGTCCGGCAGCAGGGCGCATGGTGTTGTCGTAAGGGGAATTGATCCGGTTACGGGGACGGGCACCACGGACATTCTTCAAAATCTCAAGGCAGGGAGCATCGATGGTCTGAAAAGAGATACTGATATACCGGGCATAATAATTGGAAGGGAGCTTTTAAGAACCCTCGGCTTGTTTGTGGGTGATGAAATTGAGATGATATCACCAATCAGTGAAATGGGTCCTCTCGGCATGATACCGAAAATGAAGAAATTCAAGGTTGCAGGCTATTTTGAGGCAGGCATGTATGAGTATGATTCAAGCCTTGCCTTTATCAGCCTCCGGGCTGCCCGGAAGTTTTTCAAATATGATGATGCGGTCACCGGCATCGAGATAAAAACAGATGATCTCTATAATGCCAAAGAAATAGCAGCCGGGATCGAGCGTTTGCTCAAGCCGCCTTACTACACGAGAGACTGGATGCAGATGAACAGAAATCTCTTTTCCGCACTTAAGCTCGAAAAGATAGTGATGTTTATAATTCTTGCCCTTATAATCCTTGTGGCTTCTTTTAATATCATAAGCAATCTCATTATGATTGTTATTGAAAAAGCAAGAGAGATAGCTATAATGAAGACAATGGGTGCTACTAACAGGGGGATTATGTCGATCTTCATGATTCACGGACTTATCATCGGCATTACCGGCACGCTCATTGGTGTTGCAGGCGGGTACGGGCTTTGCCTGCTTTTGAAAACTTACAAGTTTATAAACCTCCCTGCTGATGTGTACTATCTCAGTTATCTTCCTGTAAAGCTGGATTTGTTCGATTTCTTAGTGGTTCCGGCAGCGGCTGTTTTTATTACTTTCATGGCTACCATTTATCCGTCATGGCAGGCGGCAAAACTGGATCCTGTAGAGTCACTGAGATATGAATGAAAAATCAGGAATCAGGAATCAGGAATTTAGAATAAAAAAGATGGAGGGGAACTCATGTTTAAGTTGATTTTCAGGACGATAGCCATAATTTTATTCCTGGTTTTTTTGACACTCGGGCTGGCTATGTGGAAGGGTGGGGAGCCTTTCAGGGTTTTTGGGGAGGGGACGATAGTGATTGGAAAGGCAATTTCGGAGTTTGGCGATTTTGTTGATGATTTCATAGCAGAAGGGAAAAAGGTGCGCAAGAGCTATGATAAGGTTAAAGACGTGATAAATTCTGATGCTAACTAATGAACGAGTCCGTAAAGATGAATAAATGGAACCATTAATAAATGTAAGAAACCTGAACAAGACCTTTTCTCTGCCGGGCAGGGATCTCCATATATTGAAAGATATAACTTTTGATATTCATAAAGGGGAGATGACCGCGTTGATGGGGCCTTCCGGTGTCGGCAAGAGCACATTGCTTCACATTCTCGGCACCTTAGACAGGCCGACATCAGGAAATGTTTTGTACGAAAGCAGGGATGTATTTGAGCTTGGAAATGATGAACTTGCCGATTTCAGGAGCAAATCAGTCGGCTTTATTTTCCAGTTTCATCATCTTCTGCCCGAGTTCAATACTGTTGAAAACACTGTGATGCCGGCGCTGATAGCAGGCATTAACTTTAAAGAAGCGAATAAAAAAGCGAAACAGGCATTGATTAACGTAGGACTTTCCGAAAGATTGCTTCACAAGCCCGGTGAACTTTCAGGAGGGGAACAGCAGAGGGTTGCGATTGCAAGGGCGCTCATGCTTGATCCCAAAGTGGTACTGGCTGACGAGCCTACAGGCAACCTTGATACACAAACAGGCGATGAGGTATTTAATATTTTAAAGGGATTAAACATGAAAGGAATTACCTTCATAATGGTCACTCATAACGAGGCCCTGGCATCCGGATGCAAAAGAATTATCAGGATGAAGGATGGACGGATAGTATAACTTATCGATATCTGTCGCGAATTCTTCTGAAAAAGAAGGCGGGAAAAAACCTATTGTTATAAGATTTATATAAATAAAGGAGGATAAATGGCCTATTATAAAGATTTGGCCGGTAAATTCAGACATGACTCACGAGACCCGGATAAGTTTCTTGACGTTTTTGCTGAGTTTGACTTTGCACGTGATGAAGGCGAATGCAATTTTTTCTGTCCTGAATGCAGAAATATGTTGAAATGTGACGATTATAACGAGTTTGAAGACGATTGGGAATGGTTTTATATGTAGGAAGGGTCATCTCTTCCGGATAAAACGGCGCATTTTGGGAAGATATAAATTATGAAAAATGATGATATTGATAAAGAGGCATTAAGGGTATATTTCAAGGGTACAGTGGAAAGATTTGAGCAGTACTTCAATGACCCTGAAAAATTCCATAAAATTTTTTACCGAGCTTGGCTTTGCCCATGTTGACGACGGCTGCGACGGCTTCTGCCCTGAATGCAAGCAGATGTTGAAATGTGAGGCTTATGGACAATGTTTCTAATTATGGTTCTTTCTCATAATGAATGGGTAAATATGAACTCATCTTATCTAAAAAGAATGGCTGTGGGCATTCCCCTCTAAAAAGAGGGGTGCAGGGGTGTGTTTACAATGAATATCCTGCTGAAGTAAAAGCGTTCGCCATCCAGGAAACAACAGCACAGAACATGAAAAAAATCAGACCGAATAAAGACACACACCCCTTAATCCCCTCTCAAGAGGGGAAAACTGATAAACTGCCCCCTGCACCCTGTGAACGGTTACAATAAAAGCAATGTTAGCTGAGGATTATTTCTGAGGAACTGCTCAGATACGACTGTACATTTTAAAAAGAAGGGAGCGAGCATAAAATGAAAACTGCGCTTAAGAAAAAATCAGTCTCTGAGAAGAGAGTTTCAAAAAATTCAAAACGCAAAAAAACAAAACCAATCAAATTGCGGGTGCCGAGAACTCATAAGCCTGATGGCCTCGGCCTTGAGGAGTGGCAGCGGATTCTTAGAAGGCAGTACGGCGTGCAGCAGAATTTTAAACTTGTAAATACCGGCGACCATCCCGTCTTTTCGGAATATCTGCTCACCAATCCCGAATCAGGGAAGACATACAAAGTAGCCATCCGGGGCGACTCTCCAGGAGATAATTATTGCTCCTGCCCGGATTACCGCATTAATAATCTCGGAACATGCAAACATATTGAATTTACTCTGTCCAGGCTGATGAAGAAAAGGGGAGCAAAAAAGATATTCAGGGAGGGCTGTGTTTTACCGCATTCCGAGGTCTACTTAAGCTATGGCCTGAAACGGGAGGTCAGGTTTAAGGCAGGGAAGGATGCTCCCGGTAAACTGCTTTCTCTTGTAAATAGATTTTTTGATTCAAAGGGGATACTCAAAGAAAATCGTATTCTCGATTTCCCCGGATTCCTCAATAGCGTACCGCGAAATAACGGACATGAAGTGCGGTGTTACGATGATGTAATGGCCTATATTGCCGAACATCAGGATGCCGAACACCGGAGGAAGATCATAACATCCCGCATCAAAGACGGAATCAAAAGCCCGGTTTTTAAAAACATTCTGAAAACCGGATTATATCCTTATCAGCGGGAAGGGGCGCTGTTTGCAGTCAGTGCAGGGCGGTGCCTTATCGGCGATGATATGGGCCTGGGGAAGACAATCCAGGCGCTTGCAGCGGCTGAGTTGATGGCAAAATTATTCAATATACGGAAGGCGCTGATTGTTTCCCCTACCTCCCTGAAATACCAGTGGAAGGCGGAGATAGAAAAATTCAGCAACAGGCCGGTTCAGGTGATTGAGGGCCTCAACTATCAGAGAAGAGAGATATACCGGACGGAGTCTTTTTATAAGGTTGTCAATTATGAGCTGGTCTTCAGGGATATCGATATGATAAGGGAGTGGTCGCCCGACCTGATTATCCTTGATGAGGCGCAGAGGATAAAAAACTGGAAGACCAGGACAGCGCAATATGTAAAGCAGTTAGAATCAACCTTTGCCATCGTGCTCACAGGAACCCCCATAGAAAACAGGATCGAGGAACTGCACTCTATCATGGAATTTATTGACCGCCGGCATCTCGGACCTTTATACCGTTTTGTACATTTCCACAGGATTACGGATGACGGCGGTAAGGTAATAGGATACCGGAACCTGCAGACTGTCAGGGATTCACTGGAGAATGTTCTGATACGGAGGAAGAAAGATGAGGTGCTGAAACAGCTCCCGGAGCGGACGGATAAGAATTTCTTTGTCCCCATGACAAAAGAGCAGAGGGTTATCCATGATGAAAATTACGATACTGTGGTGAGATTAGTCGCCAAGTGGCGGCGCTATAAATTTCTCTGCGAGGCGGACCAGCGGCGGCTGCAGATCGCCCTGAATTTTATGCGAATGGCTGCTGATAACACTTACCTCGTTGACAGGAAAACGGTTCACGGCCCCAAGATTGAGGAGCTGGAAGTAGTCCTGAAAGAATTGATCATTGACAATGGAGAAAAGGTTGTTATCTTCAGCCAGTGGCTCAGGATGACGGAACTGGTAGAGCGTGTCCTCAAGAGAAACGGCATCGGATATGTGCATTTAAACGGCAGTGTCCCATCAAAGCAGAGAAAAGGACTGATGTCGCAGTTCAAAGAAGACCGGAAATGCATGGTCTTCCTGTCAACGGACGCAGGCGGGGTCGGACTGAACCTGCAAAGCGGATCGGTTGTTATTAATATGGATATTCCGTGGAATCCTGCTGTCCTTGAACAGCGCATCGGCCGTGTACACAGGCTCGGCCAGAAAAAGAAGGTCCGCATCATCAATTTTGTAACTTCATCTTCAATTGAGGAGAGGATACTGGATCTCCTGAAATTCAAGAAGTCGGTATTTGCAGGAGCGCTTGACCGCAACGGTGAAGATATCGTCATGGTCGGCGAATCCCAGCTCAAGAAATTTATGCAGTCAGTAGAAACAATGGCGGAAAACATAGAGAAACCCGACCCTGCGACTGAGAGGCAGCAGCAGAAAGAAGAGAAGCAGGATATTCAGGCAGCAGACGGGAAGGAGACAACTGCCGGAGAATTCGCCGGTTCCGCAGCTAAAGAGGAAGGGAACGGGGAAGGGCAGGATACCCTGAATAATCTGCTCATCAGCGGCGCTCAATTTCTGACAAATCTCAGCAAAGCCATCTCGCAGCCGGAGCAGCAATCCGGGAAATACCTGGATGCCATGGTCGGCAGAGATGCAGCCACAGGAAAGGCATATCTCAAAATACCCCTTCCGGAAACAGAGGTTGTGAAAAATATATTTTCAGCCTTGGGTGAATTGCTGTCGAATACAGTGCAGATGAAAAATGTGGGAAAATGAATCCAAAAACGGCAGTTAGCCGCTGAGTTGCGCGGATTGACGTGGATGTTTCAATGAGTTACAGAAGGTTCATATCTCGCTGTTTGGGTGAAATATGAATCAGGCATATTTTTTTGTCTCTGTCTGAATGCTTTTTTACAGGATGAAACGGTAAGTGGCCGGGGACCCGGAAGTGACTAAAAAGAAAAACTCAAAAACAGTGGAAGGAGCCGTGTGCACAAACAGTTATAATTTCCATTTTCTCAGCTCAGTCTTTTTTATCTTTCCTGTGGCTGTCTTTGGAAATTCTTCGATAAACATTATTCTTTTCGGAAGTTTAAATTGTGCTATATGCCCTTTCAGGTAATTACTTACTTCTCTATCATCAATTACAGTATTATCCTTCTTTTTTACAAAGAGTATTGATATTTCCGACCCCCTGCCGTCCGGTATCCCGACCATTGCACACTCTTCAATCGAAGGGTGTTTCATTACAAAATTCTCTATCTCTCCCGGATAGATATTCATTCCGTCAATAATAATAATATCTTTTTTCCTGTCAACTATATATATATAACCGTCTTCATCAATTCTTGCCATGTCTCCTGTATAAAGCCAGCCATTCTTTAATGCGGCCTTTGTTTCTTCTTCCTTATTAAAATAGCCCTTCATCACATTAGGCCCTTTTACAATAAGCTCTCCTATCTCTCCGGCAGGCATTTTTTTGCTGTCTTCTCCAATGACAGCTACCTCAATTCCAGGCAGTGGCGGCCCTACGGAACCAGGTTTTCGCTCTCCCTTCAATGGATTTACCGCTACTACGGGTGATGCCTCTGTAAGCCCGTAGCCTTCGATCAACGGCACTTTAAAACGCTTTTCAAAAGCATATATTGTATCTCCGGGCAAGGCTGCGGCCCCTGATATACATGCCCTCATATTAATAATAAATCTCAATAAGTACCTGATAAGAAAAGGTATTTTTTTCCTGGAGAGAATATTATAGATTGTCGGTACTCCGGCGCATAAGGTTATTCTCTCCTTAATAATACTTTTTATCACCATTGAAAACGGTTTCACGGATTTCAGCAGTATTATGCTTGCGCCTGAATATATTGGAACAAGAACAGATGCGGTAAAAGTAAAAGAATGAAACAAAGGAAGGAAGAGCAGGAACCTGTCTCTCTGAGATACAAGCAGGGTTTTCACTGATGCCTCAGCATTCGATATGAGATTTCTATGGCTCAGCATCGCCCCTTTCGGGAATCCTGTTGTTCCGGATGTATACAGGAGTACTGCAATATCTTCGCCGGCGCCTGCGTATGGCTCTGCTTCCTGCTGAGGGACTTCATCGAACGCAAAAGCTCTTAATTCAGGCACATTACTCTTTATCTTTTCTATGTGCGGTGAATACATCTCACTATAAAGAAGAATTGCAGAGCCCGAATCATTGAGTATATAAGATATCTCACCAGGGGTCAGAAAAGTGTTAACCGGAACTGCAATACCACCTGCCCTGAGTATTGCAAAATAAGAAATTAAATATTCAGGGCAGTTTTCCATTAAAATAGCCACCCGTTCTTTAGATTTCAATCCAAGGGCTTTCAGTCCCCCTGCGGAAAGGGTGACGAGATTGTTAATTTCAGAATACGAAAGTTTTCTGTCTTCAAATTTAATACAGGTTCTTTTAGGATTATTCCTTGCCCGTTCCGACAATAAAGCGCCGAGTGTCAATAAATTTTACCCCCTTTGCGGTTTATTGATATACGCAATCTGTTTTTAGAAAATGCAATCTTATTATACCTTTTATACCTTCTGGAATATCTAAATCGAGTCTGTGTGTATAAACTCGATTTGTCTGTCTGTCATTCCGGCAGTCCTTGAGCCGGAATCCGGTCTTTTCAATAAGTTCTGGATGCCCGATTAAAAACTTCGGGCATGACAAAAACAAAAAATGGCAATTTATACACAGACACTCAATAAAATTGAGACACTGCTGAACAAAAGGGGCGGAAAGGGACAGGCTCTTAAAATTCGTGATTTGAATCACGGATTCCCCTTACCTTTTTTATTTATCCTATTTTACTAACGTTTCTGAAAAAGGTAAACCATGTATAATCGGGAGGCATCAAAGCTGCATGTCCTTTTAAATTTAATCTTTAAGGATAGCCGGAACAGTGCTTACCCTGAGTTTATCTGCGGAAACAGGCTTTTTTAATGTCTATAGGAGGATAGTAATTATGCCGAGCAATTTAAAGTATAAACATCTGTATATTGTATCAATATCTTTATTAATGATTTTTTTAAATGCCGCCCCCCTTCTTGCAGGCGATGCTACGCTTTCCTGGGATCCACCTGCAACAAATTCAGATGGAACACCTCTGACCGACTTAGCGGGTTATAAGCTCTATTATGGCACTACCTCTGGCAGTTATAGCGATAATATAGATGTCGGCAGTGTAACAACTTATCAGATCACTAATCTGACAGACGGGCTCACCTACTATTTTGCTGTTATTGCATACGATACATCCGGAAATGAAAGCGACTACTCCAATGAGGTCAGCAAGACTATGGACACAGAGCCACCGCCTCCGCCTGAACCTGAAATAACCGTTACCGATTCTGCAGCGCCTGCCGGCGACCTTCATATACCCTTTGCCGATATAACAGAGGGCAATTCATCAGATCAGACAGTTACTGTAACCAATGATGGCAATGCAGAGCTTATTATCAGCAATATAGGCGAGGCAAATCCGCTTTCATCCCCATTCAGCATCATCAATGATAACTGTTCGGGACAGACTGTAGCGCCGGCTTCAAACTGCACAATTACCGTTCGATTTTCACCGGCTGCCGCCGGTACATTCAATGACAGCTTTGATATCCCATCCAATGATTCCGATGAAACTTCCGTAACAATAACCGTAAGCGGAACCGGACTGGCAAACAATCCGCCTGCTGCTGATACAGACGGACCATACACAGGCATAGAAGGGCAGGCAATAACCCTTGACGGTTCAGGCTCAACAGATTCAGAAGGGACAATAACCCTTTATGAATGGGATATAGATAATGACGGGACATTTGACTACAGCTCCTCATTACCGACACAGAGCCACACATATGCCCGGCAGGGCACATACACCATAAACCTGAGAGTTACAGACGACCTCGGGGCAACGGATGAGGCAACCACAACAGCCAATATTTCGGATACATCACCGACAGCGGACTTTACAGGCTCACCAACAAGCGGCACAGCACCGCTTACAGTAAACTTCACCGGGAACTCAACAGGCTATGACCGGCCTTTAAGCTATGAATGGGATTTTGACAATGACGGTGTTATAGATTCAACCGTTCAGAATCCGTCATATACATACAATACAGCTGGCACATACACAGTCAAACTGACAGTCAGTGATTCAGACGGAAGCGCTGACGCCTTATCAAGGACGGATTACATAACCGCAGCACCGCCTGTTTACACCTTAACAGTTAATATAAACGGCAATGGGACAGTAATAAGCTCACCATCAGGAATTGATTGCCCCGGAGACTGCTCTGAGCAATATACATCCGGGGTTGCAGTAACCCTGACCGCAGCGCCGCAGACAGGGTATCTGTTGGACAGCTGGAGCGATTGCAGCAGCTCAAACGGCAACGAGTGCACGGTAACAATGGATGCCGATATTACGGTAACAGCGACATTTACAACAGATGAAAAAAATCTGACTTGTCCCGACGCTGGAGACATAGAGTGTCTTGAGAGAACAGACGGGGGCAGTGACAACGACAACCTTGATAGTGGTATGCCAAGGGTAGATATCGGGTACGAATTCCGGATAACCTTGAAAGATACATCGGGTAATGCTCCCCAATATATAAAACTTTACATGACTCAAAGGAGTAATCCTGCAGCCGGAGAGTTCTACTCCTATGATATGAGTTGCAGCGGGGACTACAGCACAGGCGGGCTGTGTACATATACCACAAAACTCGGTCCGGCAGTAGTTCACAAATTCTACTTTGAGGCAAAGATGTTTGACGGCACTATCCTGAGATACCCTGATACAGGATATATCACAGGCCCTGAAGTCCGGCTGCTTACAGGCTACAACATAGTGGGAGCGCCGAGAGACATCGGCTACGACATCCTGGACAGCAGTACGGCATTTGGAAGTACATTGTCATACAGGTGGGATGCAGATCTGGAATATTACAGGGGAGTAACAAGCGCGGAACCCGTAAAAGCAGGGGAAGGGTATTTTGTATACAAACAGGATGCCGACACCCTGCCCGAGCTTGCAGAATATGGGGATATAACGGATGCGGAGTTCATATACGAACTCAAATCCGGATGGAACTTGATAAGTAATCCGTATGCCGGCAATGTAAGACTTTTAAATATTAACGTCCGGAAAGGGGACAGTACCCCTGTAACCTGGACTGATGCAACTTCAAACGGCTGGTTGACAAATGCAATTTATTATTTCAATGGAGCAGACTGGGGAGCTACATGCAGTTTTGAAACAGAGACTGATGCTGCACTTGTGCCATGGCTGGGTTACTGGATGTATCTGGATGCAACAGATGA
The DNA here is from genome assembly GCA_002897895.1 of bacterium BMS3Abin06. Taxonomy (GTDB): domain Bacteria; phylum Nitrospirota; class Thermodesulfovibrionia; order UBA6902; family UBA6902; genus BMS3ABIN06. The sequence continues at coordinate 88,395 of BDSY01000027.1, forward strand.
CATTTATTATCTTGTAATACCTAAACCGTAAAGAAAGCAGAGGGGGGGAACAGATATGATAAAAAAAGCAATCATAGCGGCAGCCGTGATAACGGTAATGTCAATAAGTGCAAATGTATCGGCATGTGAGGACGGGTGGAATCTGAGCATTAAGGCACATGTCCTTAATGCGGAAAACAGGCTGGTAGTCGGACAGGCGCCTGATGCCGCTGACGACATTGACGGCAGATATGACGTGCCTGCGTTACTCGCCGGTGATATAAAGGCATACATGGAACTTGAGGGCAAGAAATACTGGAAAAACATCAAAGAATCATGCAATACCCCATGTAAAAAGGCATGGAATATCTACGTGGAGTCTGATGCCCTGGGTCGGACTATAGAACTCCTCTGGAATCCATCGGATATCCCTGATGATATAAGTGTAATTTTAATAGATACGGCAACAGGCGAAGTTACGGATATGAAGACAGAGCACCGTAAGGCATATAAGAACACGGGCAAAAGAGAATTCACTTTGGAAGCTCAAACACGATGATAACAGGAAAAACAAAGATATTTTTAACGGGAATATTCTGCCTGACTTTAAGCGTGACCACAGTCACAGTAGTAATAGCCCAGCCTCCGCCTCCACCTGCAGCAGAAATAACCATAACCGACTCTGTACCACCTGTTGATGACCTCCGGATCCCCTTTGGAGATATAACTGAGGGCAACTCATCAGACAAGACGGTTACTGTAACGAATGCCGGCAATGCAGAACTTTTTATCGGCAATATCGCCCTGGCTAATCCGCTTACAGATGAATTTATCATCCTGAATGACAACTGCTCAGGGGAGACTGTAATACCGTCAGATAGCTGTACATTTACAGTCCGTTTTTCACCGGCTGCCGCGGGTACATTTAATGATACCTTTGACATCCCATCCAATGACTCTGATGAAAATCCTGTAACTGTAAGTGTAAATGGAAAAGGGCTTTCATCGGCTTCCAACAATCCGCCGGCCATTTTTCAACTCCTCTTTCCCGCAGACAATCAGGAAGGCGTGGGAACAACGGTAGAATTCAGGTGGGAAAAATCCGCAGACCCGGATGGAGACAGTGTAACTTATGATATTTATGTATGTGAAGACGGGAACCTTACAATAGGTTGCATAACCGGAGCAGATATCGCATTTCTCAGGAATAAGGGTATCTATTATGCAGGGATTGGCAGTTATGGTGCATGGATGTTACTATCCGGGATCGTTCTGATTCTGAGAGGCGGTGCAAGAGACGGAAAGAAGATATTAATGCCGGCAGCAATGATAGCAATAGTGGTTACGCTTTTAATCTCATGCGGCGGCGGCGGTGGCGGAGACGGCAGCGGAGGCGCTGTTACACCGTCAAATGGTGGTGGTTCATCCAGTCAGGTCACCTATACAGTCTCAGGACTTAACACAGGCACTTTGTATTACTGGAGGATAGTTGCAAAGGATGGCAATGGAGGAGAAACAGACAGCAGTCTATGGAGCTTTGATACCCGGTAAGCAATGGCGCGATTAAAAAATAACGTTCATTGCAAATTTTTACCAGACGCATACATACTAACTCTCTTTAAGAAAAAAATGTAAAGATATCCGACACAATTTGTTAAATTCAATGGATTTTTATATTTTTAATGTAAAAAAATCCGACTCATTCGTTTTCTTGGTAGTTTCAATTTTTATTTTCCCGATTTTCCAATGGCTTACAGAATGGCAAGAAAATTGCATAAATATTATAGGGATGGAATAATTCTTTCTGATAAAGCAAGATTCTTATATAAGTAAAATTTATAAATGAAAAAGCATTTAGTTGAAGCCAGGATTTCAATCATCAAAGAAGTTGCCAATGCAATTACCTCAACGAACAATTTAGACTCTATCACCAACCTAATTCTCGATCTTGCATTAAGCTATACAAAGGCCAGGAACGGGTCCATTCTTCTCATAGATAAAAAAGGCGATCTGGTTATCAATGCTTCAAGGGGCATAGAGCCTGAACTCGTACAGACTATCAGGGTAAAAGTCGGAGAATACATTTGCGGAAAGGTTGCGGGGGAAAGAGCCCCCCTGTTAGTGAAAGACATCGAGAGTGACAGACAGGCAGGAAGAAAAAAATCCGGCAAATATAAAACCGGGTCATTCATCTGCTGTCCTGTTTTAATGAAAGATAAACTCCTCGGTGTTATTAATATTAATGACAAAATTGATGGGGGCATTTTCACGGAAGATGAACTTGACCTGATCAATATCCTTGCAAGCCAGACAGCCATATCTCTTGAGCAGGCCCGCCTGATATCCGAGCTGCGTTCAAAGGCGCTGGAATTAGATGAAAGGAATAAATGCCTTATCGATACAGACATATTAAAGACGGAATTTATCGCAAGGATGTCCCATGAATTGAGGACCCCTCTGAATTCAATTAAAGGAGCGGTCTATTACCTCAAGGAAAAGAAAGCTGCAGAAGCGGAACAGGCGGAGTTTATTGATATAGTATCCGAGGAAACAAACAAGGTAATCAACCTCCTCGACGGACTACTGAATTTTTCACGTCTTGAGAAAGAGGAGGTAACCCTGAAGAAAAGGATTTTAAACCTTAAAGACATACTGGAAGAAACAATTTCAGCCGGGATTGTTAAAGACTTGCTTGCAGATAAAAAAATCTCTGTTAAATTAATATTTCCTGATTCCCTTTCCGACATCGTGGGGGAAAAAATACGGTTACTGCAGTTATTTATGCACATTATAAGCGGCGCCATGAAATATGCAAAGCCAGGAGACTCGATAGAGATAAAGGCCTGCGATACAGAAAAATGTGTTCAGGCAGGGGTGCTTATCAGGGGCAGGACAATTCCCGACAGTGAGCTCCCCCTTTTTTTTGATGAGCGGTCATTATGGTATGGAAACGACACCGATAAAAATAAGATGAAGTTTTATCTTGCGAAAAAGACTATTGAAACGCATAAAGGCACTATTTCCGTGTTTAACACGCCTGAAGGCATTACCATGCTTCTTGCTTTCCCCAAGAACCGGAAGGATTACCGCTCAGCTGAAATTAATGAATTGATGAATCTGTTCCTCTCATTTACTGCAGAGGCAATGAGTCTAAACAGGTGTTCTCTGATGTTATCCGACGAATTGACAGGCGAACTGACAATCAGGAGTGCTGTGGGCATTGATGAAGAAATCATAAAAAAGACGAGTCTCAGGACCGGAGACAAAATCGCAGGCCGGGTATCTGCAGAAAATAAGCCCTTTCTTATTGAAGACATAGAAAAGGAACCGGGGATTCAGAAAAAAAATGCGCCGCAATACAATACAAAATCATTTCTCTGTCTGCCGGTTGTTATAAACGGCAAAACCGTCGGAGTTCTTAATTTTAATAATAAGGCAAGCGGCGAAAATTTTAACAGGAAAGATCTTTATCTTGCCTCGGTCATAACAGAGCGTATTTCGCATATGATAGGGAGAGTCCTGAAAGACGATTTAAAGGATGAAGAATATAAGCTGACAGTTAAAGGAATGGAAGCGCTTTCAAATGCAGAGAGGGTATACAAAAAGAAAAATGGAAAATTAACAGACCTGGTCATTGAAATAATGGAGAATATGGGACAAAGTGAGGATGAAATCAAATTAGCATTGTATGCATCCAGGCTTTATGATTTAGGATTAACACAGATAGATGAAAGCATCCTTTCAAAAACCAATGGGCTTTCCGACATTGATAAAAAGATTATAAGGACACATCCTTTTCCGGGAGTCAGATTAATTGATCCCGTAGAACCTCATGAAACAGTTAAAAAAATTATTTTACATCATCATGAAAGATATGACGGTTCAGGATATCCGGATGGATTGAAAGGCAATGAAATCCCTTTTATCTCACGCGTACTTTCCGTAGTAGACACATATACGGCCATGACTGCCGACAGACCCTACAGGAAGGCTGTCAGCGCCAAAGAAGCAATAGCAGAAATCAGGGCGGGATCAGGAACCCGGTTTGATCCCGGGATCGTGGATGTATTCCCACGGGTCTTTGAGGGGGTCCGTTCAGACTGAGACCGGTATATGTATCACGGGTAGAAAGCAAGTCTGTTTTATTCCTTCAGATTATATACAACACCATCCGGGAATTTCCGCATTAAGACAAAGTTGTCATCACCTTCTCTCTTGTTGAAAAGCCCTGAAACATAACTCCCTTCATACTGCTCCTCTGCTTCTTCGAATAAAGCAAGCACCCGTGATCCGAATCCGGACATACGATCCGGCAGGAATAATTCCATGTTATCAGGAATCCGGAAATTCTTATTGAATCTCTTGTGCGGCAATTGTATCGTTGAATATCCTCCGAAAAAGCTGAGATGATACGGTTTATTCGTTGTAATGATGACATTTTCCCCGTAATTTTCTTTTATCCACTTATAGGTTGAGGAATTCAGGATAAAATACTGCCTCGCGTTTCTATAGGAAAACTCCTGGGAATGCAAGTAAGTTTTATAACAATTACCAAATGTTATTATGCCAAGAGATAATATTATTCCGCATAATGATAATTTAGAGAATCCCTTGAGTCTTATCATTTCCCGTACAAATACTATAATAATAATGCAAAGTATAAATAAAAAAGGCACTAATGGGGATGCATAGCGTAATTCAAAGACTGTCTGGGATGTAGCCATTGCATAAGAAATCAGCATCGTAAGGCTAATTATGAAAACTATAATCAGGTCTAATCCTGAATGAACATACTTTGATAACTCCCTTCTTGCATTAGCATTTACAATAATATAAAGAATTAATAAAACTGCAAATATTGTGATTAATGTAACAGGGCGTTTACCTAAATCAAACTGAAGGTATATCATCTTTATCGTACCCGTAAAAGCGCTGAGATAAGACCTTTCAGGTGGAGGCGGATTCCAGCCTTGTATCGTACCGGAAATTATCAGGTTGCGAATGAAAAGCGTACCCATAGTGATTACAGGCAGCATTATTGCCGAGACAGCAGATACATATTTTGACTTTATGCGTTTATTTTTTACTGAAATAAAAGCTTCCCAGGCAAAGACCGGTATCAGGGCTGCTCCTGTAAACTTTGTCAGGATTGCAGCGCTGCCGCATATACCTGCAATAAAAAGATTTCTGATGAATTGGCGACTGCCGCAATGCCGCGACAAAACCAGAAAGTATAACGCTGCTACGGTTAATGCAATAAACAGGGTTTCACTCAACATGTAGTGGGTATTTCGCAGCAGGGGGAAGGAAAGAGAGACGAGTATTCCGGTCAGCAAGGCAATGCCGTTATTATCATATAACTTCTTCATTAACAGAAATGTAAAGATTGAAATAACCACATGGCTGATCACATTAATGATTTGTGCGGCTAAAAAACTCTGTGGTGTAACCCCACCCAATATTGCGTAAAGTATCGGGAGAAGGGGCGGCTTTGCAGGAAACGGGACCGAGCCGTTAATGAAAACATGATTATATTCCATGTTTATTATTATTGGTAATCTTAATCCGCTGCCGGATAATATCTCCTGTGACATAAGTGCGTATATCATTGAATCAGGAGATATGTTTATATTTTTCACTGCAAGGAGCGCCGGCAGCATAGCTGATATGAACAGCATGCCATATATCCACATTGCGTATTTATTCTTGGATATTATTCCAGAGTGTTTCATATCTATTAATTATATAAAGCCTGCGCCAATTTAACCATAACCATCCCTGATCGGCAATAAATTCCGCAATCTTGCGGGTCCTCCGGATTTTATGCTACAATTTTATGTAGTTATATGTAGTTAAAAGAACAATTTCCTGTTATCAGCGGTCAGGCAATGATTTCATTACTAAAATTAGTTATTAAGACAAAAAATCATTGGGGATTAAAACCATTACTCATTGGATCTGTTTATGAATTATTTTTTCTGGCAACCAATCCGGGATTCAAATATTTTTTTGCCGTTGAACCTGAAGATCTGGATATCAGCGAAGAAGATAGAAAGTCTTCCGATCCGTATGGTCCGGCTCCCTATTACATTCTTACCATATGCCTGAATCAAATAAAAAAACTAATACATAATGCTCAGGATTCAATATTTATTGATATCGGGTGCGGACCCGGCAGGGCGTTGTATTGCTCATCAACCTTTGGATTTAATCGATTAATAGGCATTGAGCAGTCTGAAAAACTTACGAATTTATGCAATCAAAACCTCAAAAAATATTTGCCGCCTCAGGTTGATTCAAAAATTATTAATCAAAATGTCAAAGATATCAATTTCTCCAACTTGATAACCGGTTTTGACCGGGACAAGAAAATAACTTCTCTGGTGTTTTTTCTTTATAAGCCGTTTGATGATGAAATTTTAAAGATTTTATTAAATAAATTTGATGAGCTGACATTTATTGATTGTTATATTATTTATTTTGGTCCTCAAAACGAGAGTACGATAACTCAAAAGAATTTTCCGGTTGTTTATTCGCGTTATATAAATCCGGATACACCTATCAAAATCTACTCTCGAAAAAAATCTCATTAAGAAGACTTGAAAAACCGTGAGCCGTAAACTGATAAGCCTAAACGGTTGCTTAATTTTGTAATGAAGAGTAGAGACAATATAAAAATATCTGTTGTCATACCATGCTACAACGAAGAGGAAGTGCTCCCTGAACTTTTCAGCAGAATGGAAAAAGCTGCTGAAAGCTGGGGCTGTGACTGGGAAATTATCTGTGTAGACGATGGTTCTGATGATAAAACCCTGGAACTTCTCTCTAATCAGCACAAGACAGACCCCAGGTGGTCCGTGCTTTCTTTTTCCCGCAATTTTGGTCATCAGACAGCGGTTTCAGCCGGCATATTCCACTCGTCGGGGGATGCTGTAATAATAATTGACGCTGACCTGCAGGACCCCCCGGAAGAAATAGAGCGTTTTATACAAAGATGGCAGGATGGTTACGAGATAGTGTATGCGGTCAGACAGCATCGAAAAGAAGGGATTCTGAAAAAAGCCGCTTACTGGACATTCTACAGAATGTTATCAAAAATGATCGACTTTGAACTGCCCCTGGATTCCGGTGATTTTTGTATTATGGACCGCAAGGTTATTGATATTTTAAACTCCATGCCTGAAAGGAACCGGTTTGTACGCGGCTTAAGGGCATGGTCCGGGTTTAAACAGACAGGACTTGTTTATGAAAGACAGACAAGGGCGGCAGGACTTTCCAAATACGATTTTAAAAAATTGCGCCGACTGGCGCTTGACGGGATTATATCTTTTTCAACAGTCCCCCTCGCTGTAGCTTCTCACCTCGGTTTGTGGATTACTGTCCTGTCTTTACTCGGAATCATATTTACTTTGAGTCAATTTATTTTTGAAGATTTTTTCAACTCAATCGGGTGGGGTCCCATCCCCGGTGTCACAACTATTGTTATTTCCGTTCTGTTTCTCGGCGGGGTACAATTAATGTTTTTGGGGGTGCTGGGGCAGTATCTCGGACGAATTTATGATGAAGTCAAGAAGCGGCCCCCATGGATTATCAGGCAAAGCCTTGGTCTATCACCTAAGTCACCGTCAAACCCGTTATTATAATGGGCGTAATCACTCTCATCGTGTTTTTTAACACTATTTCCGATATATCAGAAAAAAATAAAAAATGGAAAAAAAAATAACCATTATCGGAGGCGGAATAACAGGGCTTTCCGCTGCTTATCTTGCGGCTAAAGACGGATGGGAAGTTACGGTACTGGAAGGAAGCGCACAACTTGGCGGTTTAATGAGTACGTTTCAGATAGGCGGCAATCGGTTAGAACATTACTATCATCATTCTTTTACCAATGATGCGGAATTATTGTGGTTGTTAAGTGAATTAAACTTAAGTGATAAGATAGATTTCAAAAAAACAACAGTAGGCATATTCCGCGATAATAAAATTTATGATTTCAACGGCCTGAAGGACCTGCTCAGGTTCACACCCCTCGGAATCACGGATAAAATGAGGTTTTTACTTACCAGTGTTTATCTTGGAAAGCTTACAAGCTGGGAAAAATGGGAAGGCGTTTCCGCCCTGGAGTGGTTTTACAGATATACAGGGAAGAATGTTACCGACTCAATATGGAGGCCCTTGCTTGAAATAAAGTTCGGTTCTTATGCAGACAAAGTACCTGCTGCATGGATGGTAGGACGCCTTAAGCAAAGAATGAACTCCCGCAAGGGAACTGAAGAGCGGCTTGGCTATTTAAAAGGAAGCCTGCAGGCATTAACAGACACACTGGTAAAAACTTTAAAAAACCTGGGAGTAAAGATCATATTAGAGGCACGGTTAAAAAAGCTGCTGATAAAAAATAATACATTACATGGAGTGGAAACAACAAACGGGACATTTAACGGGGGGCTTTTTCTGGCAACCATAGCTACAACGCATTTAACGCCTCTGCTGAGGGAGAATGCATCCGGATATGCTGAAGAGCTGTCCCGGATTAAATACAGCGGCGCGATTTGCACCATCCTGGAACTGGACCGCCCTCTCAGCAATATATACTGGCTCAATATTGCCGATCCCGGATTTCCATTCGGCGGGGTTATTGAGCATACCAATTTTATATCTCCGGACAAGTACAACGGCAGCCATATTTTGTACCTCTCAAGGTACTTTGCCCATAGTGATGATATAGCCTCAGCGTCAAAAAAAGAAATTTTAAACCAGATGCTCGCACCGTTAAACAGGATCAATCCGGAGTTCAACGAGTCATGGATAAAAAATACTTATGTCTTTCGTGCGGAAACGGCTGCAACAATATGCGGACTCAATTATTCCACTATTGTACCGGATTGTAAAACCCCGATTGGAAATATGTATGTTGTCAATATGAGTCACATCTATCCTGATGAAAGAAGTTGCAATAATGCGATAAGGACCGCTGCCAATGCCTGCAAAAAAATCGGCATGGATACCTCCATGGTGCCGTTCGGCTCATCGCTGTCCGGTCAGGTAGGAATGGATTAGTCCGGGGTTTTTTTTGATATTAATCAAGAAGATAATATATAATAATACTCAAGTTGAGCGGCTTCAGAGCGGAGAATCATTCCCCATAACCAATACAAACTTCAATAATTATGAGGTAACCGGAATATGAAAACCCCGATAGACAAATTATACACCTGGCAGGAATGCGCTGAATTCGATATTGAAAAGATACAGGAACTATTCAGGCAATATTTCAGCAAGAGCCAGGTTGACCTGATCGGTTCCTTTGGTTTTGGCAGGGCTGTTGCTGTGAGTGCTGAGGGAATGTACATTTATACTTCCGACGGCCGGAAGATTCTTGATTTTACCGGCGGTATCGGAGTGCTTAATCACGGCCATAACCATCCACGGATACTTGCCGCCCGCATAGAATATCAGAAGCAGAAGAGGATGGAGGTCCATAAGAATTTTTTGTCACCGTATATTGCAGGATTAAGCCATAATATAGGCAGGCTTTTGCCCGAAGATTTAGATATAAGTTACTTTTGCAATTCCGGGGCCGAAGCAGTGGAAGGAGCTGTCAAGCTTGCTTATAAATACCATGACGGAAACAGAAAACATATTCTCCATGCGGACATATCTTTTCATGGTAAACTGCTCGGTGCCGCAGGATTAACAGGCTCACCGGAATTAGCCTATGATTTCCCCACAATTCCGGATATAGAATCATTCGAATATAACAATATTGACAGTGTTAAAGACCGGGTTTCAAATATTCGTAACGCAAAGGGGAAATCCGATATCTATGCCATAATCCTTGAACCTTTCAGCGCAAGCAGCCTCCTCGAATGTTCCGGGGAGTTTTTAAAAGAGCTGAGGGAAATTTGTGACAGCGAAGGGATTATTCTTATCTTTGACGAGGTATACACAGGCTGGGCCAAGACCGGCGAGCTATTTAATTTTATGGGAAAAGGAGCAGCGCCGGACATAGTTACTTTCTCAAAATCATTCGGGGGCGGCAAGTCCTCAATATCCGGTTATACTACCCGCACTCCATTTTTCCGCAAGGCATATGATAACCTGAGCGACGCAACCCTTCACAGTACGACCTTCAGTGGTTTTGGTGAAGAATGCATAACAGCAATAGAGGCAATCAATATTATTGTTGAGGACGATTATGTCGGCAGGTCAAAAAGGATTCACCGGCGCATAAGTGATGGTTTAAAGGGTCTCCGGGAAAAATATCCGGGCTTGATAAATGATGTAAGAGGCAGTGGGGCGCTGCATGGAATTATTTTTAACAGGGACATCAATCCCTTTATTGAGTCGCTGATCAGTTTCATCCCTGCAAAGGTATTTAAAGATGAACGATTTCTATCCAAACTAATCACAGGATCTGTTATATCCGAACTTTTCAGTTCGCATAATATTTTGACTTTCTTTGGTGATAACAGGGAAATATCTCTTATTATCTCACCTTCCCTGATAGTAACGGATGAAGAAATAGACAGGTTTCTCGATGCCTTAGATAAAACTCTGGCAATCGGCAAGCGTAATTTGATTTTGAATTTTCTCAAACAAAAGATTTTGAAAAAATAATCATATCAATCAAAGAAAGCAAGTTAACACGGTAAACGTATGTGGAAAAGTGTATTGGCCGGCATTATCCTGGAAAATATTGAAACTTTAAGACATTATCAGACTATTAAGGGTGGAAATACAAATACGGTTGAGAATATTCTTCAATCCGTCACTAATGTAATAACGGATTTCCCCTGGTATTTTCATTTTCCTGTCAGAATTCTTGCAGGTATAATCGGCCTGCTCTGCCTGATAGCAACAGGACATAAATTAAATCTGCTTTCTTCTGAAAAACGCTCATCCTTTCTGCGGCATGTTCAATTCATCCCTTTTTACGGCATGTTAAACAAGTTGGTTCGCTCTATGGCTTTTTTGAAATTGTTTGACAGCCTTCCTTTGTCACCGGATTATTAAAATCGTGTCAATAATTGAGAAACCATGAAAAACCCGATACTGGACAGAGAAGACTATACAAAAAATACATACCGCTGCCAGTATCTTATAGTTGGAACCGGCGCCGGAGGCAGCGTAGCAGGGGCATTGCTTGCTGAAAGCGGGCGTGACGTAATTTTCCTGGAAGAAGGCGGATATTATCCGACTGAATCCTGTACCTCTGATATCAGTGAAATGACAGCACAACTTTATCGAAACCAGGGAGTATTTCCCTTGCTGGGCAAGCCCTCTATTGCGCTTGCGGAAGGTTGTTGTGTCGGCGGGGGCACCATCATCAACGGCGCCCTGATCTGTCCGACCCCACCCTGGGTTCTTGACGAGTGGCAGAATGATTATGGTCTGAAGGGATATGGTCAAAAAGACCTGGAAAAACATTTCGAGACTGTTAACAAAGACCTCCATGTGATAAAACATGAGATTGAGGAAAAGGAAAACCTTGATTCGCTGAAACTCCTTAAGGCTGCGGAACAGTTAGGCTGGAAGTGTGATATGGCTACGCGGGCGGTTAATAATTGCAAGAATACCAACCTCTGTCCTACCGGTTGTACATCAGGAGCAAAGCAAAGCGCTCTTGAAACATACCTGCCGCGGGCAATGAAAAAGGGCGCCCGTATTTTTACGAGATGCCGTGCCGTTAAAATTATCCATTCCAACAGGAAAGCCAAAAAAATTATAGTCCGTGTCATGGGTGATAAATCAAGGCATATGGAAATATCATTCGATCACCTCGTTATGGCCGGCGGCGCTGTTCAAACACCACACATGCTTCAGCGCAGCGGAATTTCCAGGCTGGCCGGTCGTAATCTCCAGTTCCATATGAATCTTAAAGTTGTTGCCCGCTTTAAAGACATTCTCAATGCAGAGCAGGGCACAATGTTCACGGTTCAGATGCAGGAGTTCGACCGTGAAGGTCTTTTGATTATGGCTTCAAATATAAAACCTCACTATGTAGCTATGACACTTTCCCAGTATAGTAATGACGTGATTAATTCGGTATTGGAAAATTATCAGAATCTGGGTATTTTTACAGCAATGATCCGCCCCAGAAGCATCGCCCATATTATCAGTCGCCTCGGAGACCGGCCGTTAGTATTGTACCGGTTTAATCCTGATGACATGTCAATGATCAGGACTGCTTTAAAAAGAACAGCGAATCTCTTGTTTCATGCCGGAGCAATTGAACTCTATATGCCGGTTGCCGGAATCGGGATGGTTAAATCACTTAATGAACTGGACCGGAAACTTGACGGGTTGAAACCTGAAAACCTTGAGATTGTTACTGTTCATATTATGTCTTCCTGTCCTATGGGGCCTGATTCTGCCACCTCTGTAGTAAATCCCGACGGTAAATTGTGGAATATGGAAAACATATTAGTGACAGACGCAAGCGTACTACCTTCCAATATCGGTAAGAACCCGCAGGGGACTATTATGGCATTCGCCCATGAGATTATAAACAGACATATATAAATGAACTGTTCACAGTTATCAGTTCACGGTTCACGGTAAAGGAAGTCAGGCTGGAAGCCTGACCTGTTATTCATTTGACGCTTAATGCCTGATGGCGAATTGAAAAACTGCAACTCATGGAAACCAAAACAAAAAAAAGGTTGTTATCGGCAATCCTTTTTTCAGCGGGCTTTATGGCTTTTTTGCTATGGAGGATCGACTGGACACATTTTTCTCTGATTGCGGACAGGCTGGATATAAAAGTTTTGCTTATCGCCTTTGGCGTGTTTTTACTTGCCAATTTAGTCAGGACCTTCCGTTTTTATCGTCTGGATCACACAGGGGAGAAGCTGGCGCACTGGTGGATTATAAACCAGTTCTACAACTTTATAACAGCAACCCTGCCCGGAGGCGCGGGTGAAGCAGCTACGGTTTACGTCCTGAAACGCTTCTCTATGTTTAATATGTTGAGCGCCTTGAGGATACTTTTCCTTACCCGCTTAATGGATCTGGCCGCTTTATCCGGGCTGTTTTGTTTTGCTGCCATACAGATGAATGATTATACCCCCTACCGGAAAACAGCCATCCTGCTCTCAGGCATTTTGTGTGTTTTATCAACGATTGCCCTTGTCCCTGCAATCGAGCGCTTTATTCTGAGGATGATGCGGAAACTGCCTGGACGAAGAGCAATAATTCAAAGGGTATCTGAAAAACTCAATGAACTTTCAAAAATAGCCGAAGGGCCTCGCAAGAGTAACTATCTCGCTGTTGCATTGCTTCAGTCAGCGCTGATAATGACCGGAATTGCCGTGTCGGTGCATCTTTTATTACTCTCCCTCGGAGTTGTGTTTACACCTGTTCAGAGCTTCTACTGTTTCGGCGTTTACGCGTTTTTCCAGATCGTGCCTGTTCAGGGAATTGCGGGAATCGGGACCCAGGCAGCCTGGTGGTCGCTCGCTCTCAATGCGGCCGGATATCAGGGCGCTGATGCGATTGCAATAGGGTTTGTTATGCATGGCACATATTATTTATTTATTATGATTCTGTTTTTTCCTTCAATTTTAATCCGGCTGAAGGAAAAGAAAAAAATAATACCAGGGTCTCCTGAACCATGAACATTGCGGCCCCCTGTGCTGCCGGAAAATTGTTTCCCCCCTTGTTTTTTTAGCAGAAAAGTGGTATTCTTTTTCAGATTTAATATGTTGGATTATTACAAAAGAGTGGGCTTCCCCACTCTTTTGTTTTTATATAAGAAAAATGGATATGGATAGCATAAAAAATAAAGTAAACAAAATCATAGAGCCGGTTATAAATGCCCTTGATATTGAGCTTGATGATATTGAGCTGAGTAAAATGCGGGGGAAAGCGCTTTTGAGAGTATTTATTGAAAAAGAAGGCGGTGTTACTATTGATGATTGTGAACATGTGAGCCGTGAGGTTGCGGCAGTGCTTGATGTGGAAGACCCTATCCCCTGTCCTTATGTTCTTGAGGTGTCATCCCCCGGTCTTGACCGTCCGCTTAAAGCGCCGAAGGACTTTAAGCGCTTTGCAGGAAAGAAAGTCAGGGTAGTTACCCTTGAGCCGATTGATAAGCAGACTTTTTTTGTCGGGGAGATTGCCGTGGCGGATGATAATGAAATAGTGCTTCTTTTGCCAAAGAATAAAAGACTCACTATACCGTATAATACGATATCAAAGGCGAGATTAGAAGTGGAGGTATAAAATGAGCCGTGATCTGATCCATATTATTGAACAAATGAGCAAGGAAAGGGGTATCCCGAAAGAGTCCATTCTCGGGACCCTGGAATCCGCCCTTTTGTCGGCAGTGAGAAAGAAGTACGGCCTCACGCCTGAAATAATTATAAAGATAGACGCTGAGACCGGTGACATTTCGATGACTGCGCTGAAAAAGGTCGTTCAGAAGGTCTCAGACCCAAATGAAGAAATATCACTCAAGGAAGCGCGCAAGATAGATGCATCCAGAAATATCGATGACACGGTTGAATCCCCGATATCCCTGGAAAATTTCGGGAGAATTGCAGCCCAGACAGCAAAACAGGTGCTCTTCCAGCGCGTGCGCGAGGCTGAAAAAGAAGCAATCTTTGAGGAGTATAAGGATAAAGCGGGAGAGATTGTTAGCGGAGTGGTAATCCGCAGGGAAAAAGGCTCTTACTGCGTAGCCTTAGGCAGGGCAGAGGCAACGCTTCCGATAAAATATACACTGCCTACCGAGACCCTTAAAAGGGGTGAAACAATCAGGACATATATTGAAGAAGTAAAGGTGACGCCAAGGGGGCCGATGATCCTGCTTTCAAGGACCCATCCGAACTTTGTTGCAGAGCTTTTCAAAATGGAGATACCGGAGATTTACGAGGGCCTGGTTATTATAAAAGAGATTGTAAGGGAAGCAGGCGACAGGACAAAACTGACGGTTTATTCAAAGAATCCCATGGTAGACCCTGTCGGCGCATGCGTGGGCATGAAAGGCACACGCGTGCAATCGATTGTCAGGGAGCTGAGAGGTGAAAGGATCGACATAATACCCTGGACGGATGATCCGAGGGTGCTTATAGCAAAGGCCTTAAGTCCTGCAAGTGTGGAGAGCATAGGAATAAATGAAGAAGAAAAATCTGCGCTGGTCGTTGTCAATGACCAGCAGCTCTCGATAGCTATCGGCAAAAAGGGGCAGAACGTGAGACTGGCGATGAAACTTACAGGCTGGGATATTGATATAATCAGTGAAACAGAGTATAACAGGATGAGAAAGGGAGAGATTGAAACGCAGCTTGAAGAGCTTCAGAAAGAAAGCAAAATGAACGAAGCCGCGGATACGACTCCGGCCCAAGAGGATCAAGCCTCTGAGGATGAACAATAAGAGTAAGGATATCACCCGGACCAAAACTTCTGATTTCACCCCCCATATATCAAAAGATACCCCTGTCCAGTATGTAAAAGGAGTCGGCCCTGCCCGGGCCAAACTCCTCAAACGTCTCGGCATTGAAACCCTCGAAGATATTCTTTTCTATTTCCCATGGCGTTATGAAGACAGAAAAAACCTGAAAAAGATATGCAACCTGAAATACGGAAATCAGGAAACAACTTTATGTGAGGTGGTTTCAACAGAAGTTGTCACAACCCCCAGAAAGAGAATGAAAATCTTTAAGCTTACCGTTACCGACGAAACCGGTTTCCTCAGGTCCAGATGGTTTAACCAGCCGTATTTGAAGAAATATTTTAAAAAAGGCCTGAAGGTTATTTTGAGCGGTGTCGTAAAAGGAAATCCATATACGGGTATCGGACCGGAAATGGAAAACCCCGACTTTGAACTGCTTGAAAGTGAAGATAAACTTATACATACATCGAGAATTGTGCCTGTATACAAAGCCACTGAAGGTATCTCACCGAAACAGATCAGGACATTGATGTTCAATACAATAAATACTTACGCTGCTGTAATAGAAGATTATCTGCCCGAAGACATTCTCAAAAGGAATGACTTGAAATCCTTGCAATGGGCAATTAAGGAGGCTCATTTCCCTGAGGAATTCACGGATGTAAGCGCCTTAAACAGGGGGGCGGGTCCGGCACACAGACGCATTGTCTTCGATGAATTTTTTCTGCTGGAACTCGGTCTTGCACTCCTGAAAAAAAGGGAGATCATAGAAAAGGGAATAAGTTTCAGTATTAAAAATGATCTCGTTAATAAATTTTCAGAGGGACTTCCCTTTGATCTCACCAATGCACAGAAACGTGTCCTCGAAGAAATAAAGTCCGACATGCGGAAACCCTTGCCCATGAACAGGCTCGTGCATGGAGATGTCGGATGCGGGAAAACCGTTGTGGCCCTTGTCTCAATGCTCATTGCCGTTGAAAACGGTTATCAGGCATGTCTGATGGCGCCGACCGAACTCCTGGCTGAGCAGCATTTTATCAATATACACAGAATGGCCGAACACCTTGGATTAAAAGTGGCGCTTTTGACTTCAGGCATAAAAGACAAACCGGTTGATGATATTGCCGCTGGAAACGCTCAGATCATCATTGGAACACATGCACTGATACAGGAGCGCGTGCAGTTTAAAAATCTCGGGCTTGCAATAATTGATGAGCAGCACAAGTTCGGAGTAGTTCAGAGGGCAACCCTCAGACGCAAAGGGTTTAATCCTGATATACTGATCATGACGGCCACGCCCATACCGAGGACATTGGCGATGACACTGTACGGAGACCTTGACATAGCAGTGATAGATGAACTGCCTGCAGGGCGTAAGCCCGTTGTTACGAAGGTGTTTTTCCCTTCTCAAAAGGATAAAATATACTCTTTAATAAAAGGGGAGCTGTCTAAAGAAAGACAGGTATATATAGTATATCCTCTTATTGAAGAATCTGAAAAACTTGATCTCAAGTCTGCCATTGACGGGGCTGAGGCGTTTAAGAGAATTTTCCCTGAAAGGAAGATAGGGCTGGTTCATGGTAAAATGCACCACGATGAAAGGGAAGCTGTAATGGCTATGTTTACATCAGGAGACATTGATATGCTTGTTGCAACAACAGTAATCGAAGTCGGGATAGATGTGCCGAATGCTTCTCTTATGCTTATTGTACATTCCGAGAGATTCGGCCTTGCGCAGCTCCACCAGCTTCGGGGAAGGATCGGGAGGGGCGGTCATGACTCTTACTGCCTGCTTATGGCATATCCGCCTTTCAGCGAAGATGCAAGGAGAAGGCTGAAGGCAATGGCGTCAACATCTGATGGATTCAGGATAGCGGAAGAGGACCTTGCCATAAGGGGTCCTGGTGATTTTTTCGGCACAAGGCAGTCCGGAATTCCCGAACTGAAAATTGCTGATATAATAAGGGATACAGGGGTGCTTGAGAGCGCAAGAAAAGAAGCGTTTGACCTGACAGACACTGAACCTGATTTATCCGGATATCCCTTGCTCAGGGAAACATTGCAGAAAAAGTGGATGGGAAAACAGGAGTTAATTAAGAGTTAGGAGGCAACTATGATAGACAAAACAAGAAAAAGTCTGGCCACAGGAGTGACCCGCATTAAGTGGGTTGCAAGGTTTCTTGCTGAAAGAACAAAGGCCGAGACATCGGTTGCAAAACTTCTTTATGAGAGCAGCAAGCTTGAAAATAAAATAGACGATCTTTGCCGGGATATAGGCAGGAGGATTGTGGAGCTTGGGGAAACAGCTAAAGAGGAAGGGAAGGATGTTTTGAAAGACTTTATTGTACAGCAGTCCCTCGATGAAGTGAGGCACCTTAAAGAGTCTGTAGACAACTATAAGCATCAGGCCGGGAATATAGGCAAACTTCCTGAATGATGCCTTATATTGCATCTTTTATTTTTGGTTTAATAACAGGTTCATTCCTTAACGTATGCATCTACCGCATGCCAAGAGATTTATCCATAGTAAGTCCTTCATCGCGATGTGTCTCATGCGGGGCGCCGGTCAGATTTTATGATAATATCCCGGTATTAAGCTATATCCTGCTTATGGGAAAATGCAGGCAGTGCAAAGCAAAGCTCTCGGCCAGATATCCCCTTGTTGAATTTCTTAATGCTGCCCTGTATGTCCTGGTACTGAACAGATTCGGTTATGATTCTCCATGGGTTTTATTAGTTTATTTTGTTTTTATCTCATCACTGATAGTAATTTTTTTTATAGACCTTGAACATCAGATCATACCGGACAGCATAACCTTGCCAGGCATCCCTCTTGCAATTATCCTGGGATCTACAATACTTCCCGATCCTTTTTTGAGAATCGAATTTCTGGGGTTCAAGGCGTCAATTACCGGTTTCCTGGCAGGAGGGGGGGGGTTTTATTTAATTGCGATACTGGGGAGGGCAATACTTAAAAAGGATGCAATGGGCGGGGGAGATATCAAAATGATGGCCATGGTCGGAGGGCTTTTAGGGTGGAAAGGGGTTATACTGACAACATTCATGGGAAGCCTGTTGGGTTCAGTAATAGGAGTTTCGCTCATCCTTTTAAAAGGAAGAGAGTTTGGCTCGAAAATCCCCTTTGGTCCATATCTTGCGCTCGGCGCACTTGCCGGTCTTCTCTGGGGAGAGGATATTCTCAGGTGGTATCTTCATTAGTATCGATTATTAGAAAAAATATGTGAAATATGTAATAATTTCCGGTGTAAGTCCGGAAGGAGAGACCATGTACGAATTTAAAAGAATAAAACGTTTACCGCCTTATGTATTTGCAATTGTAAACAAGCTTAAGATGGAGGCAAGGAGGAGGGGTGAGGATATCATTGACCTCGGAATGGGAAACCCCGACCTGCCGACTCCTGAGCATATCGTAGATAAACTTATTGAAGCAGCGAAGAACCCGAAAAACCACAGGTATTCAGCTTCAAAGGGCATAACACAACTGAGACTTGCCATATGTGAGTGGTACAAGAGACGCTTTGATGTTGACCTTGACCATCAGACTGAGGCAGTAGCCACAATCGGATCAAAAGAGGGGTTGTCACATCTTGCCTATGCAATGATTGAACCCGGAGATCTTATATTAACGCCTGCCCCTGCATATCCTATTCACCCTTACAGTTTTATTCTTGCAGGAGGAGATGTAAGAAGCATTCCTGTTCAAAAGGATGCGGATTTTTTTCAGAGCATGGAGAACGAGTTCAAGGCGGCATGGCCGAGGCCGAAAATACTGCTTATCAACTTTCCCCATAATCCTACTACAACCTGTACGGATCTTGAATTTTTCCAGCGGGTAGTAGATTTTGCAAAAGAAAATAATGTTATCGTCCTCCATGATTTTGCCTATGCCGATCTTACCTTTGACGGTTATAAACCGCCGAGTTTTCTCCAGGCCTCCGGTGCGAAAGATGTTGGCGTGGAATTCTTTTCTCTTACAAAGAGTTATTCAATGGCAGGATGGAGGGTCGGCTTCTGCTGCGGCAACAGGGAGCTTGTCGGCGCCCTTACAACCATAAAGAGTTATCTTGATTACGGTATGTTCCAGCCGATCCAGATTGCAAGCATTATTGCATTAAGGGGGCCGCAGGATTGTGTTGAAAAAATAGTGAAGACTTATGAGAGCAGAAGAAATGTCCTGATACAGGGACTTAAGAATGCAGGCTGGGAAATAGAACCCCCGAAGGCAACGATGTTTGTCTGGGCCGCGATTCCTGAGCCTTTTAATAAAATGGGTTCGCTGGAATTCACAAAATTTCTCCTGAAAACTGCGGGAGTAGCTGTTTCTCCGGGAATCGGATTCGGTCCGGATGGGGAGGGTTTTGTACGCTTTGCACTTGTGGAGAATGAACACAGGATACGGCAGGCTGCAAGGGGAATCAAAAAGGCTTTGAATAAATAATCCGCGAAAGACAGGTTCTTTCTATAAAAAAATCAAATGGTGGAGGCGCCGGGAATCGAACCCGGGTCCGGAAGTACTACTTCTGAGCGTCTACATGCTTATCTCACCTATTTAAATTTCAGAATCAGAAATGCCGGTAAGAAGGCCCTTCTGATTCCAATCCCTCTGAATCTTGCCTGAAGAACAAGGGCAGCCTCTTCAGAC
Source organism: bacterium BMS3Abin06 (assembly GCA_002897895.1). Classification (GTDB taxonomy): domain Bacteria; phylum Nitrospirota; class Thermodesulfovibrionia; order UBA6902; family UBA6902; genus BMS3ABIN06. Next base: position 108,431 of record BDSY01000027.1, read on the forward strand.
CAGCCTGCTTGTCGACGCTTCTTCTGAGCCGCAGGCATTATCAGAGAAGCGCGTCGCTTTTTTAAGCGGCGAGTGCCAGTTCGTTGTTGGCTTTTGTGTTTTTTTTCTGCCTTTTTACGTGGTGACAGAGCCACGGCATGCAACTCAGACCTCATAACCCCCGTCGAGGCCAGTCGCCCCCTTCTTTACATAATTTATTATATCATAATCATACATGCAAAAAAAGCATCTGTTACAGGCTGCTATACAGACATCAATTTTAATACATTTGCATATTTCGCATAAATATTTGTAAAATTTATCTACATCTGCATTATTCACGGATTATTAAGGGAGATTAAATATATGACTCAAAGGGCAGACATGAAATGCAAAGAGTGCAAGGGAAAATTAAATTTAAAAATCGGATGAAAAAGTGTTCATTTGCGCTGCATGGATTGCGGCAAAAACTATACTGTAGAAGAATATATCGATGAAATGGACACAGGATTCTGGGAACAATTGTCTCACCGTTCTTGTGACAGGGTATAATTTTTTGTATTAATTTCTTCCCGTACCAGGGTCATTTTTTTCCGGCAAGTATTGACAATATAAAACATTTTAAATTATCATGTTATGTTGTAATATTTTACAAGACTCATATAGAGAGGAAATATGAAAACTGTATTTGCGAAGAACACGGATGTTTTAAGAAAATGGCATCTCATAGATGCCGACGGTATGGTTGTAGGAAGACTTGCCTCACAGGTTGCAAAGATACTCAGAGGTAAAAATAAACCGATATTCACTCCCCATGTGGATACCGGTGATTTTGTTATTATCGTAAATGCGGGCAAGGTTCGCTTCACCGGCAACAAGCTTGAACAAAAGGCATACTACCATCACTCGGGTTATCCTGGAGGAATTAAAAAGGAGATGGCTAAGGATATAATGAAGAAGACTCCTGAAAGGATTATCTTTTCAGCGGTCCGCGGAATGCTTCCCAAGAATATACTCGGCAGACAGCAGTTAAGTAAATTAAAAGTCTACGGCGGCCCGGAGCATCCTCACAAAGCCCAGAGTCCGGAGATTTTAAATATTAATATTCAATAAGGAGTTTTCGAAATATGGCAGAAATAGAATATAATGCAACCGGCAGAAGAAAAGAATCCATTGCGCAGGTATTTATGAAGCCCGGGACAGGCAATATTATTATCAATAAAAAAACGCTCAATCAGTATTTCCCTTATGAAACAATGAAAATGATTATCCAGCAGCCCTTAAATGTAGTTGCTGTTACCGGCAAATATGATATAACCGTCAGGGTTAAAGGCGGCGGATACAGCGGGCAAGCCGCTGCAATAAGACACGGTATCTCAAGGGCATTGCTATCGGTAAATTCGGATTTCAGGGGAAAGCTTAAAAAAGAAGGGTTATTGACAAGAGACCCCAGAGCGGTAGAGCGGAAAAAATACGGCCAGAAAGGCGCAAGGGCACGCTTCCAGTTCTCAAAGAGATAATAAAAATTTTGTATGTTAAAAGTTGCCATCTTAGGCGGAAGTGGATATACAGGTTCAGAACTATTACGGTTGCTCCTGAACCACCCGGATGCTGAAGTAACCGCCGTTACTTCCGAACGCTATTCCGGTCTGTCAATTTCCGATACATTTCTGAATTTCAGAAACACTGCATTAAAATTCGAATCCTTAAACCTGAAAGCCCTGATAGAAAAGGCCGACCTTTTCTTTCTCTGCCTGCCGCACAAGACTTCCCAAAATACTGTAGCATTCCTTCATAATGCAGGGAAAAGGGTTATTGATCTTTCGGCAGATTACAGGCTGAAAAGTGCAAAGGTATATAAGGAATGGTATAACATCCCACATTTATTCTCCCCCTTACTCAAAAAGACTGTCTACGGCCTGCCGGAAATTAACAGAAAGAAAATCAGAAATGCATCAATCATTGCAAATCCCGGCTGTTACCCTGTGAGTGCAATACTTGGTCTTGCACCGGTTATGGGGGAAAGTTTTATTGATACAAATTCAATCATTATAGATTCCAAATCCGGGACATCCGGCGCAGGAAGAAGTCCTGCACAGCCGTTTATGTTCTGCGAGGTAAACGAATCAGTAAAGGCGTATGCTGTCACAGTTCATCGCCATACCCCTGAGATTGAACAGGAACTGAGTTATTTATCAAAGAAAAAAATTAAAGTAATCTTTACTCCTCATCTTGTTCCGATGGACAGGGGGATGCTCAGCACTATTTACGTTCGTTTGCAAAAGAAAACCGGTCTCTTAAATGTACAGAAACTATATAAGGAGTTTTACAGCAGTGAACCGTTTGTAAGAATTTTAAAGGATGGAACTTATCCCGCTACAAAGGCTGTTAAGGGAAGCAACTACTGTGATATATCAATTTTTCTCGATGAACGCTCCGGCAAAGGAAAGACTCTTATAATTGTAAGTGCAATAGATAATCTCTTAAAAGGGGCATCCGGTTCGGCTGTGCAAAATATGAATATCATGTACGGCTTTGATGAAACTGCCGGCTTGATGGTCTCACCTCCCTCTCCCTGATGAAGAAAGTTTCCGGCAACCCAGAAATTATTATCCCGGGATTTAAATTTGCCGGTATACCGGCAGGAATAAAAACATCCGGGGAAAGAGACCTTGCATTAATATTTTCGGAAAGCCCTGCAGTAACTGCGGCGCTCTTCACTACGAATAAAATAAAGGCAGCGCCTGTAAGGCTTTCAATGGAGCGCCTTGCAAGTCACAAAAAATGCCGGTCAATCATTATTAACAGTGGTAATGCCAATGCATGTACAGGCAAACCCGGCTTAAAGAATGCCCGTGAAATGATGATTAAAACAGCGGAAGAACTCGGTATTTCCACTGAGCTTGTATGCGTATCATCTACAGGTAAAATCGGCGTCCCCCTTCCAATGGAAAAAATAAAAAGGGCATTGCCTGCATTAGTCAGGAATCTCTCGCCTCTGTCTTTAAATCACGCTGCTTCTGCAATATTAACCACTGATACCGCTACAAAGATATCTTCAAGAAAAGTGAAAATCGGAAGAAAAACAGGGATTATAGCCGGAATTGCAAAGGGGTCGGGAATGATCCGTCCCGGCATGGCTACAATGTTGAGCTTCATAGTCACTGATATATCAATAAACCCGAAGGCGCTTGATTCAGCGCTCAGGGAAGCGGTAAACAGGTCATTCAACAGGATAACCGTTGATAATGAAATGAGCACTAATGATACTGTAATGATGATGGCAAACGGCAACCTCAGGAACATTCCTCTAACAATGAGAGCGGCTGTTTATAGTCGATTCAAAGGAGCATTGAACGATGTAACATATGACCTTGCAAGGATGATAGCTGAAGACGGCGAGGGCGCTACAAAACTGATTGAAATTATCGTCAGGGGGGCAAAGACTGAATCCGATGCTGAGAATGTTGCATCATCAGTTGCAAATTCAATGCTTGTAAAAACAGCAGTATACGGGCGGGACCCTAACTGGGGCAGAATCATGGCGGCAGCCGGTTATTCAGGTGCGGCGGTTGATGAGCAAAAAATCGACATTTATATCAATAAAATCAAACTTGCAAGCAAAGGGATGGGAACCGATAAAGAGAGCGCTGCAAGAAAAACCCTTGCAAACAAAAAAATTCTTATTACTATTGACCTGGGTATCGGCAAAGAAACTTCCGCAGTCCTTACCTGTGATTTAACGGAAGAGTATGTAAAGATCAATGCACATTATGGAACTTGACACAAATTGATTGCTCCTATATTGTAAGTTATATATTAATAAATTGCGTTATTGAAAATTATGGGGGAGTATAAATGAGAAAAATGTTTTATTTTCTTCTTCTGTTTTCTGTCTTTTTTGTGACTTCTTTGCATGCACTGGATACGACAAGAGAGGAATACATTGTAGAAAAAAAAGATACCCTGTGGGACATATCCGAATCAAAACTGGAAGACCCTTTTCTGTGGCCGAAGCTCTGGAGTGTAAACCCTCACATTAAGAATCCGGACCTTATTTATCCGGGCACTAAAATAATAATCCCTTCCAGGGAAGAATTAATGCGTATGCCCTTAAAAAAGATACCGGCTTTTTTAAAACCCAAATATAGAAAACCTCAAACTAAATCTGTATTCAGATTTGCGCCGGAAAGGCAACAAAAGTATATTGTCAACAAAAACCTCTATATTGCAAGCGGCTGGATAGCAGACAGGTTCCCCGGCATCGGTGAAATAACTTACTCGCCGATGAACCGTCAAATCACAGGCAAAGGCGACTATGTTTACATAAAAATCAATGAAGAATCAATGCCCGGAAATCGCTATTTCGCAATAAGAGACATCAAAACAGTTAAACACCCTGTCACAGGGAAAGAAATAGGCCATCAAATAAGAATAACAGGCATTCTCGAAGTTACAGGCACGGATAATAACATGACGCAGGCAAAAGTGATCGAATCCTTTCAGGATATCCAGATAGGCGATGCCCTGCTGCCTTATAAAGAGCTGGAACCGCCCCTTGTTCCCGATAAGCCCCGAACCCCGGATATGCAAGGCTATATCATAGAGACCCACACGAATTCTTATTTGATAAGCCCGGGGGATATCATCTTTCTTGACAAGGGAGCAAATGACGGCCTTGAGACAGGTGATGTTTTTTCAGTTCTTTCAGAGCGCCCTGCTGTACGGTCTATCGGCAAAATACAAATAGTATCACTCCAGCCTGCCACATCCGGAGCGGTTCTGTTAAAAAGTGAACAGGAGGTTACAATAGGGACAAAATGGGGACAAAAATAAAATGCCGCGCTTCAGAAGAGTCCGGCATGATATAACCGGAGATAAAGATTTTATGTGCTGACCAATGCCTTAAGCGCCTTGAGCCTGCTCGGATGTTTCAGCTTCCTCAGCGCTTTTGCTTCAATCTGTCTTACTCTCTCTCTTGTGATTGTCAGATGCCTGCCGACCTCTTCAAGTGTATGGTCTCTGTCAACACCTATACCGAATCTCATTCTTATAACCTTTTCTTCCTTTGGAGTCAGGGTACCGAGGACTTTTTTGATATAGCCTGAGATTTCCTTGTTTTCAGCATCTGAATAGGGTGAGGGACTGTTTTTGTCACCAATAAAATCTTCTAATTCCGTGTCTTCATCACCAACCGGGGTTTGCAATGCAATAGGGTCCTGAATTGCCCTGAAGACCTCCTCGACCTTTCTTGTCGGAACAGTGAGCTTTTTTGCTATCTCCTCATTAGTGGGTTCCCTGCCAAGTTCCTGCGTGAGCTCCCTGGAGGCCTTTGTGACCCTGTTATAAAATTCCATCATATGTACAGGCACCCTGATCGTCTTGGTCTGATCAATAAGCGCCCTTGTTATCGCCTGCCGTATCCACCATGTAGCATAGGTGCTGAATTTAAAGCCCTTTTCATACTTGAATTTATCAACGGCCTTCATGAGACCGATATTGCCTTCCTGAATAAGGTCGAGAAGCGGCAGCCCCCTGCCCACATAATTTTTTGCAATGTTGACTACCAGTCTGAGATTCCGGGTAATCAACTCATTTTTTGCCTCAAGTACAAACGCCTGAACCCTGCTGATTTTTTCCCACAGGGAGACCAGGGGTTCAATTTTTAAGCCGGCCTCGCTCTCAATTTTCCTGAATGTTATTTGAGTCCTGATGGCGAGTTCTTCCATTGCGGCCAGTTTTGCACTCCGCACCCTCTTCTTACCCTTTTCATTTTTTATGAGATTTTTCAGGGACTTGAGGGAACCGCCATAGCGATATAGTTCATCATAAAAATCACTGATTACTTCAACTATCATCTCAAGCCTGTGCAGCGTCAACTCCATGATCTGTGCCCTGCGTTCTTCTTCTTCCATTTCCAGTGTTTCCTCATCACTGAGAAAATCTTTTTCAATCCGCTTAGTTAGCGGAATAGGCCTGAGGATTTCCGATATTATCTCTTTTCCTTCTTCTAATTTTTTTGCAAGCTCTACTTCTTCATCCTTGGTAAGGATAGATATATCCCCCATTGAATGAAAGTATGCCTGAACAAGGTCTTCTGTTTTTTCATACTCAGGGGTCTGGACTTCTTCTAACGGGAGAGCTTCTTCAGAATCAACTATACGAATTCCCATATCACTGAGAAGATCCATCAGGTTTTCTATTTCATCAGGTGTAAAAAACTCGGAAGGCAGGGCCTCATTTATCTCATCATAAGTAAGAACTCCCCGCCTTTTACCCACTTCAATTATTTCATCAAATATATCTTTTTCTTTCATGCGGTTTACCTTTCAAATCTTCAACTTTTAATTTTAACATATATTTTTTTCAAATTCCACCTCTTGCGGGTAATTTTTCTCGGATATCAGGTTTTATCTAATTATTAAATGAACATATATATTGGAATGTCGAAATAGAATCAGGAAGAGTCGTTCCTGATTTTTTGATAATAAACGCACAACGTTTAATTAAATTATATCACAGAATATACCCTGTACCAATAATCATTTCATCTGAATGATTTTACGAGCTTATCATAGGTCTTTTTTAAATGTTCCGGCATAACTCTTGTTTCGGCAATGATCGGCATACTGTCGGTATCTCCGGTCCAGCGTGGAACAACATGTATATGCATGTGTGATTCCATACCTGCGCCTGCAACCTTGCCGAAATTAAGACCCATATTGAAACCGTCTGGTTTGAGAATTTTCCTTAAAATTTGCACTGATTTATCAACGGTTTTAATTAATTCAAAAAGTACATCGTCAGAGAGGCCGTCAAAAGTAGGGGTATGAAAATAAGGTACAACCATCATGTGTCCACTGTTGTAAGGATATTTATTCAGGATGATAAAACAATGTTTGCCCCTGTATAAAACTAAATTTTTTCTGTCTCTTGTCCTGTTATTTCTGCCTTTTGTTTCTTTTGACACGTCACAGAACAGGCATTTCCGATGTTTGTTTTCATCAAGTATATACTCCATCCTCCAGGGCGCCCACAGTCTTTTCATTTAACCTCCTGTTAAAAAACCGATTGAATTTATCTTTTTTTCAATTTCTCAAGCACCTTTTGCATATCATCCCAGGTGAGCCATTTTTCTTTGGGATTTCTTAATAAATATGCCGGATGAAATGTCGGCATCACAGGGATATTCTGAAAATCATGAAAACTTCCTCTTAATTTGCTGATCGGAACCTTTGATCTCAGAAGGGATTGTGCCGCAATCTTGCCCAGGCTGACAATTACCTTCGGGTTAATGATCTCAATCTGCTTTTCAACATAAGGCAGGCATGTCGTTATTTCATCCTCTCCCGGCTCTCTGTTAAACGGAGGCCTGCATTTTACAATATTGGCAATATAGACGTCCTCTTGTTTGAAACCCATCTTCAATATCATTTTTGCAAGAAGTTTTCCTGCATTACCCACAAAAGGCCTTGCCTGAATATCTTCATCCCTTCCCGGCCCCTCCCCGATAAACATAAGTTCTGCATCGGGATTCCCCTCTCCGAAAACAATATTTTTACGATTTTCCGAGAGCTTGCATCTATGACAGTCGCCGATTTCCTTTCTCAGGTTTTTCAGGGCATCTTCTTTATCAGAGATATAATTATCTTCATCCCCGGCTCTGTTTTGATTTGAGCAAACAGAATCCCTGCCCGTAATCGCGGTTTTTTCTGAAATTAAACCGTAAATATCCTCCCTTTTCAGAGGCAGATATTCAAACCCCAGTTCACCATAAAACTCAATCACTTTTCGCAGTTCTTTTATTATCATAGCCTTGCTGTTCATAATTCCTGATTCGTAATTCGTAATTTCTTTTTCATTCCCCCCATTTCAGCTTGGTTCTCAATATTCGAAAATAATCCCGGTTGTGCAGGACAAGGAACTTTGTTTTGTAATCGGCCTTCCTGATTTTTACCTTGTCCTTTACTTTCAGAGGAAACCCCACCTGGCCGTCAAGGGTCAGATATACATTGTCTCCACTTTTAATGGCGGCCTCCAGGATAAATGTATCAGGCAGTACAATCGGCCTGCTGGTGAGTGTATGCGGACATATCGGTGTCATTAAAAAAGATTCAAGTGTCGGATACAATATAGGTCCCCCTGCTGAAAGTGAATGGCCGGTAGAACCGGTCGGAGTGGAGATAATCAACCCGTCGACCCTGAATGTAGTTACATACCGGTTGTTGATATGAATGGCAAGTTCAAACATTCTTGAAAGAGCGCTTTTGTTCAATACCACATCGTTAAATGCATTGTGCTGAACTATTTTCTTTCTTCCGCGATTCACGTCGGCCAACAGCATGATCCTTTCTTCAAAACAGCATTCTTCAGAAAAAATCATGTCTATATTATTGCGAATTTCATCCCTGCCTAATTCCGTAATAAATCCCAGACCACCGAGATTGACCCCCAGGATCGGGACTCCCGAGTCTCCTACGAGCCGTGCAACACTCAAAAGAGTACCGTCACCGCCGAATACTATGATAACATCGGATATTGACGGGATAGTCTTCCGCGGATAACCGTTAATTTTAAGGATCGATGCCACATTGTTTTCAATAAAGAACTTACACTTTTTCCCTTTTAACAAACGTATGAGTTCCTTGATGGCCTTAACAGCCTCGGGTTCACCCTTTTTTGCAATTATTCCTATTTTTTTCATAGTAAATTTGATTACACTGATTTTTTTATCTATGCAATCCGTCATTGAGATCAGGCATCCCGATTTATCCGGATGCCTTTTATTTCAATCTCTCTTGAATGCTCCTCTTTATGATTGAGGCTGACCCTGATGCTGTTATCAGGGATTTCTCCTTCAGCTCTTTCCGCCCATTCGATCACGGATATACCGGCCGACCCGAGATATTCCTGTAAACCAAGTTCCGGAACTTCACCGGGAGTTACCCTGTAGAGGTCTATATGATAAAAAGGCGTCCCGGCATCATACTCTGCAATAATAGTAAAACTTGCGCTGGTTATATCCCGTTCACTGATCCCGAATGCCGAAGCAATTCCCTGTACCATGGTTGTTTTGCCGGAGCCCAGTTCTCCGTAAAGGCAGACCACATCCCCGCTCTTTAATTTTTCTCCAAGCTTACGGCCGATTTCCCGTGTCTCAGCCTCGCTTCTACTTAGAAGCTTCATAAGTCAATGCCCTGACTACATCAGCCTTGCCGACTATGCCGACAACATTGTCGCTGCTGAGAACAGGAAGCAGGTGGATATGCTGTTCAGCCATAATCGTAGCAATATCCTCTAACGATGTTTCTTCTGTTATCGATACAACCTTTTGTGTATAAATTTCATTAACAGTGGTAGCCGCCATTTTTTTAATTTCTTCTTCCGCCTTACCGGAACCCAGGAGTATATAGGCATCAAAAAGCCTGATTACGGTCGGAATATGAAAACGTTTATTCTTTCTTATAAGGTCATTTTCCGTAACAATCCCGACAAGCTTCTTTTCGTTATTCACCACCGGAACACCGCTGATTTTATGTTCTATCAGCAGCCTTGCAAGCTCTTCTACAGTAGCTTCGGGATGAATTGTAACAACATCTTTTGTCATAATGTCTTTTGCTTTAAGCATTCTTCCTCCCTCGGAAATCCAGATCTTCAAATTTAATTTTTATCAGCTTTTTAATTTTCCAATATATTACCACATTACAATAAATCCACCTTGCCTGCCAATGGAATTTTTTGAATATCTGTAGGAGTAAAATTTATCCGGATTACAAAAAGTGCATTCCCCGGAAAGCCAGATTTTTTCCTGCAGAATGCCTGCATCTAATGCCTGAATTTTATTGGCAGATGCGAGATCAAGGAAATATTTGTTTCCCTCCCTGTGATAATAATCTCCCTCACCTGTCGCTTCCCTGACCTCAGCCATAACATCTGCCCCGACTTCATAGCAGCATTGTCTGATACTCGGGCCTATGGCAACCGATATATCTTCAGTATAACACCTGTACCGGGTCAGCATTGCTTTTATTGCATTTTTCAAAACCTGTTTTGCAGTTCCCTTCCACCCGGCATGAACAGCACCAATGACTTCCTTCCCTTTATCAAATATCAGAAGAGGTACACAGTCAGCGACTAAGATGCCGATTAATATTTTTTTCTCAGATGTAATGACTGCATCTGCAACTACCGGTTCAAATTCCTGTTCAAGCACCTGTATCTTATCAGTATGCTTCTGAACCGGCAAATAAATCCTGTATCCCGCAATATCAATTTCTTTAGACAGGGCTTCATAAATACGGGTATTGTCACCGGTCAAGGTTTTAGTAGTAAAAAATGCTTTTATACCGGATTCAATAATATTCGGTGGCTCTATAATTGCTCTCATTTTATTCAGAAATTTAACATATTCTCTAATCAACAGCAAATCTTATTTCACTTATCCATTCCCTTACACTGTGTCGGATTTCCTTACACTTCAAGATGTAAAGTATTTTTACTTCTTTGAAAGATGTAATCCTTCCTTTAAGTATTTGAATTTTAATGAAATTTTATTTTTATCTATCATCCACTCGCTTATAAATATGTTTTAAAGTCGGAAAACCTTACACTTTTTAACAGACCACAAAGATGGTTAATTTAAATATCATATAAAATCAATGAGTTATGAATTGGCCAGGAAATTGCTATATTTAGTAACAGGAAATATTCGATGAATTATATAAATCATGACGGGGGTATATTAATGGCAAAGATCATGAAGGTATCAGGGATTTTTTTATGCGTGATGGGACTGATATGCAGTGCATTATCTGTTGCTGAGGCAACAACAGTGGATTTCGATATCGGTACGGAAAATTCAATTGTTGATGATTCTGGAAATTTGACTATAGATTCCGTTATAGACACTTCGCTGTCGGGCGTAAGTTTTACATTAAGTGAAGGTGGGTCTTATATGTTTGATTATGCCGATATTATTAGTATTTCTCTTACCAATGATAAGACCGGCATTTTTTTAATTACTGCGAACCTTGATTTTTTCTTACCTGATGTCGGAGTAATAGACAATAGCGGAAGTGTAAAAATAAAGGGACATTGCAATCACAGCGGTAACAATCTTGATATTTATTTCGATCCCAGTAATGTGCTTTTCGGAGATGGGGGAGAATTTACTCTGCAAATATCTGAGTTGAGCCTGTTATCCGGCAGCAGCAGCGGTTGTTGTTATATCCCATCCGGTGCAGGCACTCTTACAGCAACTGTAACCCTTGTATCAGCCCCTGTTCCCGAACCGGGCACTTTACTTTTACTTGGTTCAGGGTTAATTGGAGTTGCCGTTTATGCCGGGCGCAGAAAAGTTTAAAATATATTTTAAATAATAACCTTTACATCTTTTTGCATAAAAGCGGGGGTTAAACATATAAGCCTGTCTTTGAGGACGGTTATTTCCCTGTTTTTTTGTAACCTGTCAATTACTCTCGTAACTGTTTCACGAGTCAGGCCTGTCATGTCTGATATATCCTGATGGGTGAGTTTAATGTTTAATATCACTCCCTCCCGTGTTTTTTCGCCATATTCGTCAGACAGCATCAGAAATAACATTTTTGTTCGTTGTGCTGCATTGTTGAAATTTAACAATTGTATCGTATCCCAGCATTTGCGAAGCCTGGAACATAATATTTCCAGTAGATTTCTGGTTACCTTGTTTTGAAGAAATATTATCGAGAAGAAATCTTTTTTAGAAATAATGGCTATAAGAGAGTCATCTGTAGCTACTACCGAAGCAGGCGTTGTTTTTCCATCAATTAAGGACATCTCGCCAAAAAAACTGCCGGATTTATGTATTGCAAGAATTATTTCTTTCCCGTCTTCTGTTGTACGGATAACCTTCACCTTGCCTAAGAGAATAATATACATAAGTTCATTTGTATCTTCTTCATAGAGAATTGTCTCATTTTTTTTAAATTGTTTTACAACCATTTTATCTATGATTTGATCCATTTCCTTATCTGTTAATGAAGAGAAGAGCTTGGTTTTTTTGAAAAAATTATCTCTGTACTTTTTTTCCACGATATTTTCCACTAAAGAATAATATTTAAGGTAACCATTCAGTGAGGGGTGGCAGAAAGCTGTTTAATCTTTATTACGTTTAGTTAATATGAGCGTAGAGAGCAGAATATTCCCCTGTTATTCCGGCTTTATTACCTAAAAACATGATAACATAACCGTGGGAAAAATCAACTATGTTGAAGGACTCGAAATTCCGCTCAAGTCTCTTGAGGGGTGGTTTTTCAATACAAAACTATTGATATGAGGTTTTGTTATAATTGAATCATTATGGCATTCGGATTTTTCAATAAGAAAATCGAAGATATACTTCCCGGCAAGGTATCAACAGGCAAAGAGGAACTCTTCTGTTACGGGTTTGATGCCTCTTCCAGCGAAGGTGCCCCATCTGCGGTTGTAAGGCCTTCCGGCACAGCAGAAGTTTCAGAAGCTGCTGCATATGCCTTCAAAAATAATATCCCGATTATTCCGAGAGGAGCCGGCACAGGCATGACAGGCGGTTCTGTTCCTCTGAATGATACAGTAATTCTTTCTCTTGAAGGAATGAACAGAATCATTGATATTGATGAAAAGAATATGGTTGCGATAGTCGAGCCCGGGGTTATCAATTCGCATTTACAGGAAAAACTCGAGGAGACAGGACTTTTTTACCCGCCTGACCCCGCAAGCATGAAATTTTGCACTTTAGGCGGAAACGTTGCTGAAAATGCCGGCGGTCCCCGGGCAATAAAATACGGGGTGACAAAGGACTATGTCCTTGGGTTGGAAACGGTTCTTCCTGATGGAAGAGTGCTCATGACCGGGGGCAAAACATATAAAGGTGTAGTTGGATATGATCTGACAAGATTATTAGTGGGGTCTGAAGGGACACTCGGAATCATAACAAAGATTTTTTTGAAGGTATTGCCGTTGCCTGAGGAGACAGTAACACTGTTATGTACTTTTTCAAAATTGGGCGGCGCTGCACAAACAGTCGGCAAGATTACCTCTTCAGGTATAATCCCCCGGACCCTTGAATTCATGGACTCTGAATCAATCCGGGCAGTTGAAAATTACAAGCCTTTCGGACTTCCCCGGAATGCAGAGGCATTGTTATTAATAGAAGTTGACGGCGCGCATGCAGCAGTATCGGAAGAGGCTGAAAAAGTTGCATCCATTTGTGCTTCTTTAAATGGAGAAATAAGCATTGCCGATGATATCTATTCAAAACAGCGTCTATGGGAAGCCCGGAGGGCAATATCACCTGCTCTTTATCACATAAAACCAACAAAAATAAACGAAGACATTGTCGTTCCCCGCGGGAGAATTCCTGAAATGCTGCAGGCATTGAGAGAAATTGCTGAAAAATACGATCTGATAATAGCTAACTTCGGCCATGCAGGTGACGGAAATATTCACGTGAATGTTATGACGGACAAAGAGGATGAAGAAGAGTATCAGAGGGCCACGGATTCAGTTAAGGATATTTTTGAGGCTGCCCTTAAACTTGACGGGACTATCTCAGGGGAGCACGGCGTGGGAATTACAAAGAAACAATATGTGGGAATGGAGCTTTCAGATGTGAGTATTGATATAATGAAAGCAGTAAAGAACGTATTTGACCCGAAAGGAATAATGAATCCAGGGAAGATGTTCCCTTCTGATTGATTTTTTATCTTTAACTTTTACTTTTTATTAAGCTACAATATCTGATTGATATAATTTGTAAGGGCGAGGCGACCTTGCCCCTGCCCGGTAAGAAAATATGTAACTAACAAAAAAGAGGAGAGAAAAATTATGAAGCTTATCTTAAAAGAAGACGTGAAAGACCTTGGGAACATTGGCAGCATTGTAGATGTGGCTAATGGATACGGGAGAAATTATCTGATCCCGCGGAATCTTGCAGTAGAGGCAAACCCCAGGAATATAAAGCAATTTGAACATCAGAAAAATATCATTCTTGCCAGGGCAAAGAAAATCAAATCAGCTGCGGATGAATTATCAGCCAGGCTGTCCGGCATGACTCTCAGCATGGAAGTTCAGGCAGGGGAAGAGGATAAATTATTCGGATCCGTAACCGCAAAAGATATAGCTGAAGCCATTGCCGCGCAGGGCATTGAAGTTGACAAACGTAAAATACTCCTTGAAGAGCCCATAAAAAAGCTGGGAACTTACAATATATCCGTCAAGATCCAGCAGGATGTAACAGCAACTGTGACCGTAGAGGTTAAAAAGGCGGCTGAGGCTTAGGAGTATTTCAATGCTTAACCCTGTGCGCAATGAAAGAGGTTCAAAAGGTGGTTTAAAACAATCGCCGGCCGGGTATGACCGTTTGCCGCCGCAGAATATTGAAGCGGAACAGTCTGTTCTCGGTGCTGTATTGCTCGAAAACGAGGCAATTGCAAGCATAATAGAACATCTGACGCCGGGCGATTTTTATAAAGATGCCCACAAAAAGATTTTTATCGGGATGCTTGATCTTTATGAAAAGAACGAGCCGATTGACCTGATCACCCTTACGGAACAGCTTAACAGGAAAGAACAATTAGAGGCGATAGGCGGTGCTTCATATTTAAGCTCGCTTGTGAGTCTGGTGCCGACATCTGCAAATGTAAAATATCATTCAAAAATAGTCAAAGAAAAAGCTATCCTGAGAAATCTTATTGTTACGGCCACCGAGATCATTACAACGAGTTATGACACTGAACAGGATGTCAATGAACTCCTGGACCAGGCTGAAACAAAAATTTTCGGCATTTCGGAAAAGATGGTAGGGAGCTCATATGTCCATGTAAAAGAGATCATAAAAGATACTATTGAACTTGTTGACAGGCTCTATAATAAAAAGGAGCTTATAACAGGCCTCCCTACGGGTTTTTCGGATCTTGATGAAGCCACAACAGGATTCCACCCCGGTGATCTGATAGTCATAGGCGCAAGGCCGGGTATGGGCAAGACTGCATTCTGTCTGAATATTGTCACACATGCCGCTATAGAGGGAAAATCGCCCATAGCTGTTTTCAGCCTTGAGATGACCAAAGAGCAGATCGTTCTGAGAATGTTGTGCTCTGAGGCAGAGGTTGATTCAAAAGCGGTCCGCTCGGGTTACCACAGCAAAGAAGACTACAGAAAACTCGTAAATGCCGCGGGCAGACTCGCCGATGCCCCGATATATATAGATGATGCGTTCAATTCAATTCTTGATATACGGGCAAAGTCAAGGCGTCTGAAGGCCGAACACGGATTGGGCCTTATTGTTGTTGATTATCTTCAGCTTATGAGTGGTGTGGGTTCATATACTGCGAGAGAACAGGTGATCTCGGATATCTCACGCTCATTGAAGGCACTTGCAAAGGATTTGTCGGTGCCTGTTATTGTTATCAGCCAGCTTAACAGGAGCTGCGAGCAGAGGGGAGACAAAAAGAACCCGATAATTGCCGACTTAAGAGAATCAGGCGCAATAGAGCAGGATGCTGATACAATATTATTTCTCTACAGGGATGATTATTATAAGAAACAGGATTCTCAGAAGAAAGGTATAGCTGAACTGGATATAGCAAAGCAAAGAAACGGCCCGACAAAGGTAATTGAACTCGCATTTATGGAGAAATACACAAAGTTTAAGAATCTTGCCGACCACGAGTACAGTGAGTTTTGATAATGCTTTAACATTACATAGAGTCTGTGTATAAACATAACAATTGAGCCGTCATTCCCGCAATTTGTTGAGCGGGAATCCAGTCTTTTCAGTGAGTTCCGGATGCCCGATTACAGACTTCGGGCATGACGAAAATAAAAAACAGCACTTTATACACAGATACCATTTAATTTTTTATGCGGGTGATAATATGATACGTCCACCGGCAGTTGCCGGACAGTTCTACGAATCTTCCCCTTCACGACTCTCCGCGCAGGTCGAAGATTGCATCGAGGCCGGTGTTGAAAAAGAGAGTGCGGCA
The DNA here is from genome assembly GCA_002897895.1 of bacterium BMS3Abin06. Taxonomy (GTDB): domain Bacteria; phylum Nitrospirota; class Thermodesulfovibrionia; order UBA6902; family UBA6902; genus BMS3ABIN06. Next base: position 124,414 of record BDSY01000027.1, read on the forward strand.
GGCATTGTATCGCCCCACGCAGGGCTTATGTATTCAGGCAGGGTTGAGGGCGCAGTATATTCAAGAATTAAAATCCCTCACACTTTTATACTGATTGGCCCTAACCATACGGGGCTTGGGAGTCCTTTCTCTATAATGTCATCCGGTGAGTGGCAAATACCGACAGGGAAATTAAAGATAGATGACAATCTTGCAAAGAGATTAAAACAGCATTGTAATATTATTGAAGAGGACAGCCTTGCTCATCAAATGGAACACTCACTTGAGGTTCAGCTTCCATTTATTCTCCATTTTTCTTCTGATGTTAATATAGTCCCCATTACAGTAATGACAGCTTCTCTGGATACATGCAGGCTGGTCGGAGAGGCATTAGCAGGTGTAATTAAAGATTCGGATTACACAGTCACAATCATTGCAAGTTCTGATATGACCCATTTTGAAACGGATCCGGCAGCAAGGAAAAAAGATAAAAAGGCTATTGAGAGGATAACGGCTATAGATCCGGAGGGCCTTTATAATACTGTCAGAGACGAAGGAATCACCATGTGCGGAGTTATTCCTGCAACTATGATGCTTTTTGCCGCTAAAAAAATGGGGGCCGCACAATCTACCCTTATTAAATATATGACCTCCGGCGAAGTAAGCGGTGATTATGATTATGTAGTCGGGTATGCCGGGGTCATAGTAAAGTGAAATCTTAACTCTTCACAGGGTACAGTTGTCAGGGTGCAGGGTGCAGAAAAAACGGGTCCGGTCTTTCCTGAATGTTTTGTTCTATGCCATGTCAATGGAAATCAGGACATACTCATTCTTTTTTTTAAAGTGCACAACAGCTCTTCCGGCTTCATTTTCATAGATGGTAATCTCATTGCTGAACTCCTTCACCATCTTTAACCTCATCTTTTCTGTCCTGAGCAGTTGGCCACCCTCAATAATTTGCACTTCAGCTAACATATATCCTCCCTTATGTTTACGGAGTACTGTGAACCGTAAACCGTCGACAGTCAACAGTCGACCGTCGACGGTCTGGTTTATGCTTAAGCGGCCTTTAGTTGAGAATAGCCGCCAGATCCTCATCAGGCGTGGAAATAGGCTTGATATCGTAATTCTTTACAAGAAAGTCAAGCACATTCGGGGTAATAAAGGCCGGAAGCGTTGGCCCGAGCCTTATATCCTTTATGCCGAGATGGAGCAGGGTAAGCAGTATTGCCACGGCCTTCTGTTCATACCATGAAATTATCATTGAGAGTGGCAGTTCATTTACCCCCACACCAAATGCCTTTGAGAGGGCAAGGGCAATCTGGATTGCAGAATATGCATCATTGCACTGGCCGATGTCAAGCAGGCGGGGAATGCCGCCTATGTCGCCCAGGTCCTTGTCGAAAAACCTGAATTTACCGCATGCAAGGGTGAGTACCACGCAGTCTTTTGGCACCTTCTCCACAAACTCCGTATAGTAGTTCCTTCCCGGCTTTGAGCCGTCGCAGCCTGCAACAAGAAAGAAATGCCGTATAGCGCCGCTCTTTACAGCTTCAATTACCTTGTCAGCAACTCCCATAACAGCGTTCCTTGCAAAGCCTGTCATGACGGTTTTGCCCGGAACGTCTTCTGTAAAGCCAGGCAGTTCAAGCGCCCTTTCAATGGCCGGGGTGTAGTCATTATTCTGAATGTGGGTAATACCCGGCCAGCCGACCAGTCCACAGGTAAATATATTATCCCTGTAGGAATCAAGCGGCTTCTGCAGGCAGTTTGTGGTCATAACAATCGCGCCCGGGAACTCAGCAAATTCCCTGTGCTGGTTCTGCCATGCAGTCCCGTAATGGCCGTAGAAATGGGGATATTTTTTCAATTCCGGATATCCGTGAGTTGGGAGCATCTCACCGTGGGTGTAGACATTTATCTGTTTGCCTTCTGTCTGCCTGAGTATTTCTTCAAGGTCCTTGAGGTCATGGCCGGAAACCAGGATCGCCTTTCCTTTTTTAGCGCCCAGGGGCACTTCCGTTGGCACAGGATGGCCGTACTTCCCGGTATTGGCTGCGTCAAGTATTTCCATGGTCCTGAGGTTGATCTCTCCGCACTTCAGGGCCAGGCCTACCCAGTCTTCAAGAGTAAGTCCTTTATTGAGCATAGCGCTTAATGCCTCGTATACATAGGCATAAATTGCATCATCTTTATGGCCGAGAACCTGAGCATGATATGCATAGGCAGCGATGCCTTTTATGCCATACAGGGTGGTCTGCTCAAGTGATGCAACATCGGCATCGATATCAGGCGGTGTAATAGTCGTTGCTTCCCCCTGTTTGACCATCCCTTCAATCGTATTTTCAGGAACAAATGCAGCGGCGCTGTCTGAAAAATCAACACTCCCGCCGGCTGCCCCGACTTTTTCCCTGATTTTATCTCTTAACTCCACACATTTGTTAATTAAAGCAGCGAATCTTTCAGGATCAAAATCCACATTCGTTAAAGTGGAAAAAAGCGCTTCCATGGCAAACTCATCTGTTTCCGCATCCGCAACGCCGACCTTCCTGCCCTCATTTGCATAGAGCGAAAGCCCCTTGAGCGCGTAAATCAAAAGGTCCTGGAGCGCTGCAACATCCGGCTTCTTCCCGCATACACCGATTTTGTCGCATCCCCCTTTTGCTGTTTGTTCACACTGGTTACAGAACATGTCAAACCTCCTTAAATCCGTTATATCCCTCCCCCCGGATGGGGAAGGGCGGGCCGGGAAGATTGCCTCCCCAAACTCCTGTTTCTTTGTCTGCTCTGATTTTAATCGAGATCATGCAGATATGTCTTTGACTTATGTCAAGAACGTAAGGAAATTTTTGTAACTGTTTACGGTTGCCGGTTAAAAGTTCACGGTTACATTTTCTTTTTTGACAGAAACTGTTCGATGATGGTATTAATTATACTAAAGATGAGCAAGAAAGCAAGCGAGCATATATCCCCTGTTCTGAATATCCCGATTTTCCGGAACCTGCCTGAGCCGGCCGGCAGAATGCTTGATGGAATTCTTGTCAGGCGGGAGTTTTCACGGGGTGAAAATATTTTCATTGAAGGAAGCGAATCAACAGGCTTCTATATTATTATGAAAGGCCGTGTAAAGGTCTTCAAACTCTCCTCGGACGGCAAGGAACAGATACTCCATATAGTCGGCTCAAAAGAGCTTCTCGGCGCTGTCTCCGCATTTGCAGGCAACCCGTATCCTGCGCATGCCGATGCAATGGAGAAGACAAAGGCGCTGTTTTTCCCCCGGAAGGACTTTCTTGCACTGATCAAGAATGAGCCGTCCGTTGTCATGAATATGATGGCCAATCTTTCGATGCGCCTGCAGTACTTTACCAGAATGATTGAAGACCTTTCCCTTAAGGAGGTGCCCGGAAGGCTTGCCGCCTATCTCCTTTATCTCTCCCGGCAACCGGGATACAGCGAGACTGTTGAGATAGACATCTCCAGGGGACAGCTCGCCAGCCTTCTCGGGACAATACCTGAGACCCTTTCCAGGATACTCAGGCGAATGAGTGAAAAAGGGATTCTTGAAGTCAGCGGACGCAGGATCAAATTGCTGAAAAAGAAGACCCTGCATGATATCGTAAACGGGGAAAAGGCAGGGCTTTAGAATAGTCCGGCTGCTTTTTTAAATTAAAGGTAACTACTCAGGTGCAAAGTGGCAAAGGCACATAGGCACATAGACAGAAATAGTAACATCTCAAAAAGTTGAGGTAAAAAGTCCCTTATTAAAATATCAGCTTGCATTCCAGACATCCGTTATGTTATCTTTAGCACATGAAGGAGGAAGTCAAATATCAAGGCAGGGCAGCAACCAGGCAGGACGTTGAATTCATCAAGAGATTAATTTCCGAGAATCCTGGAGAAAGTCGTCGAGCATTATCGCAAAAGCTATGCAAGGCATGGAATTGGGTTCAGCCTAATGGTGCATTACGGGATATGGTATGCAGGGGATTCATGCTTCG